>JBKJUQ010000013.1:0-3362 GCA_046590685.1 Hymenobacteraceae bacterium
GACGTGCGCTTCAACGGCACCCTCGATCCGGACGACTACCAGGTGGCCGTCATCGCGTACCCGGCGCGGCGCGGCGCCCGCCTGACGGCGCCCTACATCGGCCGCCGCTACCACGCGGGGCTCTCGCTCGATACCGTCTCGCTGCTGCTCGACGGCAAAGAGTACGACGGTGGCACCGAGCGCTGCACCGTGCGCGGGTTGGCCCGCCTCAAGGGATTGCGCGTGAACCACGCCCGGCTCGCGGCGCACGACATCATCTTCCCCGAAACGGCGGCGCGGTTCGTCGCCACGCTCGGCCCCGACTACGCCTCCCTCGATCAGCCCACCGCCGTGCAACTCGGGCGGCTCGTGGCGTACCCTACCGTCACGATCCAGCTCCGGCCGAGCAAGCAGGTCGAGCTGCACGTAACCACCAACGAGCTGCCCGCCAACGACGTGCTCGCGTCGCTGCCGCGCGGGATGTTCGACGAGATCGACGGCATGCAGGCGGCCGGGCGGCTCAAGTACTCGCTCGACTTCAAGCTCGATATGGCGAAGCTCGACCAGCTGGTGCTCAACTCGACGCTGGTGGGCAAGAAATTCCGCGTCACCCGCTTCGGCGCGGCCGATTTGAGCAAGCTGGCGCGGGAGTTTCCGTACACGGCTTACAACGACAAGGGCGACTCGATCAAGACGTTTATGGTCGGGCCGTCGAACCCCGAGTTCGTGCGTTTTGACGAGGTAAGTCCGTACCTGCCGCTCGCGATCATCACGGCCGAAGACCCGCGCTTTTTCATTCACCAGGGGTTTATGGAGAGCGCGTTTCGGAAGTCGATGATTCAGAACCTGCGCGAGCGGCGCTTCGCCCGCGGCGGCTCCACGCTGTCGATGCAGTTGGTGAAGAACGTGTTTCTGACGCGCAAGAAAACCATCGGCCGTAAAGTGGAAGAAGTGCTCATGACGTGGATCATCGAGCACAACGAGCCGCGCTTCGTGAGCAAGGAACGCATGTTTGAGGTGTACCTCAACGTGATCGAGTGGGGGCCGAAGCGCTACGGCGTCACGGAAGCGGCGCGCTTCTTCTTCGGCAAGCAACCCGCTGATCTGGCGCTCAATGAAAGCCTGTTTCTGGCGTCCATCATCCCCGCGCCGCGCAAGTACCGGCAGTCGTTCGACGCCTACGGCAACCTGCGCGGCAAGGGCCGCTACTTCTTCAAGCTCATCTCGCAGCTGATGCACGACCGCGGGCTGATCTCCGATATCGACTACCAGAAAGTATGGCCCGGCGTAACGCTCAACGGCCCGGCGCGCGATCTCATCGTCACGGCCCGCGACACCACCGCTGACACGCTCGATCTGGCGCCGCTCCTGCCGCTCGACTTTATCGGCCCGCCGCCGCCGCCCAACATCGACGACCGCAAGCTCCCGATGGGCGCCAATAAAGACGACGCCAGCGACGTGCTGGAGTAGGCACGGAGCACGACCGCGGCTTAGCGCTTCCGGACTTCGCTCAGCGTCTGGCTGAGCCAGAGCAGCTCGCCGTCGCTCACGTAGCTGGAGGCGCGCACGCCGTTGAGCCGGCGCAGCAGCTCGTCGACGTCGGCGCGCGGCAGGCCCGCCTTCTGGGCCAGCAGCGCCCGGAACGACTCGGCGTTCAGGTCGTCGGTGGGGGCTTTGTAGCGCGTGCGCAGGAAGTCGAGGAACAGGTCGATCTTGCGGTGCGCGATGGCGGCGTGGTTGTCGCCCTGCCGGTACAGCCCCGCCACGGTGCGCACGAATTGCAGGGTGTTGTTCGGCAGCGGCTTCACCACCGGAATGACGCGCTGGCGCCGCCGTCCGCCCACCCACAGCAGCAGCAACCCCCCGCCCAGCAGCAGCCAGAATGCCAGCTTGAGCGCCGGATACTTAAACACCACGCGCAGCAGCGAGTCGCTGCCAGCGCGGCCCTGCTTGCTATACTCATCCCACCACACCGGCCCGCGCGGCAAGCTGCTCAGCGCCTGCCACGCGAACCCCGCCGTGGCGGGCCGCAGCACGAAGTAATTGGTGAACGCCGTGGGCACCGAGCAGAGCGTGATATCGCCAAAGCCATAGCTGGCACTAACTAACACTGCTTGATTTTTACTGTCAACTGCAAGTGAGTTGATGCTGGAAACGCACGGGGCAATTCCGGTAGGGGTATCTTCTTTTGGACGCTGAGCGTGCAGTAATTGCCGAAAGACATAACCGATGTCGCTCGCAGCAAATCTATACGCCCGGCTGGTTGAGTCTCCATTAATAAAAAGCCTCACCGAATCACGGGTATGCGTCGATGGTGCGTATTGCCGTACACTCAGGTTGAGCCGTTTTAATAATTGGGGTGGTAATCCATCGGCTGCAATGAAAACGTGATGACCTAGCGAGACAAATCTTAATAATGCTTCGGTGTCGAGCGAATCAAAGTTTACTTGAGGACTTATGAATACGTAATTTATTGCCTGGCTTGCTCTTGCTGGTAAGGGTGGTTCTGAAAAATTACTAGCGTCTTTCGTCCAGGATATCCATGCAGTAGTGGTGTCCGTAACGTTTGGATTGACGATGACTGTTGAGTCAGCATTCGAAACAATAGTATCTCCTTGACTTATTTCGCTGATGAATTCGGAAGGAGCCTTTTCGCCTGCTTCGTCTGCGGCCGGAGAATTTTCGGCAATCTGCTCACTCACCGGCGCGCGGCTGATAGTCACCTCATCCGTTTCGAACAAATCCGGCAGCAGCTCCACGAGCGCGTAGGTGCCGAACGGAATCTTGTCCTGGTTCTGGTACGTGTGATCCCAGCGTAGCTCCGGCGGCCGCTGCGATTCGGCCACGGCGTAGAGCACCAATAGCGCGACCAGTACGCCCAGGTAAATACGAAAGCGAGTATCCATCAGGCAGCGGGGGCGGAAACGGGGTGCAGCGCCCGCGTGAGCACGGCGCGGGCCTCGCGCACGCCGACGTACTCGGCCGCTGACGGGATCACCTCGCCGTACCACGCCAGCTCAAACTGGCGTGTGAGGGGCGCGAAGGCCTCGCGCAGCGGGCCGGCGGGCAGCTCGCGCAGGTAGTGGTGGTTGGTTTTGTCGGGCAGCCACTCGATCAGCTCCCGGTCGGCCAGGGCGCGCAGCGCCGTCAGGTAGCCGAGCCGCACGGCAAGGCGATAGTCGCCGCGGGCTTCAGCATCGGCCAGGCGCGCGGCCAAGTCGTCGGTAAACGGCGACTCGGCCAGCTCCACGTCGTAGGCCGGCGCCAGGCGGGGCGCCCGCCGGAAAACACCCGTAATGTCGAGCTTCAGCACCCGCAGCACCACCCACGCCGCCGCGCCCAGCAGGAACGCGTACCACAGCACCGTGTAGGTCCGGCCGGCC
>JBKJUQ010000215.1:0-19236 GCA_046590685.1 Hymenobacteraceae bacterium
AATAGCGCGTAGCTCACACCCAGCAGCACGGGCGTCCGGCCAGCCCGCGCGGCGGCGTCAAGGGCGGCGAGCAGCCCGGCGTGGTCGCGCAGGAAGAATGGGTCGGCGGTCTGGCGCGCCGCGCGGGCAAAATGGGCCACCATCGCCACGAGCGACGAGTCGCCTTGTTCGAGGTAATTCGGCAGGAGCGCCCCGAACGTGAAGCGCGTCAGCGGGCCGTAGGTAGCGCGCCAGAGCCGCGCGGCGTGGCGACGGTAGGCCGCCGGGTCGCGCACCAGATGAGCTGAGCGCGTCAGGCCCGTAGTGGCCGAGCTGCGGAACACCTCGCGCGGCGCCCAGCCCCGGCCGGTCTGCACGGCGTGGGTTTTAAAAAAACTGATCGGCAGAAACGGGATGTCCGTCACGCGCGCCACCCGGGAAGGGTCGCAGCGGCGGGCCGCCAGCCACCGCCCGTAGACCTCGGAATGCCGGGCCTGGTAGCGAAACAGCGCCAGCGCGGCCGAATCGGCGTCTGGAGCCTGAAGCCGCGGCAGGGCTGTCAGGAACGCGGAACGAAACGTAGTAGCCATTGGGGGAGATAGCGCCGGAGCAGGATTGGCAGCCGCGGCGCGAACCTGCTACCGGGTCGGCGCGTTTTCGCGCCGGGCGGCGTACTTTTTCGCCGTGAAACCACAAATGAACGTGTCGAAGCTATTGTCAAGCGGAAGCATCGGGCTCCTGAGCCTGGGTTTGCTGGGTGTATTCGCTACGCCCGCCTGTAACCCGTTGGAATCGTACTCCGACATTCCCGAGATTGCTCCGCTTCGCGTGACGCGGCGCGACTCGACGGAAGCGGGTCGGGTACAGCTTGCCTTGGTTGACGTGGTGATCAGCTGGAAAGATGGCAACGGCGACTTAGGTGTTCTGCTGGGGAACAACGACCCCAACGACATCAACTATTTTCTCACCATTGAGAAGCGAAAGAATAACGAGTTCGTGGTTATCAAGCCCTTTAGCATCAGTACCACTGGATTTAACGGGCGCTTCATTAACCTAAATCCCGAAGGACAGGAAAGCACGAAGGCGTTCCGGCTGCGCGGAGAGCTTACCTACCGAATCAACGCGCCCGGTTTCCCGGTGGTGCCCCCCCAGGCCATCGGCACGATCAATGGCGTGCCCGAAAAGCTCAGCAAGGGCGATGTGCTCCGGTTTCAGGTGCAGATCAAGGACCGCGCGGGCAATCTCTCCAATAAGATTACGACTGAGGAAGTCACGCTGTAGGCTGGTTGATAGTTTTTAGTTGATGGTTGTTAACCGACGAGTGGCTCAGTTATACAATCCGGCTCCCATCAACTAACCACTATTAACCAAAAACTAATAAATCGCGGGGAACCGCGTTGGTTCAGCTTCGCGCAGCAGCTCATACGCCGCGTCGAAAAGATCTTCGGGATTCGGCTTCGAGAAGTAGTCGCCGTCGGAGCCATAGGGCGGGCGGTGAGCGTGCGCGGAGATGCACCGCGGCTTTGCGTCGAGCCACCGGTACGCGTGCTGCTCATCGAGCACCTGCTGCATCATAAACGCCGTGGCACCGCCGGGCACGTCTTCATCGGCAAAGATGACGCGATTGGTTTTTTGGATGGAATCGACGATCGAATGATGAGTGTCGAATGGCAGTAAGCTCTGCACATCGATTACCTCGGCCGAGATGCCCGCTTCGGCTAGCTGATCAGCCGCTTCCATCACCACCCGGCACATCGAGCCGTACGTCACGAACGTGATATCCGTGCCCGCTCGCAACACTTCCGGCTCGCCGAGGGGAAGCTGAAAATCGGCGACGTTGGTCGGCAGCTTTTCTTTAAGACGGTAGCCATTGAGGCATTCGATCACGATCGCGGGCTCATCGCTCCGCAGCAGGACGTTATAAAATCCAGCCGCCTGCGTCATATTTCGCGGTACGAGCACGTGGATGCCGCGCACGGTGGAGAGAATCATGCTGATCGGCGAGCCCGAGTGCCAGATGCCTTCAAGCCGGTGGCCGCGGGTCCGGATGACGAGGGGCGCTTTCTGGCCGCCTTTGGTACGCCACTGCAGGCACGCGAGATCGTCGCTGAGAATCTGGATGGCGTAGAGCAGGTAGTCGAGATACTGAATCTCGGCAATGGGCCGCAAGCCGCGCAACGCCGCGCCGATGCCCTGCCCGGCAATGGTGCACTCGCGGATACCCGTATCGGCCACGCGCAGCGCGCCGTATTTGTCCTGCAAGCCCGCGAAGCCTTGGTTAACGTCGCCAATGCGGCCGACATCTTCGCCGAAGGCAAAAATGGTAGGGTCGCGGGCCAGGTGCGCGTCGAAACAGGCGTTCAGGATTTCGCGGCCGTCGAGAAGGGCCGCGTCGTCGGCATACTCCGCCGGGATCGCTTCTTTGAGGGTAGCGGCGTGCTCTGATTGGCTGAACAGGTTCGCGTTGTAGCGGTCGGCGGCGGCGCCCTCCTGAGTTTCCAGCCACTGCGCCAACTCCCGCCGAGCCCCCGTAGGCCGCTGGCCCCGCAGTACCCGCAAGGCGCGGCGCGCCAGCTTGACGTGCTCGGCGCGGCTCGGCTCCGTCACTTTGCTCAGGGCCAGGGACAACTCGTCGAGTGCGGGTTTTTGCGCCGTATAGTCGGCGTTGGTGGCGAGCGCGGTGAGGAGCTGGCTCAGCTCCGCGCGCTCCGCTTTGATCGGCTCGCTCAGTGCCGACCACGCCGCGAGGCGGGCTTTTCGCACGGTCTCTTTCGCGGCAGTGTCGATCGCATCCAGCTCTTCAACCGTTGCGATTCCGTCGCTTAACATCCACGCTCGCAGCTGCTTGATCGGATCAAACTCTTCTTCCCAGGCCAGCCGACCTTTCGTCTTGTAGCGCTCGTGCGAGCCGCTGGTTGAGTGCCCCTGCGGCTGGGTCATCTCCACCACGTGCACCAGCACGGGTACATGTTGCGTGCGGCAGAGCTCGGCGGCGCGGGCGTAGGTAGCAAGTAGAGCCGGGTAGTCCCACCCTTTTACCACGAAAATCTCGAACCCCGATTGGCCCTCCCCCTCACGCTGCAAACCCGCGAGTGCGGCCGAAATCGATTGTTTGGTGGTATGATGCTCGGCGCCAACGGAAATACCGAACGCGTCGTCCCACACGCTCATCAGCAGCGGGACCTGGAGCACCCCCGCGGCATTGAGCGCCTCGAAGAACATGCCTTCGGAAGTCGAGGCGTTGCCGATAGTGCCAAACGCGACCTCAGTCCCATTAACCGAAAAATCACTCAAGCCGTGCAGGTCCGCGTTCTCGCGGTAGAGCTTCGAGGCATACGCCAACCCGAGTAGCCGCGGCATCTGCCCACCGGTGGGCGAAATGTCGGCCGACGAGTTCTTGCGCGTCGTTTGGGGTAGCCAATTACCGTCTTCGTCGAGCAGGCGCGTGGCGAAGTGGCCATTCATCGAGCGGCCGCCCGAAGCGGGCTCGGCGTCTACATCGGCGTGGGCGTAGAGCTGGGCGAACCACGCTTCAAGCGTCAGCTCGCCGATGGCGAGCATAAACGTCTGATCGCGGTAGTAGCCCGCGCGCCAGTCGCCGGCGCGGAAAGCGCGCGCCATCGCTAGCTGCGCTACTTCCTTACCATCACCGAATATGCCAAACTTGGCTTTGCCGGCGAATACTTCTTTACGCCCCGTCAGCGAGGCATGGCGCGATTCGCACGCGACGCGAAAGTCAGCCAGCAGCTCGGCTTTGGTGAGGTTGAGCGGCAGCGCCGGCGCGGGAACGGTAGAGGTCGGCATCAAAAACAAAAAGCGTTGAAGAAGGCGGCGAAGGCAACAACCGGCCGGTTGGTGGCGGCCTGGCCAGCGCTCGTCAAAGGTACGAAACGCGGCGCGGGCGTAATTTTGGAATCATTCGTGGCCCGTTGCTTGTCAAGCGGGCTGCTGAGCCGGAGTCATCTCTGCGCTTCCCTTCCGTCGTCCTCACTCCTCCTGCTCACCCCTATGCGCTTTCTCCTGATCGCCGGCGCGCTGCTCGCCACTTCCTTTTCGAGCGTTGCCCAAGGCACGCTCAAGTTCGACTCCGAATCCCACGACTTTAAGAATGTGGGCGAGGGTACGCAAGCAGCCCACGAGTTTAAGTTCACCAATACCGGCACGGCGCCCATCGTGATCGCTAACGTGCAGGCTTCGTGCGGCTGCACCACCCCGGAATGGACCAAAACACCAGTACTACCGGGCAAAAGCGGCTTCGTGAAGGCGGTTTACAACTCGGCCGGCCGGCCGGGCCAGTTCAGCAAAACGGTCACGGTGACGTCGAACGCCACGAACGCCTCCGTCGCGCTCGCCATCAAGGGTGCCGTGCTTTCGCGCGAGGAGATGCAGAAATCGTACACGCCCGAGCAGATCGCCGCTTCGGCCCGCCTGACGATTACGAGCACGCCAACCCTGAGCTTGGGCAAGCTGGAGAATGGCCGCCCGGCTACCGCACGCTTCACCTTCAAGAATACCGGCAAGAAAAACCTGACCCTGACGGGCGTTACCGCGGCGTGCAGCTGCGTATCGTACAAAACGCTTCCGGAGGGTATCGCCCCGGGCGAAACGGGCACCATTACGCTGATCTACTCGCCCGCCGAGCTGGGCGAGCATGCGGAAGTCGTGTCCCTGATATCCAATGACCTGAGCGCGGCGGATGTCAAGGTGACGCTCAAGGCTAATGTCGTGAAGAGCCTCGCTGAGCCGAGCTTGCTGCGCGAAGCCGACGCGCGGGTGCCTTTTAAGTAGTCTCTAGGCAATCTACAAGATTGAATCAGGAAGGTGAGCACGGCAGCGTGGCTCACCTTCTCTCGTTTTCAGCCCCCGGCTACCAGCCGTTTAAGAGTTGATCGCCAGGGAGCGCTTTTCCCGCCGCTATCTTTACCCCACCAAATCAACCACCTGTTTTCCCCCGCCCGCAACGATGATTATTGGCGTCCCGAAGGAGATTAAAAACAACGAAAACCGCGTCGCCCTGACCCCGGCGGGCGTCACGGAGCTGGTCAAGCGAGGCCACGATGTGCGCGTGCAGCGCACCGCCGGCGAAGGCAGCGGCTTCCCCGACGCGGAGTACGAGGCGGCTGGCGCCACAATGCTCGCCACCATCGAGGAGACGTACGCGCAGGCCGAGATGATTATGAAGGTGAAGGAGCCGATCAAGTCGGAGTACAACCTGATCCGCGAAAACCAGCTGCTGTTCACGTATTTCCATTTCGCCTCGGGCGAGGAGCTGACCCACGCGATGATCGGGCGCAAGGCCATCTGCCTCGCCTACGAGACTGTGGAGCGCGCCGACCGCTCGCTGCCGCTGCTGATTCCGATGAGCGAAGTAGCTGGCCGGATGAGCATTCAGGAAGGCGCTAAGTACCTCGAGAAGCCCCTGAAAGGGCGCGGCATCCTGCTCGGCGGCGTGCCGGGCGTGCCCCCCGCGAAAGTGCTGGTACTCGGGGGCGGCATCGTCGGGACGCAGGCGGCGAAGATGGCCGCGGGCCTCGGCGCCGACGTCACGATCCTCGACATCAACCTCACCCGCCTCCGCGAGCTGTCCGACTTTATGCCGGCCAACGTGAAAACCGGCATGAGCAACGAGTACACGATTCGCGAGATGATCAAAACCACCGATCTCATCATCGGCGCGGTGCTGATCCCCGGCGCAAAGGCGCCGCACCTCATCACCCGCGATATGCTCAAGACGATGCGCCCCGGCACGGTGCTCGTCGACGTGGCCGTCGATCAGGGCGGCTGCATCGAAACCTGCAAGCCCACCACCCACGAAGACCCCACCTACATCATCGACGACGTGGTGCACTACTGCGTGGCCAATATGCCCGGGGCCGTTCCGTACACGTCCACGCTGGCCCTCACCAATGCCACGCTGCCGTACGCGCTCCAACTCGCCGGCAAAGGCTGGCAGCAGGCGTGTACCGACAATCACGAGCTGCGCCTCGGCCTCAACGTAGTGCAGGGTAAGGTCGTGTACAAAGGCGTGTCCGATGCCTTCGGCCTGCCGTACGAAGATGTAAGCACGGTCTTGACGGGCGAAGCCGCGATGGCGTAGATCACCTGTCGTATTTGCTTCGAAAACCGGAAGTCGGCCTGAGGCCGACTTCCGGTTTTTCATTGAAGGCTGTATCGGGTACGCGGCCCCAATCTGCGTAATCCGTTGAATCTGTTTCATCTGTGGTTCAGACAATCCGCCGCTTCGGCCTGCTGCTGTTCACCTACACACTGCTCCGGCTCGGCTTCCATCTCTGGAACTGGCCGGCTTTCGCGGCCGCCGCTCCCGGCGCGGTGATGGGGGCGTACGCGCGGGGCGCGTGGTTCGATTTTTCGGCCCTGGCTACGGTTAACGCGCTGTGGCTGGCGTTGGCGCTGGCCTTGCCGCCGCGCTGGCAGGTGCGGCGCGGCCTCTGCGGGGCCTTGCTCACGCTCTGGCTCGTAGTCAATACCCCCTTCATCGGGCTCAACCTGATGGACTACGTCTACTACGGCTTCATCAACCGACGCTCGACGGATGAGCTGCTGACCCTGACGGCCGATGTGGGCCGACAGGCGCCCGTCATGGTCGGGCGCTACTGGTACATTGTGGTGGCTACCGCGCTGCTGATGTGGGCCTTGGGGGAAATCTACGGCCGCATCGGCCGGCGCTACGAGCGCGAAACCCGGATCCGGCCCCTCACCCCGCGTCGCGCGTGGTGGCGAATCGCGGGGCCTCGGATACTGGCGGTGGCCATCCTGTTTCTGGGCATCCGCGGATCTACGGGGCTCAAGCCGCTGCGCGTGGGCGATGCCTTCACCCAGACGCCCGCCGTACTCGGTAACCTGACGCTCAACTCGACCTTCACCTTTCTGAAATCTATCGCCGATGAGCCGCTGGAGCGGCGGACATGGTTCCCGACGCTGGCCGCGGCCCGCACCGCCCTCGACCCCAGCGGCGCCCTAGCGCGCTACGAGCGACCTACTGAATTACGAATTACAAATTACAAATTACGTTATCCGAACGAGCTGGCGAAGAGCGATACGGCCCGCCTCAACGTGGTGGTAATGCTGCTTGAAAGCTTTGCCTCGGAGTACAACGGCGCGGAAAACGCAGGCCAGGATGGCTACACGCCGTTCTTCGACTCGCTCGCCCAAGCCCCCGGCGCCCGGCTCTTCCCCGACCACTATGCCAACGGGCACAAGTCTATTGAGGCCGTGCCGAGTACGCTGATGGGCTTCCCCGCCCTCACCGACGAGCCCCTCATTACCTCTATTTATCAGGCCAATGCGGCCTCCGGGCTGCCCGACGCGCTCCGCGCCGCCGGGTACCACACCGCCTTTTTCCACGGCGCGGCGAATGGCACGATGGGGTTCAAAACCTTCACCCGGCGCATCGGGGTGGACCAGTATTTTGGGGTAAATGAGTACCCGGGCGGCGAAAAATCGACCGACTACGACGGCACCTGGGGCATCCTCGACGCGCCGTATCTCCAGTATGTGAGCCAGCAGCTGAGCACGATGCGTGCGCCCTTCTTCGCTACCATTTTTACCCTCACGTCCCACGAGCCCTACCCGGTGCCGGAAGCGTTGACGCGGCGCTTCCCGGTCGGCACGCTGCCGATCCACCAGGCCATTGGGTACACCGACAATGCGCTGCGGCAATTCTTCGCCGCCGCGCGGCGGCAGCCGTGGTACGACCGCACGCTGTTCGTGCTGCTCGCCGACCACGCCCAGCAGTCGAGCCGGCCGGGCTACCAGAACGTGCTGGGCTTGAGCAAAACCCCGCTGCTGCTGTACCGCGCCGGTGCTATTTGGCCCGCGCCGAACCGCCCGCGCGTGACGCAGCAGGCCGATATCCCCGCGACGGTCCTCGACGCCGTGGGGGTGCCGGCGGGGGGGCACTTGCTGCCCTACGGCACCTCGGCGCTCGACCCGCTTGCCGGATCGGGCCGGGCGTGGCTGCGCGACGGGGGCTCGCTCTGGCTCATCCACCCCGACTACGTGACTGAGCTGACGGCCGGTCAACAGGTCCGGTTCTACCGCTACGGCCGGCACGAGCTGGGGCCGCGGGCCGTGCCGCCCCCCGCCATTCGGGCGCGCTACACGGCCGAAGTGAAAGCCGGCGACCAGTTCACCAATAATGGCTTGCTCGATAACGCATTTTACCCAGCAGCGCCACTCCGCAATCAGTAGGTGCCTACGTCGCCGAGCTGGTTGTTGGCGTAGGTCATCGTGGTGGCCGTCAGCAGCGTTGTCGATGCTTTATGAATGCCATGACCGAGCGAATTACGCACCGTGCTGTTGCTGATGGTCAGGCGCCCGGCCCGCGAGAAGATCCCGATTACGATACTCCCCGTGCCATTGGAATTCACTGCCCGCTCGGCGCCACCTCCCTCAACCACGCAATAGTCCATTCGGTTGAGGCCGTTGCTACCTACGTGCAGACCAATCCAGGTGCCTTGACCGGGTTGCGCTCCCTGTAACGTGATGGGACTAGCGGCGGTGCCCACGGCGTCGAGTGTGCCATTGAGGAGTTTCAGATAGGCGCCGCTGGCGAACGCCATCGTCACGCCAGGGTCGATGGTTAGGTTGCCGTCAGCTAAATCGACGGATTGGGCAATTTGGAGCGGCACGCCCAAGTTGGGTACGCGCACGTTGTCCGCCGCCGCGAGGCCATCGAGGTAAATCCGGACGCCGGGCTCCCCGTTGCCGGTCAAGCGGTTCGTCGCGTTCCAGACGCCCAGAAACTTGAACGTCATCACGACTGGGTGCAACTCGCAATCGGTAATGACATTGCCGGTAAAGTCGGCGCTCGCGGTATACGTCGCACTTTGGTCGATGACGATCCCGTGCCCGGCGCAGGTTTCGATGCGCGAGTTGGTCATCTTGAGGCGGCCACCATTATACACCACCACCCCAGCCTTGCCCTGCGCGCCGAACGACATATCCTTACTGCCCGCATGGCGCACCCGCACGTACGAGAGTACATTATCGACATTGCGCGAGTCGAAGCGGAGCCCCGCCCACGCGCCCCGGACGCGTTGTTCACTCTCGAACGTGATGGGCTGAGTAGCGGTGCCAATCGCTTTTAACCCACCGGTGCCATCAGTACGGAGGGAGGCATCGGGGCCATCGAAGCGGATGCGGACACCGGGGGCGATGGTGAGCACCCCGCTCATAACATCAATCTGGCAGGCGACGATGTAATCAAACTTGCTCGAATCGGGCTCCACATTCGCCCACGTAGTGCTGGTCAGGATATCCGCACACGGCACCGTGATGGTATTGGAGGTGGCGCCGGGGACGGGCGGCGTAGGGTCATCGTCTTTGTCTGAGGTGCAGGCCCCTAATGCGCCGACGACGAACAATACGGACAACCCAGACCAAGACCGCAGGCGCAGGGCCGGAAACAAAGAAGAAAAAGCCATTGAGATGAACACGCTAAAGTTGGCAGGAGATGCTGTTGGGCACAAAACTCCGGGCCTTTAGCCGATGGCACGATCACACAATGATGTTAGAGGTGATTTTTATATGTTTAGCGGCGGCTCAGGTGGCGGATTATCTTCTAGACCGGTCGTGGCCACCACCTCCGCCCACGTCGGCCAGCGGTCCCACATCCTGACGGGTGGACCGATTTGCCAGCAGGCGTGCTGGATGCCGTTGGTGATGACGATGAAGCGGGCGGGTACGCGCTGCCAGTAGCGCTGGGCCTGCTGAAGGACGGCTTTAGTGAGCTTGATCTCCGGGGCCTTGCATTCGACGAGCAGCGCGGGCTGGCGGGTGGCGGGGTCGTAGGCGCGCAGATCGGTGCGCTGGCCGAGCGCACCGGTGCCGCGCTCGACGCTGAGCAAACTCGCCGGGTAGCCCAGATGGTCCGTCAGGAAGTGGATAACGTGCTGACGGACCCACTCTTCGGGGGTGCAGACGACGTGCTGCCGGCGCACCACATCCCAGATAAGCGGGGCGGCGCCCGGCCGGTCCGTAAGTTTGTGGGCGTAAGGCGGCAGGGTCAGCATTTTTGATGAGGAGATTTAGGAGATGAGTAGGTGAGTAGGTGAGCAGATGAGTAGGTAAGGCGGGTCGCCATCGCGCGGTCGCTTACCGAGCACAAAGTTTAGCGCTGCTGCTCTTCTCATTTCTCCTCTACCAGCCGTCGCATCGCTTCATCCCATCCATCTACTCATCCGCTCATCTACTCACCGGCCCACCTCCCCACCTGCTCATCCCCAACATGAAGTCGAAAGAAGACATTGTCAAAAACTGGCTGCCGCGCTACACCGGCACGCCCCTGAGCGAGTTCGGCGAGTACATCCTGCTCACCAACTTCGTCAACTACGTGCACATGTTCTGCGAGCAGTTCGGGTGCGAGATCCGCGGGCTCGACAAGCCGATGCAGACCGCGACGGCGCAGAACATCACCATCATCAACTTCGGGATGGGCTCGCCGATGGCGGCGACCGTCATGGACCTGCTCTCGGCCGTGGAGCCGAAGGCGGCGCTGTTTCTGGGTAAGTGCGGCGCCATCAAGAAGGCCAAAGTGGGGGATCTGATTCTGCCCATCGCCGCCATTCGCGGGGAGGGTACGAGCGATGACTACCTGCCTCCGGAAGTGCCGGCCCTCCCCTCTTTCCGGTTGCAGCGGGCGGTGTCGTCGATGATCAAAAAGCACGAGAAAGACTACTGGACCGGCACCGTCTACACCACCAACCGGCGGGTGTGGGAGCACGATCAGGAGTTCAAGGACTACCTGCTGCGCATCCGCGCGATGGCGATCGATATGGAGACGGCGACGATCTTCGTGGTGGGCTTTATGAACGACATCCCCCACGGCGCGCTGCTGCTCGTGAGCGATTCGCCGATGACGCCCGAAGGCGTGAAAACGGCCGAATCAGACTCCAAAGTGACGACCTCGTACGTGAAGGACCACCTCCAGATCGGCATCGACGCCCTCATCGAGCTGGAGCAGACGGGAGATTCGGTCAAGCACCTGCGCTTCGAGTAGGACCACAGATTAAGCTGATTTACGCAGATTGAACAGATTACTTGACTTGGCGATGCTCCGGCGCGCCGTGACGGGCGGGAGCGTGGGCGCGGTGCTGGCCTTCGCTCTGGTAAGCTGCGAGCAGCTCACCGACAAGGGCGGCGCAACGCTGCACAAAGCCGGCGAGACGATGGGGCGCTCGGCGACGGTCATCGTCGATGGCATCGGCGAGGGCATCAAGCGCGCCGACAAGCGCACGCTCGTGGTGGGCGACGTGCTCAAGAAAAAGGGCCTGCGGACGGGCAAGTTCAAGGTCGACAAGGCCGAAGAAGGTCTCACCGACAAAGACCCGGAGGGCGATAACCGCCTGACCGTGTACTGCATCTTCGACCATACGCTCGACCGCGCCGTCACCGCCACCCTCTTCGACGAGGCCGGCGAGGAGTACGGACGCACCAAAGTCAACCTCGCGGGCAAAGCGGGCGATGCGCGCAACGTCGACTTCATCTTCGACCCCCGCACCGACATCGAGCGCGGGACGAAGATCGTGTTGGAGTAAGGCTGCGGCTGCTTTGCGGCATCCTGCCGACCTTCCTTGCCGCCAGCTGCCTGCCGCGCAGCAGCGCCTACCCCTGCCGCGTCGATAAGCCCGTCATCACGGCCGTCGGCGTCACGCCCGCCGTCGTGCACACCCTCTCCGGCGGTCACTTCGATGCGAAGTTTTGATTTGGGAAGTGCGGATTTAATCAGAATCCGGAAAAACCAGTTCGCTTTCCAATGGATCAGATACGGCGTATCTGACGGTGACTTTACTTCCTAAGCACTCCTTGGTTACTGCACATTTGTCATACCGACTTGGGTGGTCCGCATACACACCAGTGTAAGCAGTGTCTGCGACCGCGAATCGATATTTGGCGTAACGCGTGTTCCGCCCACCAGCCCAGTAATCGACAATTGTACCCTCAATAGTGATCGTTGGCTGGTGCATTCGGTAATAATGGTATCCATCTGTAGCCAATAGATAGCCGCACCAGCAGATGATAAGTAAACCTCCCAATACCGATACCGCTCGGTCGCTCAAGCTGTCCGTTGATGCGATACCATTCGACCATATTAACCAACAGCCTAACCCGATAAAAAGGGTGTAGAGCAGGAGTACAACCATTGAGATAAAGGCCACCTGATCGATTGAAGCCCTGTGGCAAAGCTACAGTTCTGAAGCTATGCCTATCGTATTCGAAGCAACCGCCTAAGATCGGCGTAAGGTGACCGATTACTAGTTCAGTACATTTTATACGACTGCGGCTTCTCCCTGCCAGTAAGTCAAAAAGTGCTTTCGTTTGCGAAAAATTATGTTTTGAGTAACTTGTAACTAGTAGCCAGTAACAAGTAACGTATCGCAAGCAACTTATACTCTGTGCCGAGCAACTTGTAGTTTATGATGAGTAATTTATAATTAGTGTCCAGATGTTGGAAGT
The DNA here is from genome assembly GCA_046590685.1 of Hymenobacteraceae bacterium. GTDB lineage: Bacteria > Bacteroidota > Bacteroidia > Cytophagales > Hymenobacteraceae > JANNMJ01. The sequence continues at coordinate 12,457 of JBKJUQ010000215.1, forward strand.
AAATAGTTAGTGATTTGTAGCTGGTGTTGAAGAATTTGCAGCTTGTGGGAAGTAACTTGCAATGAATTCCCGCTAGCTACCCGCGGCGCTTTGCTGCTATGCCATCCAGACCCGAATCCATCGCCTACCGGGGGACCATCGCCGATCTGCTGCTGCTGACCGAAGTGAAAGTCGTTTTCGCGCGGCGCGATGCCGAGGCTTTCGCGGCGCGCGGCTGGCCCGAAACACGGTTGGCCGCCCTCGAACAGGCCGGGCGGGCGCTCGGCCGGCTCCCCACCGATCAGGAGCTGGAGCAGGCGCAGCGCAAGGCCGAAGAGAAGCGCAACGCGGCCCGCGCGGCGCTTACGCTCGCCATCCAGACCGTGCTCAGCAAGGTGCGGCAGGTCTACCACCCCGAGTCGGCGGAGTACCGCGGCTACGGGGCCGCCAAGCTCCACCAGGCCACCGATGCCGGCTTCGCCCTACTGGCCGAGCAGGTGGCGGCCGTCGGACTCGACGCGCTGGCGACTGCCGCGGAGGAAATCAAAGCCGCTTACCAGCAAGCCGGCCTCACGGCGGCCGAGCTGACGGCGATCGAGCAGGGCGCCACCGCCTACCGAAAGCGGCTGCTGGCGGTGGCTTTCGCCGAAACGCGCCGCGCCGTGGGCACCCAGCACCGCGTCCGCGCGGCCAATGCCGTGTACGCCACGCTGGGGGCACTCTGCGAATTGGGCAAATCGCTCTTCATCGCCTCCGACGAGGCGCGCTACAACGACTACCTGCTGCTGCCGCCCGCGCCGGCTCCCCCACGGCCCCGGCGCCCGCGCGGCGGCGCGGCCCCCGCCGCCCCGGCCGACTGAGGAAGCCGCAAACCCCTCCTACCGGGTGAGCACCAGCGAGTCGATGGCGAGCCCGGTGGCGGTCGTGAACGTCAGCGCGAGGCGCGTGGAGTCGGCGCGGCCGCGCAGGGCGCCGTAGTCGGCGTTGTAGCGCACTACGCTGCCGGGCTTGGGCGTCCGGAAAGCGTAGAGGCTGCGTCCGCCGAGGCCGTTGACCAGGTACGGAAAGTCGTTGACCAGCAAGCGCTCGTAGTCGTGGTCGTGCCCCGCCACCACGGCGCTGGCGCCCCACGCCTGAAACGGCCACTGCATCGCGACGGAGCTGCCGTGATCGCCGGATGAGTACGGCGGATGGTGCAGCACGACGAGTTTCCACGGCGCCGTCGAAGCGGCCAGCGCCTGCTGGAGCCACTGGCCCTGGCGCGACGTGGGCGTGGTGCCGTCAGGCTCGCTGAAGTTGGAGTTGACGATGAACCACTCGACGGCGCGCTGCCGCACCTGGTAGTAGCGCTCGTTGCCGGGCAGCGCGAAGTACGCCAAATACGGCAGCGCGCCGGGGGCGTACTGGTCGTGATTGCCCAGGCTGGGGAAGAAGTGATTGGCGCGGGTGGTGTCGGGCCCGAACGCGCCCGCGTAGCCGTTGATGTAGTTGTGGTAGTAGGCGCCAATGTTGGCGTCGATGGTAGCGGCGGCACCGTTGTCATAGTTATTGTCGCCGGTGGTGACGATGTAGCTCGGGCGCCAGCTTTTGACGAGGTCGGCTACCCGCTCTTCGTTCGGCCCGGCATAGCCGTAGTCGCCGATGATGGCAAACACGCTCGGCGGCGGCGGCACTACCACCACGGGCGGCACCACGGGCTCGGGCTTTTCGTCGCGGCACGCGAACAACAAAACACTTCCAAGAAGAAAAGCGGACAGGCCAAGGGCCGGCCGCGAGCGGCGAACCGCGGGGAATACTGACACGAAAACGGGATTTAAAGAAGGAAGGAGGGGAAGCGGGCGTTACTGCCGCCCGGCGATGATCTCCGCCACCACGCCGGGGTCGAGGAGGGTGGTGGTATCGCCGAGGTTGGCGAGCTCACCTTCGGCGATCTTGCGCAGGATGCGGCGCATAATCTTGCCCGAGCGCGTCTTGGGCAGGCCCGACACGAGCTGAATCTTGTCGGGACGGGCGATCTTGCCAATCTGCGCCTCCACCGTGCGCGTGATGTCGGCGGTGAGGGCGGCGCGCTCGGCCGCCTCCGCCGGGATGGGGCCACCGAGGATGACGTAGGCGTAAATGCCCTGCCCCTTGATATCGTGCGGGTAGCCCACCACGGCGCTCTCAATCACGGCTTCGTGCTCGTTGAGGGCGTTCTCGATCTCGGCCGTACCGAAGCGGTGGCCGCTGACGTTGATCACGTCATCAACCCGCCCGATGATGCGGTAGAGGCCGTCGGCATCGCGCCGGGCGCCGTCGCCGGTGAAGTAGGTGCCCGGAAACGGGGCGAAGTAGGTCTGGCGGCAGCGCTCGTGGTCGCCCCAGGTGGTGCGGATGATGGCCGGCCACGGTGCTTTGATCGCGAGCAAGCCTTCCTGATCGTTGCCCGTGATTTCCTCCCCCGTGGGAGTGAGCAGCACCGGCTGCACGCCCGGCAGCGGCAGCCCCGCGTGGGCGGGCTTGCTGGGCGTGAGGCCCGCGAGCGCGGAGAGCATGATGCCGCCGGTTTCGGTCTGCCACCATGTATCCACCAGCGGGCAGCGTTTCTGGCCGATGTGCTCGTGGTACCAGTGCCACGCTTCTTCATTGATGGGCTCCCCCACCGAGCCGAGCACCCGCAGGCTGCTCAGGTCGTGGCTCGTCACGAGCGTCAGCGGAGCCCCCATCAGGCTCCGAATCGCCGTCGGGGCGGTGTACAGGATGCTGACGCGGTGCTTATCAACCACGTCCCAGAACCGGCCGGCGTCGGGGTACGTCGGGATGCCCTCGAACAGCACGCTCGTGGCGCCCGCCAGCAGCGGCCCGTAGAGGCCGTAGGTGTGCCCCGTAACCCAGCCGATGTCGGCGGTGCAGAAGTGCACGTCGCCCTCCTCCACCTGAAATACGTTGCGGAAGGTGTAGTCGGCCCACACCATATAGCCCGCGGTGCTGTGCACTACGCCCTTGGGCTTGCCCGTGGAGCCGGAGGTGTAGAGGATGAAGAGCGGGTCTTCGGCCTCCATTGTTTCGGCCGGCACCTCGGTGGTGGGCGGCGGCAGCAGGTCGTGGTACCAGTGGTCGCGGCCGGCCTGCATCGACGTGATGCCACCCACGTGCTGCACCACCAGCACCGCCCGCACCGTGGGGCAGCTGGCGACGGCTTCATCAACTACCGGCTTGAGTGCGAGCTGCTTGGCACCGCGGTTCATCCCATCGGAGGTGATCACGACGCTCACACCCGCATCCTGCACCCGGTCGGCGATGGCCGTCGCCGAAAACCCCGCGAATACCACCGAGTGCACCGCGCCGAGCCGCGCGCAAGCCAACACGGCAATGGCGAGCTCGGGAATCATCGGTAGGTAAAGGCACACGCGGTCGCCCTTGCGTACGCCCAGTCCGCGCAGCACGTGCGCGCAGCGGTTGACTTCGGCGTAGAGCTCGTTGTACGTCAGCCGGCGGCCAAGGTCGGCGGGGTCGTTGGGTTCCCAGATCAGGGCCGTCTGGCCGCCTCGCGCGGGCAAGTGCCGGTCGAGGCAGTTTTCGGTGATATTGAGCTGCGCGCCGGCGAACCACGTAGCGCGCCCGGCGGCGAAATCGCCACCGAGCACCGAATCCCAGGGCGCGCGCCAGGTAAAGGGCGCGGCTACCTCGGCCCAGTACCCGTTGGGGTCCTGCACGGAACGATCGTAAGCGGTCTGGTACTCGGCGAGCGAGCGGATGCGGGCGGGTTGCGGCGTAGGCATAAAGCAAAGGTGCACCTGCGCCGTCTGAACCACAGATGAACGCGGATTAAGCGGATTGCGCGGATTGCGCGGATTACGGGATAGTTTCGGTTGAAGGGACCTTGAGCTTGATCAGGTGCCGGCCGTGAGCAGCACGTCCAGCACGCCGTCGACCACCTGCGCGATGCGCTCGAAGTCGAGCGTGTCGATGGTATCGGTCGGCTCGTGGTAGTTCGCGTTGCGATAGAACGACGTATCGGTGATCATCAGCGCCGGAAAGTCGAACGCCCAGTAGTTGAGGTGGTCGGAGAAATCGACGCCCGGCAGCGCGGCCGGGCCCTTGAAATGCTTGACGGGAAACGGCATAGCGTCCTCAAACCGCTGACTGAACTGGTTGGCGAAGGCGCCATCGCCAAACATGCGGACGCACGTGATGTAGTTGCCCCGGCTGCCATACACCGCCTTCATCGCGCCGACCGGGTAGCGCTGCGAGTTTTTGCGCTCGTCGTAGTAGCCGAGCATTTCGAGCGAGACCATCCCCCGCACCGCGACGCCCGCGTCGTGCAGCGATTTGGCGTGGACGTAGGAGCCCATCTGCGGCGTGCGGAAATACGGCGGCTCCTCCGTGGAGTACGCTACCACCTCGATGCGGGCCGGCAGGTTTGGCTGGCGGCCGAGCAGCCGGGCCAGCTCCAGCAGGGCGGCGGTGCCCGAGCCGTTGTCGTCGGCGCCGGGCTGGTTGCCACACACGTCGTAGTGCGCGCCGATGACAATGCGCGGCCCGGCCGTCGGGCCAAACGAGGCGATGACGTTGCGATAGGTACGACCACCGGCCTGGTACGGCTGTTCCTCAACCCGCCCGCCGGCCTGGCGCAAATTTCGGCTGAGGTAGGCCGCCACCGAGTCGAGCACCGCCACGTGCTGGTAGTTGCGCGGCTGCGGCGTGGTGGTCAGGTACGTCAGGTGCTCACGGAGGCGGGCGGGGTCGGCAGCGTGAATTGGAGCAGGCTTAGGCTGGGCCCCGCAAGCGGAGAGGAAAAACAGAATCGACCAATGGAGCAGATACTTCACGGCAGAAAGTTAAGGGTAGTCGCAATGCTTATACTCTATTTTGCTGACGTGATGAAGCTCTCTCACTTACAAATCCGCTCGGCGTGGGCATTTGGGCTAACAAGCTACCTCGGTATGCTATGGGTTAGCTTGGAGACAGACTACTGGCTCGTTCCGGGACTTGCGGTTATTCTTTTAGTGGCGCTGCCTGTTGGGTTCGTTTATCTGACTTACCAGAACTGGGGAAAATCGCTGCAACGGCCGTTTGCTTGGTTGTTGGCCGCATTGCTCGTCTATCCTTCTTTTCTGCTTTGTTATAGATGGCAGATAAAGGAGTCTCGGCGGCGTGGAGATAAAATAAGCAGCGCGATTGAGACATTTCATCAAGCTACTGGGCGTTACCCCGCTTCCCTGACGCAACTGGTCCCTGACTATTTGCCGCACTTGCCCAAGTCAGCCTTGGGAGGAGTTGTGCTTAGACCCATCTTCCAGTATTGGGTGGATAAAGACTCAGCCAGCTTTTACTTGATTTTCGACTCAGGCGCGATGGTGACGCACACTTACAACAGCGAGTCGGGCAAATGGGGGGAGCACGATTGAGCTTCGCGTAGTTCTGCCTCCCAATTTTGTAGCTCGCGTCTGCATCTGCTTCCTTTCTCCTTTCGCACCCTCCACCCCGGCGAGCTCAAACCTGCTGAGTAACATCAAGTTCGTACTCGGCGCGGTGGCGTGCCGGCTGATTGCATTCGCCAGCACAGTTCCCGCAGATCGCAAGGTCAACGTCATCCCGTTCCCTTCCTCCAACACCTTCCTTCTAACCCACCGCACACTTTCGGGTTATCAGCCGTCACTACGTCTGCTCGATGTCCCTCGCCTACTCTTCGGCGCCCGCGCGGCGCGTCCTTGTCTGGCTGCGCCACGACCTGCGCCTCCACGATCACGAAAACTTCTCCACGCTCGGCGGGCTGGTCGAAGAAGTGCTGCCGGTGTACGTGTTCGACCCGCGCGAATTCGCGACCGACTGCTACATCGGCGCGCCCAAAACCGGGCCGCACCGCGCCGCTTTTCTGCTCGAAACCGTGCTTGATTTGCAAGCGAAACTGCGCGCTATCGGCGCCGATCTGTACGTAGCCCACGGCGCGCCCGAAACCGTGCTGCCGGAACTGGCCCGGCAATTTGAGGCCACCGAAGTGCGCGCCACCCGCGAGCATACTGCTGAAGAAATCAGCGTCGAAACGGCCGTCGAAACGGCGTTACGGGCCGTGGGCGCGCGCCTGCGCCTCACCGAAGGGCTGTTGCTCCACCACCCCGACGACCTGCCGATCCGGCTGGCCGACCTGCCGCTCGGGTTCACCAAATTCCGGCAATCGGTGGAGAAGCGGCTGCGGGTGCGCGAGGTGTTCGCGCCCATCACGTCGCTACCGGCCTACCCGACCCGGCTGGGCGCGGGCGCCGTGCCGACGCTGGCCGCCCTCACCGGCCACCCGGACGCGGCCGAGGCCGCCGAAATCGACCCGCGCACCGCGCACCCGTTTAGGGGCGGCGAGACGGCGGCCCTGGCCCGGCTCGCCGATTATATCCACGGCCGCCGGCTGCTGGGCACCTACAAACAGACCCGCAACGGCCTGATGGGCGAGGTGTTCAGCTCGAAACTGTCGGCTTGGCTGGCGAACGGGTCGCTCTCGCCGCGCCAAGTGTACCACGAAGTCCGGCGCTACGAAGCCCGCCACGGCGCCACCGACAGCACCTACTGGCTGCTGTTCGAGCTGCTCTGGCGCGACTTTTTTCGGCTGGTGGCGCTGCGCGTCGGTACCGGCATCTTCCGCTCCGACGGCCTGCGCGGGCAGGCGCCCCGCCCGCCCCTCCGCCCCGACCGCGCGCTGTTCGACCGCTGGACGCAGGGCCGCACAGGCGCACCGTTCGTGGATGCCGCGATGCGCGAGTTGCGCCTGACGGGCTGGACCTCGAACCGAATGCGCCAAAACGTGGCCTCCTACCTCATCAATACCCT
>JBKJUQ010000327.1:0-4387 GCA_046590685.1 Hymenobacteraceae bacterium
CGCGCCTCGAAGCGTACCCGCACGGGGGTGCGTTCGACGACGTCATCACCGCCACCCGGGAGGTGGTCGACCGCTGGAACCAGACGGAGCTGGCGATCAACGTCGGGCAGAACACCCAGCAGGGCGGGCGCGAGATCACCGACGCCGACCGCTCGACCGCCCTCAATCGCCTGCGCCGCAACTACGCCGCCCTCGACGCGCCCGAAGACGAAGCGCAGCGCACCAGACTCCTCCAGCTCCTGTATCCGCGGAACCTGGAGCAGTACACCGATGCGAAGATCGACGCGCTCGACCCGCTCCTCGCCGCCTACCAACAGCTCGTGGCCGGGGTGCCCGCCGCGGACTTGCCGCCGAGGTTCGGCGCGCGCACCACGGCCGATTTCGGCGCGTTCGCGACGGCCCGGGATGAGCAGATCGAGCAGCAGGCCGACACCACCCGCGCCCGCCAGACCCGCCTGGAGATGGTCGATGAGGTGACGAACCTGCTCACCGATAACTACCACTTCCTGTGCCTGCACTTCCACCGGGAGCGCGGGCAGGTGCTCGGATTCTACAACCGGCGCTACTTTGAGGAGGATGCGCCCGCGCCGGAGGCCCCCGCCGTGGCGCCTAGTGTGGCCCCTTAGCACCCCGCCCCCACTCGTGTGTCGGCACGAAGGCCGGAAGCTCCCGCTTCCGGCCTTTTTTTGTGACCCGGTGGGGAGGCTTTTTTTCGGGGCCGGTTAAACTTCCGCCCTGCCGAGGCGTCTACGCCCCCCGCCGTATCTTCCGGGGGCTGCCCCGCGGCAGGCGCTGTTTACACTTCCTTCCCACCCGTTTTTTATCGCGTATGCGCCCACTCCTACTTCGTTTGCGGTCGTGGCCGCGGCTTCTTTCCGCCCTGACCGCGGGGCTGCTGACCGTCGGGCTAGCCCCGGCCGCCGTGGCCCAGTGCTCCCTGCCGCCGCCCACCGTCAACGCCAACACGCCGCTGTGCGAGGGCGGGACGCTAATTCTGCTGTCGTCGGGGGTGCCGATGGGCGCCAACTACCTCTGGACCGGCCCCAACGGCTTCACCGCCACCCGCGCCAACCCGCGCATTCCGAACATCACGGTGGCGGGCGGGGGGTACTACAAGCTGCGGATCACCTTCAACGGCTGTACCTCTGCCGACTCGGTGAACGTGCTGGTGCAGGCGCGCCCGTCGGTCACGATCACCGCCAGCGGCCCGACCACCATCTGCCAGGGCGGCTCCGTGACGCTCACCGCCTCCGGGGCCGCGAGCTACGTGTGGAGCACCGGCGCCTCGACGCCGAGCATCACCGTGACGCAGAGCGGCAACTACTCCGTGACCGGCTTCAGCACCAACAACTGCTCCGGCACGGCCGGCCCCATCAGCGTCAACGTGGTGGCGGCGCCCACGATCAGCATCGCCGCCGGCGGCCCCACCTCCTTCTGCCTGGGCGGCGCGGTGGTGCTGACGGCCAGCGTCGCGCCGGGCAGCGCCACCGTGCTGTGGAGCACCGGCGCGACCGGCCCGTCGATCACCGTGACGCAGAGCGGCACGTACACGGCTACCGCCACCAGCGCCAATAGCTGCTCGACCACGTCGAACCCGATCAGCGTGAGCGTGAGCGCGCCGCCCACCCCCACGATCGCCGCCAGCGGCTCGACCACGTTCTGCGCCGGCGGCTCGGTGACCCTCACGGCCACCGGCGGCGGCACGTACCAGTGGTCGAACGGCGCGACCACGGCGAGCATCACCGTGACCCAAAGCGGCACGTACTCGGCCACCGTCACCAACGCTCAGGGCTGCTCGGCCACCACGGGCAGCATCAGCGTGACGGTGCAGCCGGCCCCCACAATCACGATTGCCGCCAGCGGCCCGACGGCGTTTTGCCAGGGCGGCACGGTGACGCTCACCGCCACGGCTTCGCCGAACAGTATAATCCGGTGGAGCAACGGCGCGATGGGGCGAAGCATCACGGTCGGCAACGCGGGCACCTACTCGGCTACGGCCCGCTTCCCCAACGGCGCCAACAGCTGCTCGACGACCTCGAGCCCGATTACCGTTACGGTGTCCCCCGCACCCACGGTCAGCCTCACGGCCAGCGGTCCAACCACTTTCTGCCAGGGCGGCTCGGTGACCCTGACGGCTGACGGCGCGACTACCTACCTATGGAGCACGGGCGCCACCACGGCCACGATCAGCGTGACGACCAGCGGCACCTACTCCGTGACGGGGGCGAACGCCGGCTGCTCGGCCACCTCGGCCCCCGTAACCGTGACGGTCAACCCTGCGCCGGGGGCGCTCACTACCACTCCGGCCAGTAACTGCGGCCCCGGCGCCGTGAACCTGACCGCCAGCGGCGCCCCGGCCGGCGCCCTCTACCAATGGTACGCCACGCCCACCGGCGGCACGCCCCTAAGCGGCGTCACGGGAGGCACGTTCACTACCCCGACCCTGACCGCCACCACCACCTACTACGTGAGCGCCTTGAGCGGCACGGGGTGCGAAGGGCCGCGGTCGCCCGTTACGGCCACGATCAACGCCTTACCCATGGCCACCATTACGGCCAGTGGCCCGACCACCTTCTGCGGTGGCGGCGCCGTAACCCTGACGGCCACCGGCGGCAGCGCCTACCAGTGGAGCACGGGCGCTACGACGCCAACGATCAGCGTCAGCGCCAGCGGCTCCTACTCCGTGACCGTAACCAGCGCGGCGGGCTGCGCCGCCACCTCGGCCGCGACGACCGTGACGGTCAACCCGACCCCGCTCGCGCTGGCGGCCACCGGCGCCAGCCACTGCGGTCCCGGCGCCGTGACCCTGACGGCCAACGGCGCTCCGACCGGCGCCACGTATCAGTGGTACACCACGGCTACGGGCGGCACGCCCCTGAGCGGCGTCACGGGCGGCACGTTCACCACCCCGACCCTGAGTGCCACCACTACCTACTACGTGAGCGCGCGAAGCGGCGCGGGGTGCGAAGGGCCGCGGACGCCCGTCACGGCCACGATCAACTCCCTGCCCACTGCCTCTATCACGGCTAGCGGCGCCACGACCTTCTGCGCGGGCGATTCGGTGACCCTCACGGCCAGTGGCGGCGGCACCTACCGCTGGAGCACCGGCGCCACCACGCCGACGATCAGCGTGAGCACCAGCGGCACTTACTCCGTGACGGTGACCAACGCGGCCGGCTGCTCCGCCACCTCGGCCCCGACGACCGTCACGGTCAATCCGCGCGCCTCGGCGGCATTCGCTTACGCAACTTCGACCTTCTGCCTCAACGGCGCGGCTAATCCCCTGCCCACCATCGCGGGGGCCGCGGGTGGCACGTTCGGCGCTTCCCCCGGGGGGTTGAGTCTGAATCCGACAACCGGCCGGATCACCCTCAGCGGCTCGACGGCCGGTACCTACGTCGTGACGTACGCCGTCGGCGGCACCTGCCCGGCCCAGCAAACGCAAACCGTGACGCTCACGACGGCGCCAGCGGGGCAGTTCAGCTACGTGGGCGGGCCGTTCTGCACGGGCTCCGGAGCGACGCTCGCGCCGACGCTGGCGGCGGGCAGCAGCATCGGCACGGTCACGACCTCTTCGCCGGGGCTCGCGCTCACGGCGGCTTCCGGGGTGATCGACTTGAGCCAGTCGCAGCCGGGCACCTATACCCTGACGAATACGATCGCGGCGGCCGGCACCTGCGCGGCCGTGACCACCACCACCACCCTCACGATCATGGCCGCTCCGACGGCTACCATCGCGGCCAATGGCCCAACCACTTTCTGCCAGGGCGGCACCGTGACCCTGACGGCCACCGGCGGCAGCTCCTATCAGTGGAGCACCGGCGCTACCACCCCGACGATCAGCGTGAGCACCAGCGGCACCTACTCCGTGACCGTGACCAACGCGGCGGGCTGCGCGACCACTTCCGCCCCAACGACGATCACGGTCAATCCGATCGCTTCCGCCGCCTTCACCTACCCTGCCGCCACCTACTGCCTCGGGGCGGCCACCAACCCCACGGCCACCATCAGCGGCACGATGGGCGGCACGTTTACGGCCACCCCTACGGGACTGAGCCTGAACAGCACGACCGGCGCCGTAAATCTGGCGGGCAGCCAGGCCGGCACGTACACCATTACCTACGTGGTGGCGGGGCCGTGCCCGGCGCAGCAAACCGCGACCCTCACCCTAAGCACTGCGCCGACGGCGCAGTTTGCCTACGCTGCGGGGCCCTATTGCGCGGGCAGCACGGGCACGATTGGGGCCACGCTGAGCAGTGGGGCGGCGGCGGGCACGTTTACGGCCACACCTGCGGGCCTAAGCCTCAACCCGACGACGGGCGCCGTGGATCTTAGTCAGTCCGCGGCCGGCACCTATCAGGTCACGAATCAGATTGCCGCTGCAAGT
>JBKJUQ010000440.1:0-5161 GCA_046590685.1 Hymenobacteraceae bacterium
GGCGGGGGCTGTAGTGTACGTCACCGCACGGGTGGCCCACGTGCAGTACCTCTCCGCTACCCCGCAGGGGCGGGCCGCGGGGGCGCTTGACCTGCTGATCGCGCACCTGATTCGGGAGGTGTACGCGCAGCAACGCTACTTCGACTTTGGCACCTCCAATGGTCAGCCGGGCCAGCAACTCAACCACCGCCTGGTGTTTCAGAAAGAAGGCTTTGGGGGCCGAGGAGTATGCTACGACGCTTACACATTCGCGCCGACGGCGGGTGTCGAAGTTGAGTAACGGCGGTGCGTTTCTTACCCGTAGCCGGAGGGCTCCGCTTACCTTTGCCAACCCCTCAGCTGGTACCTGGCCAGCAGATTTAGGGCTGCTAGCTGGTTGCTGATGACGATTCCTTTCCTGGCTTTTGGCCCGCAACACACGCCCATCCGCGACGAAGTACTGGCGGCGATGGCGACCGTTTACGACTCGCACTGGTACGTGCTGGGTGGTGCCGTTGAGCAATTCGAGCGCGAGTACGCCGCGTTTGATCAGGTGGCCCACTGCGTGGGCGTCGCCAATGGCCTCGATGCGCTACACCTCGCGCTGGAGGCCCTTGGCGTAGGTCCGGGCGACGAGGTAATCGTACCGTCGAATACCTACATCGCCACTTGGCTCGCGGCCTCATTTGTTGGCGCGCGACCGGTTCCGGTCGAGCCCAATCCGCAGACGTACAATCTGGACCCGGAGCGGGTAGCGGCGGCGATCACGCCCCATACTAAGGTTATCCTCCCGGTGCATCTCTACGGGCAGGCGTGCGAGATGACCCCACTGCTCGCCCTCGCCCGGCAGCACGGCCTGCGCGTAGTCGAAGACAATGCGCAGTCGCAGGGCGCAACGTGGCAGGGGCGCCCGACGGGCTCGTTCGGCGACGTAAACGGCACGAGCTTCTACCCTGGCAAAAACCTGGGAGCCCTGGGCGATGCCGGTGCCGTGACGACCAACGACGCGGAGCTGGCGCGCAAGCTGCGTACGCTGCGGAATTATGGCTCGCAAAAAAAGTATTACAACGAAGTAATCGGTCACAACTCGCGCCTTGATGAGCTTCAGGCTGCCGTGCTCAGCGTCAAGCTGCGGTACCTGGCTGACTGGACTGCGCAACGGCAGCAAATCGCTGGTTTCTATCACACCGCGCTAACGGGAATCGGCGATCTGGTTCTGCCCGTGACGGCATCCGGCGCGACGCGCTGCAACAGCACCTGACGGCCGCCGGGATCGGTACGCTCATCCACTACCCGGTGCCCCCCCACCGTCAGCAAGCCTACGCCGCGGCCGGGCTGCCGGCGGGGTCGTTCCCCATTGCCGAAGAGCTGGCCGCCACTTGCCTGAGCCTGCCGCTCTGGCCCGGCATGACGGCGGACCACGTTGCGCAGGTTGCGGACGCCATCCAACGGTTTTTTTAGCGTGCTGCCCGCTAGCGGTCGCGCATTGCTGCTGGTGCTGTTAGGCGGAGCGCTCGGTTCCGGTGCCCGCTGGCTGGTGGCGCGCGCGCTTGATCGATGGTTCGCCGCAACCGGACTTCCGCTCGGCATTCTGCTCGTGAATGTGCTGGGCTGTCTGGTTATTGGTATCGTGCTGGGGGTATCGGCACGGGGGCAACCGGTGGCCAGCGAGAACGCGCGACTACTGCTTGCAACGGGAGTATGCGGCGGATTTACGACGTTTTCGACGTTCTCAATCCATACGTTAGAGCTATTGCAAGCGGGTCGGACCAGCGCGGCGCTGCTGTATGTAGTCTTAAGCGTAGGGGCCGGCTTGGCCGCAACCGGACTCGGGCTGGGGATAGCGAGACTAGCGGGCTAGCGCACAACTCATCCGGCACTTTGCTCAAGGAATTTGGGCATAAAAATCCGCAAAAAGTACCATTCCACGACAACCTACCCGGGTCAGAGGCTCGTAATAGCTGGTATTCTTCGGCCTGCTCCCTTCCGTGCGTAGTGACTTATTTATCCGCTTTTAGCCTGTTGCTAGCCCTTCTGTCTCCGGACGCTAGTGCACAGCAAACCCCTCAGCCGCTCGCCCCAACCCTCCTGGCAGGCAACATCTACGAGCTGACTACCTACGATGGGCACCATCAGCCGACTGGCCGAACGCAGCTCCGCACGGTCGCTCTGCACTGTACGGGGGCCACAACCCAAGCTACCCTGCGGCAGGACGTATTTGACGTCAGTGGCCGATTGGTAACCTCTGCCGATCTACCCGCGCGCTTTGCTACTACGGGTCCTCCCCTGCTTGATGTCCGGGCATTCGTAAACGGCCAGCTATTACACGCGTTGCAGTTAAGCGGGCTCGATCTGATTGATGATTCGCTGGCCACGCTTCCCCGCTCAAGCGACCGCCCAGGTCAGGTACTGGCTCCGGCACATCTCACGCTGAAAAGCTTGCCGGGCGCGCCACCCCGAAGCTTAACCATCTCGCTGCTTGGCCGTTGCCTGACCAGTCCGGAAGAACAGGTACGCACAACCGCCGGGTTGTTCACGTGCCAGCGGTTAACGCAGCTGCTGGAGATCGACCGTTTTGACAACGGCGTCCAGCACCGCCATACATTGCGGCTGGTAAATTGGGTAACGGCCAGCGCCGGCTTGGTTCGCGCTGAAACGTACGTGGGCGATACGCTATTCGACGAAACCGAGCTTACTGCCATTCGCCCCGCCACGCCAGTGCCACTCGAGTCCACGACAGTGGCCGCAGAGCGCTAAAACCAGTACTTGCGTTCTCGCTTGCGTAAAGGCCCCGCCCAGCAGATTAGCTGAGCGGGGCCTTCGATTACATGCTCACTGCTGAGGCGGGTCAGATGGTCATTACCTCAGCCTCCTTCTTGTTCATCGCCTGGTCGAGGCGCGCAATGTGGGCATCCGTGAGCTTTTGCACTTCCCCTTCAGCGGCTTTAATAGCATCTTCCGGGGCGCCGTCCTTAAGGAGTTTTCGCAAGTCTTCGTTGGTGTCTTTGCGAATGTTGCGGATAGCTATTTTGCCGGTTTCCGTCTCATTGCGGGCTTGCTTTACCAAGTCGCGGCGGCGCTGCTCGGTTAGGGCGGGAATATTGAGACGCACCTGATCGGCTTCGGAAAGCGGGCTCAGGCCCAGATCGGAGTTTTTGATGGCCTTCATGATCTCGCCCACCATCTGCTTCTCGAACGGCTTAATGATCAGGGAGCGAGCATCGGGCGTGGAGACGGTCGCCATATTGGCGATCGGCGTAGGTAAGCCGTAGTAGTCGACGCGCAAGCTATCGACCATCGCGGGCGAGGCTTTGCCCGCGCGGATTTTGGCAAGCTCCGTAGCCGTATGCGCGAGGGCTTTACCCATCGTCTCTTCAGCGTCGGTCAGGTAGAGATCGATTTCTTCTTCCATCGGAGAGGAGTAGCAATTTTCGATTGAATGATTGAGTGATTTTCGGTTGACCAATCTCAAATCGAAAATCACTCAATCGAAAATGAATTTCAGAGGGTAACGAGCGTCCCGACTGACTCCCCTTGCACGAGGCGTCGCAGGTTGCCGGGCTTGTTCATATCGAAGACGATAATGGGCAGCGCGTTTTCGCGGCAGAGCGTGAAAGCTGTCATATCCATTACCGAGAGCTTGCGATCGATTACCTCATTGAAGGTAATCTGCGGATAACGGGTGGCCGTCGGGTCTTTCTCCGGATCGGCCGAGTAGATACCGTCCACGCGCGTGCCTTTGAGCACGACGTCAGCCTGAATCTCGATAGCGCGCAGCGAAGCAGCCGAATCGGTCGTGAAATATGGCGAGCCCGTGCCGGCGCCGAAAATGACGACCCGCCCTTTTTCGAGGTGGCGCAGGGCCCGGCGGCGCACGTAAGCTTCCGAAATCTGCGGCATCGCGATCGCGGATTGCAGGCGCGTCTGCACGCCCGCTTTTTCGAGCGCGCTTTGCAAGGCCATCGCATTAATCATCGTGGCCAGCATGCCCATATAATCGCCCTGGGCCCGATCAAGCCCGAAAGCTTCAGCCTGCGCCCCGCGGTAGATATTGCCCCCACCAATCACCACCGCTACCTGCACGCCAAGCCCTACTATTTCCTGAATCTGGGCGGCGTACTCGTGGAGACGGTCAGCATCGATGCCGAATTGCTGGCGCCCCATCAGCGATTCTCCACTAAGCTTTAACAGAAGACGAGCGTATTTCACGGAGCGAGTAACTAGTAGTTTGCGGAAGTGGCGTTACGGTATAGCCGGGTGCGGGGGCGACTGACTGATTGCGGCAGCAGCTGCGGCTAAAAGCTGATCAATACCTGGCCTTTGGTTACGTTGTCGCGCAGCCCGACCCGGATGGCTTTGACGGTAGCATCGGCGGGAGCTTTCAGGATATTCTCCATCTTCATCGCTTCCAGCACGATCAGGGGATCTCCTTTTTTCACTTCCTGGCCGGGCACTACCCGCACCCCAACCACCAGACCCGGCATCGGCGCCTTCAATTCGGTGAGTTGCTTAACACCGCTGCCGCCCATCCCCATCTGCTCCAGCAACAGGTCGAACCGGTCTTTAAGCTGCACGGTGAATTCCGCCCCCGCTACCAGCAGCCGAACCGACTTGGCCGCGCGGTCGATCTCAACGAGCTCGGCCGTAAACGAGCGACCAGCGGCGAGCACGTGGTAGGTACGAGGGCCGGTGGGTTGGATATCCCAGTCAATTGGGGCATCGTTGAGCAGCGGCGGACCGCCGGCGCGCGGCGTGAGGTCCACTCGGCGGGCAGGATCGGCCCCGACGGTCGCGTGCAACATAGGGAGAGGGCAGTGACGAGGACGAAAACGGTCGCAAAAAAACCGGCGCGAGCCGGCTTTTTCCGGAGGTAAAGGTAGCCGGTGCGCGCGCTTGTCTGCAAGATTGGCTGCAACTTCGGGCCGCGGTGGCGTTTCCTAGCGGACCCGCCCGCCCGGGAGGCACCCGGGCGCTGTCACTCTGCTCCTTTTGTTTGTTACTGCCGATGCTGTCGCTGAAGATGATTTCTCCTTTATCTGTCCGCCACTGGCTCCTGCTGGCATTCACCGCTACTGTCGCGGGGCCGGCTTGTCAACCGGCCCGTCCCCCGCGCACCCCGATGGCCGTTGCCACGAAGGCCGACGAGATTGTCGTGGAAGACTCGGTGGCGGCCGGAATTCAG
>JBKJUQ010000466.1:0-1071 GCA_046590685.1 Hymenobacteraceae bacterium
CGCGCCTCCTATTTTCGAACCAAAAGTACGAAAAAAGACCCCCAAACTTGCAACTTTAACACAGTAGCTCCGGGACTGCTTTTTGGGCATCCTGGGCGTTTTTTGCCTCAATGCGTAAGTCCTGTTTGACTTCAATGCCCCCTTCACCACCAGCACGGCCACTACCGAAGTACGTCTGCCGACGGGCGGGCCCAGCCCTTTGGGGCAAAGTGCGCTCACTCCACGTTGGCGGCCTGCAGCCGCGCGGGCCAGAGGCTCGCAAATACCACACACCGGGCTGGAGCCCGGCGCGAGGGGGGGCGGTGCGCCGGCCATCCATCAGATGATTGGCGGCAGGCCGGCGGTATTATGCGGATCGAGGATGGTGAGGCCGGAAATGATGCGAAAGCCGACGTCACGCGTGACGAACGGGAGGTGTTGGATCAGCGCGGTGGCGGCGATGATGGCATCGGGCAACTTACAGCGATAGAGCTGGCGGATGCGGATGGTTTCCCGAATGATGGCTTCCGAAAGGCCCTAAACGGTCGCGATATCAATAAACTCCTCAAACGGCAACCTGTCAGCCGGCGCTAGTTTCGGCGAGAGCAGCTCTATTCGGTTTACCACCGAGATAGCATACTGCTGGGAATCCACTACGGCGTCTAACCAGTAACGACCAGCGGCGGGCAGTTTGCCTTCCAGAAGGTCAATGGCGGCGTTGGTGTCGATCAAAAACCGCGGTCCCATTCGTTGCGCATTTCTTCGGTTTCGCGGTGCATCCGTTCGGCAGTTTCGGCGGAGATACTACCCGCCAGCGAGCGCGTAGATTTCCGTCTGGGTAGCGTAACGTGCTCGTTGACCTCGCCCACTACTCGAATGTGCGGGTTTTCGGCGAGGGACGCCTGCGCTTGGTCATCGAGGGTTTCGATCAGGACGAGGGCCATTGCTTGTAGTGGTAAGTGGCGAGGATGCTATCGCAAGTTAGGACGAATTGTGGGGGGGGCGGGTTCCCTACACGTGCGGGGCAAAGCGAACCGCCTGCGAATACTTTCACACAGGGCAGAGCCCGGCGCGAGTTGAGCTATCAGCGGT
>JBKJUQ010000536.1:0-9483 GCA_046590685.1 Hymenobacteraceae bacterium
GGTCCCTTATTTTAGCCGGTCCCAGCATTGCGAACGGCCTGCAACGGCCTCTGACAAGCGACGGGCTGGCCGGATAAAACGGGTGGCGGAAGTACGCCCCTAACTTATGATGACAAATCATTCCCTGCCAGACTACTGCCATTTTCACGATTGTACTCATAAACTCGCTATACGATGTCCCCTCGAATCGGCCTCCTTACCGCCGCTCTACTGATGGCCCTACCGGGATTCAGTCAATCCTCCACCTCCCTCGACCGGCCCAACATCACCGTTCGGGGACTCGGCACGGCCACCGCCTTCCCGAATGCGGCGCAGGTCACGCTCACCGTGCTATCGAATAAGCCGGCGCTGCGGGATGCTGTTGGGGAGACACAGCGCGTGACGCGCGGCGTCCTCACGCTGCTCAAGCAGTACATCAGCGATTCTACGACGATTAAAACGAGCCTGATCACCACCGATAAGCTTACGAACTGGAACTCGGCGCTGAAAAAGGAAGTGAGTGCGGGATTCAACGCATCGCAGCGCATCATCTTCACGCTGACGGACTTGAAACGGATGCAGACCTTTACGGAGGAAGTATTAAAACTGCGGATCCACGAGATCGAGCGGCTTTCCTACTTCAACACCGAAGGCGTCAGCTTTATGAAGCAGGCGCAGGAGAGCGCCGTGCAGGACGCACTGGAGTCGACGGAGCGCTTGGCCAAAGCCGGGCATATTCGGCTCGGCAAAGTAATCTACCTGACTACCGGCGACAGCCCCGGCTCCGGGGCCGACGAGTCGGTGGACTCGGAGCAATTTCAGAGCTACGGCAAATCGATGCAGGTGCGCGGCGTAGGGTCCACGGGTCAGTTGATTACCTACCGCGCCAGCGTGATGATGCAGACCGGGATCGAGTAGAATGTAGCCGGCGCTGTCTTAGCGACGGAGCTGGGACGCAGCGGCGAATCAACCCGGCTCTGGGACAGAGCCGGCTATATTAAACCTAGCGGCGCCCCTTCCTTTGCAGCTATGAAGTCGCTTATGCTGGCCCTGGTCGAAGACGACCCCGAAGTGCGTTTCCTGCTGAGCACGTACCTCAATCAGCAGCCCGAGCTGAACTGCGGCCTGGTTTGCGGGTCGGTCGAGCAGTTTCTGACCGAGCTCCCGGAGGCCATCCCGCCCGACCTGGTGCTGCTCGACCTCGGCCTGCCGGGTATGAGCGGGCTCGACGCGCTGCCGATTATCAAGCAGCGCCTGCCCCTCGCCGACGTGATCGTGCAGACGGTATTTGAAGACCCCGACCGCATTTACCTCGCGTTGTGCCGCGGCGCGAGCGGCTACCTTCTCAAGAACACGCCCCTGGCGCAGGTTCGGCAGGCGATTCAGGATGTTGCGAATGGCGGCTCGGCGCTGAGTCCGTCGGTGGCGCGGCGGGTGCTCGCGCACTTCAAGCCCAGCTCAGCGCCCCGCGCCGACGGCCTCTCCGCCCGCGAGCAGCAGGTACTCGAAGCCCTCGTCGACGGCCTGGCCGATAAGGAGATTGCCCAACGGCTCGACCTCAGCCCCGAAACCATCCGCACCTACGTCAAAAACATCTACCGCAAGCTGCACGTCACGGGGCGGGTGGAGCTGCTGAGCCGCGCGGCGCGCGGGCAGCTATGACGGTGGCGCCCTCCTACCCACTGGCGACTGGATCGTCAGCACCGAGTTGGGAGACTTTGCCGCTTGACCACCCCCAAATGAGGGAAGCGCCAGCTTTGGTGACGGACTGGACTGCGGGCAAAACTTGCGGCTCCCTTCCCCTCCTAACTGGCCATGATGTTTCCGATCCGCGTGGGCGTCATCGAAGACGACCCGGAGATCCGGCCGTTGCTCGAGCAGTACCTGGGCAGTCAGCCGGAGCTGACGTGCGTCCTGGCGGCCCGGTCGGTCCCGGCCTTCATCGACGCACTGCCCCGCCCGGATCCACAAGTGGTGCTGCTCGACGTGGGCTTACCCGGGATCAGCGGCCCTGACGCGTTGCCGCGGCTGGTCGCGCGGCTGCCCGACACCGGTTTTCTGCTGTACACGGTGTTTGAAGACCCGGACCTTATTTACCGGGCCCTGTGCCGGGGGGCGAGCGGCTACATCCTGAAAAGCACCCCTTTGCAGCAGATCAAGCAGGCTATCATCGACGTGGTGCACGGCCGTACGCGCCTGAGCTGCCCGGTCGCGCGGCGAATCCTGGCCCATTTCCAGAGCGGGGCGAACTCACCGGCCGACCCACTAACGTCCGCCGAGCGCCAGCTGCTCGAAGGCATCGTCGGGGGACTGACCGATCAGCACCTGACGCGGCGGGTCGAGCGGGGGGCCGAGCCCAGCCCCTTCCTCACGCGGAGCGTGTTGCGCAAGCTGCGACTCCCGGGCGCGACGCCGTAAAGCGCACCCGGAGCCCGACGTCAGGGAGCCGGACGCGCGGGTTTCGGCTACTCTTGAACCCGCACCCGCACGTGGTAGCCGGGCCGGCCGTCGTGCCGGGCGCCCACGTACAACTCCGCGCCGATCAGAGCCGCGCGGTGCGTCATGTTGCGCAGCCCCATCCCGTCGGTCCCGACGCGGGCGCCGGGCCGGGTCTGGCCATCGTCGGTTATTTCGAGCGCGAGCTGGCCGGCGGCGCGCACTAGGCGCACCCGAATCTGATTGACATTCAGCCCGTGGCGGACGGCATTGGTCACGGCCTCCTTGAAGATCAGGTAGAGGTGCTGCCGTACGGGCGCGGCGATGGAATCGGTAGCGACGAGTCCGTCGTGGGTGAGCACCCCGACAATACCCGCCGCCGCCGCGCTCTGCTCCAGGTGGTCGCGCATGCGGTCGATGAGCGCCCCGACGGTATCGGCCCGCGCGTCGATGCCCCACACCACGTCGCGCATCGTGAGCACGGCGGCGCGGCTGTTGGCGAGCAGGCGGTCGAACGTCCCGCGCGGATCGGGCCGGCCGGCCGCGAGGGCCGCGGCGGTGGGGGCGGGCTGCTGGTCGCGCAGCATTTCGGCCAGCATGTTGACGCGGGTCAGCAGCGCGCCCACCTCGTCGTGCAGGTTCGCCGCCATTTCCGAGCGCAGGTGCGCTTCGCGCAGGCTTCGGTGCCGCGCGCGGCGTAGCCGCAGCCAGTAGGTGCCGTAGCCGACGGCGATGAGCAACACCGCCGCCAGCGCCCACACGGCCGGCCATTGGTACCAGTGGGCCGCCACCCGCAGGGGCACGAGCAGCGTATTGGCCGCCGGCCGACCGGGGGCCGTTTCAGCGCGGATCTCCACCTGGTAGTCGCCGGGGGAAAAGCCGCGCAGCACCAAGTTATGCGGCGTGGCGAGCCACGCCGAGAGGACCTCGCCGGCGGGGGTGCGCAGGCGGTAGGCGTAGCGGCTCTGCTCCGGGGCAAAGAAATCGGTGAGGGCGAGGCGCAGCTCCAGGTAGGCTTCCGGGCCAGCGGCCAGCGTCAGCTCCCCGACGCGGCCGGCGAGACGCATGATGTGCTCGGCCGCGCCGGCGCGCCGGCCAACCCCGGTGGCCAGCAGCCGGGGCGCGGCGTGGGCAGGGGTGAGAACCGCCTGGTCGGGCCGCACCCGGTAGATGCCCCCTACCCCGCCAAACCAGAGCGCGCCGTCGGCGTCGGCAAAGGCGGAGCCTCGGTTCAGCTCGGCATCGGCAAGTCCCTCGGCTTCGCGATAAACCGCCAGGCGCCCGGTCGTGGGGGTATAGCGAACCAGCCCGGCGTACGTGCCCGCCCACAGGTTTTGCTGGCGGTCGAGGAGCAGCGAGGCGATGGTGTGACTCGGCAAGCCGTCGGCGACGGTCAGGTGCCGGATGACGCCTTTTTGGCGATCGCAGAGAAGTAGTCCCTGGTCGCGGGTGCCGATCCAGACCCGGCCCGGCCCGGCCGACAGGACCGTGATGAGAGCATCGGTCGGCAGTCGCTGCCGGGCGGGACCCGCGCGGGTAAAGCGCCGCAGCTGGCGGTCGGCGGGCCGAAACCAGAACAGCCCGCCATTGGTCGCCAGCCAGAACGCGTGGTTGACCGGGTCTTCCGCCAGATCGTTGACGTCGAGCGGGTGCAGCGGCCAGCCGGGGAGGTCGTCGCCGTAGCGCGTCAGCTGCCGCCGGCGCGGGTCGAGCTGAAACAGGCCGGGCTGCGCACCACCCCAGATCCGTCCCGCCCGGTCTTCGAGCAGGCACCGGGCGCGCACCATTTCGTTTTTGTACGTCAGGCCGTCAATCACGCGGTTCGTGCGCCAGTCGAGGCACCGGAATCCCCACGCTTCTTCCGCCAGGAGCACGCAGGAGCGGTCGCGCAGTACGAGCTGGTCGTAGTAAACGCCACCGGCCGGGCGCTTGATCGAATCAAGCCACTCCCACAGGGGCGCGCGCCGCAACGGCGCCGCCGGCGAATCCACGCCCTGCGTGAACAGCCCGCCGTACGTCGAGACCAGCAGCCGCCCATCGGGGAATCGGCCGATGGCTCGCCCGCTCCGGATGGTAGTTTCGGGCGGGAATGGCACTTGCTCAACCACTTGCCGGACGTCGCGGTGCTTATAACACCCGCGCCACTGCGCCGAAAAGCACCACCAGGTGCCGTGGGCGTCGAGGTGGAGATCGGAGATAGACCGCGCGTTCGGGAAGTCGGGGCGGCGGTCGGTCGGCGCCGGCCGCACGCGCGGGTGCGGGTCACGAATCCCCGTCAGGTGCACCCAGTGCCCGTTGCGCACGAAGTCGGCGGTGCTGTCGGTGAGGTACGGGGAAAACGGATCGTACTGCCCCCCGTCGGTGGGCCACCGCAAGAGCTCGCGCACCTGGCCATCGTCGGTCCGCGCCAGCAAGGTCCCCGAGCCGATCAGGCGTACTGGATACGTATTGGGGACGGGGTACAGCCTGGCATTGAGGGAGAACGTGCGGTTGACGGTTCCATCGGCGGCGAGCTGGTAGTGCCCCCCGTTTACGTCACTCAGCCAGACGCCGCCGCCGGCTTCGGGCGTGATGCACTTGACCACGACCGGTACGCGCGCGCCGGCCACACGGGGCGAATCGGGGCGGTCGGGGTCGATGATCAGCACGGCGTGCGCCAGCTGCACCCACACCCGGCCGGTCCGGGGGTGGCAGAGGAGCTTGTGAACAATACGCGACTCGCGGGAAGGCAGTGGCAGCGGTATCACCCGCAGCCGACCCGTCGTCGGCTCGAACCGGTAGAGCCCGATGCTTGAGCCAAACCAAACGCGCCCGGCCCCGTCGACGACCAGCGAGTTGATCGTCTCGACCGGCAAGGACGGCCCGCTGCGCTGCATGTCGGGCAGGGCGACGGTCTCGTAGCCATCGTACCGAAACACGCCCTCATCGGTCGCGATCCACCGAAACCCGACCGCGTCGGTCGCCATCTCCTGAATCAGCAGCGCGCTCAACAGCGGGTCGCGCTCCCAGGCCCCGGCTCGCGCCGCGAACCCGGTCAGGGCGCCCAGGCAGCTGAAGATTATCCAGAATCGGGGGAGACGCGGCACGTCCCCAAAACTACGCAAAAAAGAAAAGTTTATATTCGACCTCCATGTTCTGCCGTCGCCGTCGCCGTCAGCGCGCATGCGTACACCGGGCCGGCGGCGCCCTGCGCCTGCGGCTCGCGCAATCTCACTCCACGACCAGCCGCCGCGCCTTGCTCCCACTCCGCACCACGTACACGCCGGGCGGCAGGCCCGTCAGGTCGAGGGTAGTAGTACCCTGGGCGTCGGTCGTCCAGTGGCCCACGCGGCGGCCCGTAGCATCGAACAGCGCCACCAAGCTTGCCGGCGCGGCCCTGACCCGCACCGCGCCGGTCGCGGGGTTGGGCCAGAGCGTCAGGCGCGCGGCGGGCGCTTCGCTCCCACTCGCCGCCACCGCCACGAGGTCGGAATACGCCGTCGCGCCGTCGTCGTCGAGCTGAAGCAGACGGTAGTAGGTAAGGGTAGCCGGCGCGGGCGAGTCGGTGGTGGCGTACTGGTTCAGCGCACCGCTGGTCCCGTGCCCGGCGATCAGGTCCGAGACCGCGCGAAACGTGCGCCCGTCGGTGCTACGCTCCACGATAAAGCCGCGGTTGCGGTGTTCGGTCGCCGTCGCCCACGTCAGGTTCACTTGGTGAGCGGCGGTGCGGGTAGCCGCGAAGCGGACGAGCGTAACGGGCAGCGGACTATCGCCGCCGTTGACGTAAAACTCCGAGAAGTGGTCGGGCACGACCGTTTCGAGCGCGAACCAGTTGGCGCCGCCGAGCGCCTGGGTGCTGGCGGGCGTGAGCGGACGCGCTTCGTTCGGCGGGGCGCTGCCGTTGTTGGCGAGCTGGCAGTCTTCGTTGATGCCCTGGTACTGCGTGAGGCGCAGATCGGCCAGGGTCGTCACGTCGCTCGCGTCGCCGTCGTTGGCGGCCACGTAGGCCGTGAACTCCGCGTTGCGCGCGTAAAAGCGCACCCGGACGCTCTGCCCCACGAACGTATTCTGGGCAGTGAGCTTCCAGTTGCGGTTGAAGTACTCCAGGCCGTTGCCATTGGCGCGAACCGCTCCCTGGTGGAGCAAAAAGTCAATCGACACCTGCCCGAGCGCCACCCCTTGGTCGTTGAGGGCCGCCACCAGCTCGCCGTTGGCGGCGCGCAGATACTGCCACGTGCCGGCACCGGTGCTGGTGATACTCGTCGTGCTGAGGCACGTATTGAACGTGCCCGTGAAGATGGGTAGCACCGTGAAGCTCGTTCCTGACGTGGCTGTGCCGCCCGGCGTCACCACGCTCACGGTGCCCGAGGTGGCGCCCACGGGTACGGTGGCGGTGATTTGGGTCGCCGAATTCACCACAAAGCTCCCCGCATTCGTGCCGTTGAAGGCCACGGCGGTGGCCCCCGTCAGGTTGGTGCCGGTGACGACGATACTCGTGCCTTCCGGCCCCAGCAGTGCGCCGAGCGCGGTGATGGTAGGCGGCAAAATCACGGTGAAGTTCACCCCGTTGGACGTGCCGCCCGGCGTCGTCACCCTCACGTTGCCCGTGGTGCCCCCCGTCGGCACGGTAGCCGTGATACTGGTGGCGTTGGTCACGCTGAAGGTGACGGCAGCCGTGCCGTTGAAGCTGATCGCCGTGGTGCCGGTGAAGTTCGTGCCCGTCAGCGTCACCACGGTGCCCACCGGGCCGCTCGTGGGCGAAAGGCTCGTGAGCGTGGGCGCGGGCGGCTGGTTGAGCCGCACACTCACCGTGTTGCCGTTCTCGTTGGCCGCCAGCAGGTCGAGGTCGCCGTCACCGTCCACATCGGCCAGCGCCACGCTGCGCGGAAAGGAACCTACCGCCGGGTTGGCGTTGGTGGCCGGCGCCGAGAAGTTACCCGCGCCGTTGTTGAGGCGCACGCTCACCGTGTTGCCGCCGTAGTTGGCCGCCAGCACATCGAGGTCGCCGTCGCCGTCCACGTCGCCCAGCGTCACGGTGCGCGGGAAGGAGCCCACGGCCGGCTCCGGGTTGAGGCCCGGTGCCGCGAAAAAGCCCGTGCCGTTGTTGAGGCGCACACTCACCGTGCCGCTGAGGTTGTTGTTGGCCGTGAGCAGGTCGAGGTCGCCGTCGCCGTCCACATCGCCCAGGGCCACGCTGATGGGCAGGCTGCCCACGGCGGGGTCGGGGTTGGTAGCCGGGGGCGTAAAGTTGCCGGTGCCGTCGTTGAGGCGTACACTCACCGACGAAGCGCCGTTGTTGGCCGTGAACAGGTCGAGGTCGCCGTCGCCGTCCGCATCGCCCAGCGCCACGCTGCGCGGGCTGCCACCCACGGCCGGGTCACTGCCGCCCGTGAAGTTACCCGTGCCATCGTTGAGCCGTACGCTCACAGTATTGGCACCGGAGTTGGCCGTGAGCAGGTCGAGGTCGCCGTCACCGTCCACATCGCCCAAGGCCACGCTCTGCGGCCCGGTCCCCACGGCGGGATTGGGGTTAGTGGCCGGGGCAGTGAAGGTGCCCAGGCCGTCGTTGCGCCGCACACTCACCGTGTTAGCGGCGAAGTTGGCCGTGAGCAGGTCGAGGTCGCCATCGCCGTCCACATCGCCCAGCGCCACGCTGTACGGCTGGCTGCCCACGGCCGGGTCCGTGCCGGCGCCGAAGTTCCCGGTGCCGTCGTTGCGCCGCACGCTCACCGTGTTGGTGCCCTGGTTGGCGATGAGCAGGTCGAGGTCGCCGTCGCCGTCCACGTCGCCGGCCGCCAGGCTGTATAAATTGCCGTTCACGGTGGGGTTGGGGTTGGTGGCCGGGGCCAGGAAGTTGCCCCTGCCGGTGCCGCCGGTGGCTGCCGTGAACTGGTGAACCTGCCCGCGCGCCAGGGTGGCGCCGTTGGTGGCCGTCGCCGTCGCCGTAGTCGTCACGAGCAGGGTTTCGCCGGGGCGGAAGTTGGTGGTGGGGTTGAAGGTGATGGTGCTGCCGCTCACGCTGGCCGCTCCGCCCTGGGTGCCGAATTGCCGCCCGCCCCGCTGCTGGCTGAATACCCGCACCGCCTGCTGGGTGGCGGCGGTATTCTGCATCGGCTGCGAGAACGTCACGGCCACGTTGCTGCTGGCCGCCGCGTTGCGCAGGTTTCGGGTGGGCGAAAGGGTGGTGATGGTCAGCGGAATCACCGTGAACGACGACCCATTGGATGGGCCGTTCGGGGTGGTCGCGGTCACGTTGCCCGTGGTGGCGCCCACCGGCACCGTAGTCGTGATGCTGGTGGCCGAGACCACGGTGAAGCTGCTGGCCGCCGTGCCGTTGAAGCTGACCGCCGTGGCCCCGGTGAAGCCCGTGCCCGTCAGCGTCACGGCCGTGCCCACCGTCCCGCTGGTGGGCGAAAGGCTCGTAATTACCGGCGCCGGGGGCTGGTTGAGCCGCACACTCACGGTGTTGGTGGTGTAGTTGGCGGCCAGCAGGTCGAGGTCGCCATCGCCGTCCACATCGCCCAGCGCCACGCCGTACGGGCCAGTGCCCACGGCGGGGTCGGGGTTGGCGGTTGGCGCCGTGAAGGTGCCCGTGCCGTCGTTGAGGCGCACGCTTACCGTATTGTCACCCTGATTGGCCGTGAGCAGGTCGAGGTCGCCGTCGCCGTCCACATCGCCCAAAGCCACGCTCTGCGGCAGGCTGCCCACGGCAGGGTTGGTGTTGGTGGCCGGAGTCGTGAAGTTGCCCAGGCCGTTGTTGAGGCGCACGCTCACCGTACCGCCATTGTTGGCCGTGAGCAGGTCGAGGTCGCCGTCTCCGTCCACATCGCCGAGGGCCACACTGAGGGGCTGGCTGCCCACCGCCGGGTCGGTGCCGCCGCTGAAGTTGCCCGTGCCGTCGTTCAGTCGCACACTCACCGTACCGGTGGCGGTAGCGTTGGCCGTGAGCAGGTCGAGGTCGCCGTCGCCGTCCACGTCGCCCAGGGCCACGCTGATGGGGGAAGTGCCCACGGCGGGGTTGGGGTTGGTGGCCGGGGGCGTGAAGGTGCCGGCGCCGTCGTTGAGCCGCACGCTTACTGTGCCGTTGCC
>JBKJUQ010000016.1:0-9316 GCA_046590685.1 Hymenobacteraceae bacterium
ATCCTGGCCGGGCAAGCTCAGCCGCACCAACATCGAGCCCAGCCCGGTCTCGCCGGGTAGCGGAGGGCGTCCGCGGCCATCACGGTTGTGGCAGCCCGAGCACGAGGCGGCGTTGAACATGGGGCCCAGCCCGTCGCGCGCCGTGGTAGACGCCGGGGCGATCACCCAGTTGTTGCGGAACAGCGAGTTACCCGTCGCGAACCGGTCTTCGCCGTCGGAGCTGAGCCCGGGCACGGCATGGTTAAAAGCGTTCTCGGTTACGTCGAAGAGCGTGGTGGCGCCCCCGCTAAACTGTTCGTCAGGATCCGCGACGTAACCAAGCTGATCCGTCACGTCCGCATCGTGCCGGCAGCTGCCCACTGTCAGGCTCAAGCCGAACAGGGTACAACTGGCAAGGAGCAACAGGCGACGAACTGAAACCACGGAGGAAAGCGAAAAACCGGAGAAGAGCGAACCGGACGTACCAGCGAGTGGAGAGTTGGGCTTGGTTACAGCACCAGCGTAATGCCGAGGGCCCGGGCAGCGGCGGCCACCTGGTCGGCCTGCGCGCGGCAGCTCGTCACGGCCGCCCGGACGCGCTGGCGTCCCGGCGCGCCATCGGCCCCGATGATTTCCTGGTCGAAGGGCGCGCGGATGGCGTCTACGGCGGTCTTGGCCTGGGTGGCAGCGGTGAGCAAGGATGCGCCCGTGGTGGGGTTGGCCGTCTTGACGGCGTCGGCCAGCGACACTCCCTGGATCCGGGTGCCGTTGGTGCGGGTGTACGTGCCCGTGATGACGTTCACGATTCCTTGCTCGTTGCCTTTCAGGTCCTGATCGGTGTTATCGGAAAAACAGGAATGCTCGTCTTCCTGATCCTGATTATCGAGCGCAACCTGCATCCGCTCCCCCGCCAGCTCGCCCTTGCTGAGCCGGCCCAACCCACTCATAATCATGACGAGGGCCGAGTCAGTGGGCTGGATGCTCACGAAGTTGGTGAGGTACGCGTAGCCGGGAGTCCACGCCGCGCGCACATTTTCCAGGTGCTCGACGATGAGGGAGGTACAGGCTACCAGATATTGCCCCCGCCGGGTCGCGTTGGGCGCCGTGGTGTAGTCGGTATAGGGGCGTGCCCCCGGGCCAGTAGCACTCAGGTCCTGCCCCCAAAGTAGAAACTCGACGGCGTGGTAGCCACACGAGATGTTCGTCTCGCCCCCGTACTGGTTGAGGGCGGCCACGCTGCTTTTGTCCACGACGGGCAGTGCCGTCGGATTGTTGATGAGGCCGCTGGCCGCATTGCCTGTGGTGTAATCAATGAACGACTCCTCCATCGGCCACGCGTTCAACAGGCTTTCCACGCCGGACGAGGCATTGTCGATCGGACCGCCGTAGAAGCGGAAGGCATCGGTTTGATTGTAGGGCACCCGCGCCGCTTTCCAGGCGGCACGCAACTCGTCGAGACCACCAGCAGTGGGGGCCGCGACGAACGCGCGCGCTTTCGTGTCGAGCGTCTGCGCCGCGATCACGGCATCATCGTAGGTAGCCAGCACGATCTCGGCGTACGTGTTGACGGCGGCGATCTTGGCGCCGGCAACATCGGGCGCGGGCGTCACTGGCTCGTCATCCTCGCCGCAACCCGAGAAAGTAATCAACGAAACGCTCAGCAGAGCCGCGGCGGCAAGGCCGCGAAACAAGGGAAAGTGGTAGATCATTCGTAGAAAAACGGCGACTCCCGCGCTACTCCTGATGCGGCGGGTGAGTGCAAAGGTACGCGCTTGTTTAGAATCAATCAAAACAAAGGCCGCGCGGGGCCTTCACCAACGGAGTTAGGATCGAACAGGAGCTTGGCTGCGCAGCGAACAAAGCCGCTTACCGGGCCATTCCAATAAAATGCTTGGGATGGCTACCGGGGGTGACCCAGATGGCCGGGTTGGCGAGCGCCGTGCCGACTTTTGTGCCCGCTCACTTCCTAACATCCGCTCCAACTCCTGACTTATGCATTTGGTAGAATGCCCGCGCGACGCGATGCAGGGCCTGTCGCACTTTATTCCGACGGCGCAGAAAACGGCGTACCTGCAAGCGTTGCTCGCGGTGGGTTTCGATTCGCTCGACTTTGGCTCGTTCGTTTCTCCTAAGGCCATTCCGCAACTCGCCGACACGGCCGAAGTTCTCGCCGGGCTCGACCTGAGTCAGACGCGCACGAAGCTTCTCGCCATCATCGCCAACGAGCGCGGCGCGGCGGCGGTCACCCAGCACGCGCAGATCGCTTACTTAGGCTACCCGTTGTCGGTGAGCGAGACGTTTCAGCAGCGTAACACCAACCGGGGCATCGCCGAGGCGCTGGAAGACGTAGCCCGAATCCAGGAGCGCGCCGTGCGCGCCGGACAGCAGCTTGTCGTGTATCTCTCGATGGGCTTCGGCAACCCCTACGGCGACCCTTACGAACCCGCGGTGCTTGCCGGCTTCACCGAAAAACTCGTCGCGCTCGGTATCACCATCGTCTCGCTGGCCGACACGGTCGGCTCGGGCGAGGCGGCCACGATTCAGGGGGCTTTCGAAGCGTTGATTCCGGCCTTTCCGACCGTCACGTTCGGCGCGCACCTGCACACCACGCCCGCCACCTGGGAAGCCAAGACGGCTGCCGCCTGGGCCGGTGGCTGCCGCCGGTTCGATGGCGCGATCGGCGGACTGGGCGGTTGCCCGATGGCCGGCGATACCCTCACGGGCAACCTGCCCACCGAAAACCTGATTGCCTGGCTCGACGGGCAGGGGGTACCTTTGGCCCTCGACCGCCAAGCGTTCGCTGAAGCCCAAGCGCAGGCAGTGATTTTAATTAACAATGAGCAATGAGCAGTTAGCAATGAATAATGAGTGCTCAGCAACTCAAAGTGATTGATGTTTAATTATTTTAGCAATCATTAATTACTCATTGTTTATTGCTCATTGTTAATTAATTTCCAATGCCTTCCGTCGATCTCTTCATTCCCTGCTTCATTGATCAGCTCTTTCCCGAAACGGGGATGAATACGGTGAAGCTGCTCGAAAAAGCGGGCTGCAAAGTGCGCTACAATCCCGCGCAGACCTGCTGCGGCCAGCCCGCTTACAACGCCGGCTACATCGACGAGTGCCGGACAGTGGCGACCAAGTTTCTCGACGACTTCGGGGCCGCCGATGACACCACGTACATCGTCGGCCCGACGGCGTCGTGCGTCGGGATGGTGCGCAACGCCTACGACGATCTCTTTGCCCAAACGCCCAACCTCGTGCGCTACCGCGCCGTGCAGCGCCGGGTATTCGAGCTGACCGAATTTTTGGTCGATGTGCTGGGCGTCACGCGCATCCCCGGGGCGCGCCTCGATGGTACCTACACCTACCACGACTCGTGCTCGGCGCTGCGCGAGTGCGGGATTAAGGAAGCGCCGCGGCGGCTGCTCGACTCGGTGGCCGGCCTGCGGCGGATTGAGATGGCGGATACCGAAACGTGCTGCGGCTTCGGTGGCTCGTTCGCCGTCAAGTTTGAGAGCATCTCGGTGGCGATGGCCGAGCAGAAGGTCGAAAACGCCCTCGAAACCGGCGCCAACTTCCTCGTCAGCACCGATACGAGCTGCCTGATGCACCTCGACGCCTACATCCGCGAAAACGAGAAGCCCATTCGCGCGATGCACATCGCCGACGTGCTGGCGAGCGGTTGGTAGCAAGTCGACCAGCTAACAGTCAGCGTCGGCAGCGTAGTTAAGGCAGGTCCGGACCGGTTGCGAGCCGGAAGCGCGGAAACATCGGATATTGTGCCGACCTTTCCGCTCACTTCCCATCTCGAGTTGTTGCCCTATGCCCACTTTGCCGCTTTATCAGGTCGACGCGTTTACCAGCTTACTCTTCCACGGCAACCCCGCCTGCGTGGTGCCCTTGACGAAGTGGCTTCCTGTGGAAACCATGCGTCGCATCGCCGACGAGAATGCCGTACCCGAAACGGCTTTTTTTATTGACAACGGCGCCGACCAGCCCATTGAGCTGCGCTGGTTCACGCCCGATATCGAGATGGACCTGTGCGGCCACGCGACCGTGGCCACCGCGCACGTGCTGGTGCAGCATCTGGGGCACGATAGCGCGACGCCCATCGTATTTCACACGAAAAGCGGCAATCTGCGCGTCACGGTCTCGCCCAGCGGCTACGTGCTGGACTTGCCGAGCCGCCCGGCCGCCCCGGCGGAGCTGCCCCGCGAGATCGCGCTGGCCTTCGGTCCCAAGCCCCGCGAGGTGCGCAAGGCCCGCGACTACATGCTCATCTTCGACTCGGAAAAGCAGATTCAGGACCTCCAGCCCGATCGCTCGCTTCTCGACCGCCTCGACCTGGGGCCCGGCGGCATCATCTGCACGGCGCGCGGCGAGGAGGTCGATTTCGTCTCGCGCTTCTTTACCCCGCAGGCCACCATCTTCGAAGATCCCGTTACGGGCTCGGCGCACTGCACCCTGACGCCCTACTGGGCCGATCAGCTCGGTAAGAAGCAGATGACGGCGCGCCAGCTATCGGCTCGGGGCGGGGCGCTACACTGCACCCTGGCCGCCGACGATCGCGTCCTGATAAAAGGGCACGCCGTGACGTACCTGGAGGGGAAGATTATCCTTTAATCTGCCCCAGTGCCCCGTCGGGCGCTAGCCGCCAAAGCGGACGTAGAGGAAGATGAAACCGCCCGACAGGATCATCCACGCGGTCAGGGCCAGCGTGGCGGCGCCTGCCGTGCGGAGCAGCCGCAGGGGGCCGTGGTAGTTGAGTAAGCCGTAGTAGGCCCACGTCAGGTACCCGAGCTGCGTGAGCAGCATCGGCACCGTCAGCTTGAATGCTGCCGCCGTGCCGACCAACGCCGTGTTCAGGGGGGTGAGCACCAGCGCACCGAACAGGATATAGAAGCCGGCGAAAAACGCGTTGGCCACCAGGTGGTCGGCGTACGTGAGGCCCGCGCGGCGAAACAGCAGCCAGAAGATCAATGCCAGCAGTGGGATGGCGAGCAGGGCCATCACGTTGTTGCGCTTCTCGATGAATACCTGCACCTGGTGCTGCCGCGCCAGCACGGCGCGGTACTGCGCGCGGGCCGCGGGCGTGGGCAGGCGAGCCTCGACGGCCGCTTGCGGCTGGAGGTTACGGCGGGTGTAGGGGTGGGTCCACGAATTGACGAGCACCGTCAGGCCCAGCACCAGCATCAGGTACGCGAACGGGTTGAAATACCGCTGCCGCTTGCTTTCCAGGGCGTATTCCCGCGCCACGGCGCCGGGGCGCCGGGCCAGCTCGCGCGTCAGGTACAGCACGCCCTTATCGGCGTGGGTGAGCGCGTGAAAGGCTTCGTGCAGGATGTGCGGCAGCGTCAGGCGATGTGCCGGCTGCGGCTGGGCGCACGTCGGGCAATAGCGGAAATCGGCCCGCAGGGGGGTAGTGCAGTTCGGGCAGGCGGCGTCCATTGGGGTGCAAGGTAATCACCGGGCGGCTCGGTGTCGACTATCTATATTTGAGCGACGGTACCGGCCGCCAGTCAACGGCCACTTGTTTTTCAGCTCTCGCCATGAAAAAGCCCTTCCCCACCCGCCTGTTTTTCCTGGGCCTGGGGCTAGTGATCTTGATGCGGTGGCTGTGGGCATGGCCCTACGAATACCTGCGCTTCTACGAGGCGAATACGGCCTATCTCTGGTCGCTGGCGGTGGTCACGCCGCCACTGCTGGGTTGGCTGGGTTGGTACAGCACTCGCCCGGGGCGGACCCGTTCCGATTTCGGGGTCGCGCTGGGGTTCGTCCTGATCGGGAGCTTTATCCTGCTTACGTTGGCCGGGACGCTGCATGTGGTCAATGCGATGGCAGGGGGCGGGGGCGGCGCCCCGCTGGTGCGCGGCACCGTGCTGGCTCGCCACGCGCCGCGCCGCCACAAGCGCAGCAGCCGGCCGCTGTTGCCGCACACCATCACGGTGCAGCTGGCAGGCTCGTCTGAATCCGTGAAGCTGGCCGTCCCTAATCGCCCCGACATCGACCGCTACCCCGTTGGCCGGGCGTTCGCCGAGCCGCTGCGGCGCGGCGCGCTGGGCTGGTGGTTTGCGCCGAAGCCGTAAGTCGCGTAGTATAGCTTACTGATCGGCGGGCAGCGCCGCGCGGATGCGCGCCGTCAGGTCGTCGGTGGCGGGCAGCAGCGGCAGCCGCGCCAACGGGCCGCACACGCCGCGCACCGCCAGCGCCGCCTTGATGCCGACGGGGTTGGCTTCCTCGTAGAGCAGCGGGTCGAGGGTCAGGAAGGAGAACACGCGCCGTGCCGCCTCCCGGAAGTCGCCCGCCAGCGCCGCGCGCGTCATCGCCGAGAAGGTGCGCGGAACGGCGTTGGCCAGCACCGAGATGGCCCCCAGGGCGCCGTGCGCGATCAGGGCGGGTACGAGCGTATCCTCACCGCTGACCAGGGCGAAACCCTCGGGCGCCCCCGCCAGAATGGCCAGGCACTGCCCCATATTGCCACTGGCTTCTTTGGTGCCGATGATATTGGGGTGGTGGGCCAGTGCCAGGGTGGTGGCGGCTGTCAGGTTCGAGCCCGTCCGGCCGGGTACGTTGTAGAGAATGACGGGTACTGGCGAGGCGTCGGCCACGGCCGAATAGTGCGCCACGATGCCCGCCTGCGACGGCTTGTTGTACGCCGGCGAAACGCTCAGCACCGCCGCGATGCCGGTATAGTCGGTGGCGGCGAGCTGCGCGAGTACCGCGCGGGTATCGTTGCCCCCGACGCCGACCACGACCGGCACCCGGCCGCCCACCCGCGCCACCACGGCCCGCAGGATGGCGGCCTTTTCGTCGGCCGTCGTGGTGGCGGCTTCGCCGGTCGAGCCGTGAATCACCAGATACTCCACGCCCTGGCCGGGCTGGTCGGTGATGACGTAATCGACGAGGCGGTCGAGGGCGGGAAAGTCGACGTCGCCCGCAGCTGTGAAGGGGGTGACGAGCGCGACGCCGGTGCCGGTGAGGTTCATTGGATTCTGATAAGGTGCGAGCGTGGTCGGACCACGCTGTGGGGCGCGGGTCCTAACTGTCGGGCAAAAGTATCCCCGCGGCGAGGGAAGCTCCGGTGGCGCCCCCAACGATCATCCCCGATCGCGTTACTAGTCTGGGAGATATGGCGATTTTTTGTCGATCTTGTGCCCCTAAGCGGCGGCTGTCGCTCTAGCTCTGCTCTAACCTCTGCCTTGACTTGTTACGCTCTGTTCTCGCCGGCAGTCTGCTGCTGGCCACGCTGCCTGCCAGTGCGCAGGTGATTCCCGCCGCCCGGCGGACCCAGTGGGAGCTCGCCGGCGCGCACGGCCCGCTGCCGGTCACTGCGGCCGTCCGGACGCTCGATCTGCTCGCCTTCGGGGCCATTCCGGATGGCCGCACCCCCGCCGACGGTGCGCTTCAGCAGGCCCTGGCGGCGCTGGGGCCGCGGCGCGGCATCATTCAGCTGCCGGCTGGTACGCTGCTGTTTCGGGGTCAGATCGTTCTGCCCGACAGCGTCGTCCTCCGGGGGCGGTCGGCCGACAGTACCACGCTGCGGTTTAACCTGCGCGGCGCGCCCGCTGATCTGATCAGCCTGCGCGGGACGCTCGATGCCACTGCTACCTTGCTGGCGGCGTCGGCGATGCAGGGCGGCACCGCCCTGGTGGTGCCGGCCGCCGCTGCTTTTCAGGCGGGCGACTGGCTGCTGCTGACCCAGAATGACTCCGCGCTGGTGACTTCCAGCTGGGCGTACGGCAGCGTCGGGCAAGTGGTGCGGGTAGTGGCCCGGCAGGGCAACCGGCTGGAGCTGGCGAGTCCGCTGCGCAAAGACTTTACGCTGGCCGACCGCAGCCGCGTCCGGCGGCTTCGTCCGCGCCACCAGGCGGGCCTGGAGTGCCTGCGCATCGTGCGCACCGACGTTACCGGGGCCCAAACCAGCCACGTGGCCTTTACCTACGCGACCGACTGCTGGGTGCGGGGCGTGGAGAGCGATTCGTGCAATCAGGCGCACGTCGCTGCGTCGTTCAGCAGTAACCTGAGCATCGCGGGGAGTTACTTCCACCGCGCCTTCGCTTACGGCACGGGGGGACAAGGGTATGGGGTGCTCCTCCAGTTTGCCAGTGGCGAGTGTCTGGTGGAAGACAATACCTTCGACCGGATGAGGCACTCCGTGCTGGTGCAGGCCGGGGCCAATGGCAACGTGGTGGCCTATAACAGCTCAACTGACCCTACCCAGGCCAGCGCCCCCACCAATCTGGTAGCCGATCTGGTGCTCCACGGCAACTACCCGTTTCAGAACCTCTTCGAGGGTAATCTGGCGCAGACCATTGTCGTCGACAACTCCCACGGCGCCAACGGCCCTTTCAACACCTTCTTCCGCAACCGGGCCGACCTATTCGGGCTTTCCGTGAGCGCGGCTACCAGTGGCTACCAGAATTTCGTGGGCAACGAGATCACGAATATGGGCCTCCTGCTGGGGAACTACCTGCTGACCGGCCCCGGTCAGCTCGCTAGCGGCAACTACGTGCGCGGGGCGATCATGCCAGCCGGCACCGGCCAGCTGATGGAAACGAGCTGCTACCTGACGGCTGCTCCGTCGTTCTTCGGTCCGGGTTTGGCCTGGCCCGTGGCGGGTTGGCCGATGGTGGCCGGCACGGGTACCCTGCCCGCCCGCCTGCGTCTGGCCGCGCCCCGAGGACGCGCCCACTGCGAAACCCGTATCGCCCTGGGACTGGCCCCGGCTACTCCGCGGCCGGAGCTGGCGGTAGTACCCAACCCCGCCACCACGGAAGTGCGCATCCCGGGTCTTCGCCAGCCAGTGCGGGTCGAGCTCATCAGCGCCCTGGGCCAGCGGGTAGCGACGTACCGGCTCGCTCCCGGCGCGCGCCTGCGACCCATCGGGCTGCCGCCGGGGGTTTACTCGCTCGTCCTTTTTGATGGCGACCGACCAGTAGGCCGGTGCCGGCTGGTGTGGGCGCCCTGAACGGAAAGCAACGGAAGTCAACGGACAGCCGCCGACCACCCCTTCTCCGCTCTACAACCCCAACGTCAGCTGGCCCGGCTCGGCTTGATCCGAGGATTGACTTGAGGGTTGATCCGCCGCCGCATCCACCGGGGTGAGCATCGCGAGCAGGTCGTCTTCGCTGATGATAGGCACCTTCTCCTTGACCGCTTTCTCGCGCTTGGCGGGGCCCATCTTGTCGCCGGCTACCAGGAAGGAGAGCTTCTTCGAGATGCCCGAGCTGATGGTGCCGCCGTGCTGCTCGATGAGCGCCGCGAGGTCCTCGCGCGGCTGACTGAACACGCCCGAGAGCACGAAGGTCTTGCCGGCGAGCGCGGCCGACGTAGG
>JBKJUQ010000077.1:0-6141 GCA_046590685.1 Hymenobacteraceae bacterium
CGAGCTATTCTTCGCTTCGAAGGTAGTGGGCTCTCCA
Source organism: Hymenobacteraceae bacterium (assembly GCA_046590685.1). GTDB lineage: Bacteria > Bacteroidota > Bacteroidia > Cytophagales > Hymenobacteraceae > JANNMJ01. The sequence goes on from JBKJUQ010000077.1 coordinate 38, forward strand.
AACGATACCGCTGTTCATGATCGCGGCAGGCTGGCACAAATGGCACAAAAAGGGCGTTTTCAGCGCGCTGCCAGCTTAAGTTCACCGGCCAATACCACCGGCTCGACCGGCAGCCAAGCGGGTTCGTCGGGCAAACGGGGTGCTTGGTCGAAAACCGGCTGAAGGCACTCGTTTTCACGAAAAAAAAGGGCTGCCGGGTTACCGGCAGGCCTTTTCAACTTCACATCACCCTGCAAGTTTGGCGCGTTACGGCGCCGGCCGCACCTCGATGCGGCGCGGGGCGTGCCCGGTATCGGAGGCGCTGCGGAAGGGCAGCCGCACCCGCAGGCGGTCGTGGCTGAAGGTGGCCTCGATGCGGTCGGTATCGACCTGCGGCGGCAGCGCAAAGTGCTGGCGCAGCAGCGGCACGCGCTGATCGGGCGGCAGGCCGCCGGGGATGTCGGGATCGAGCGGCGAGGCAACCGACGAAATAGTCAGCCGCTGGTCGGCATCGAGGGAGATAGCGAAAGACTCCGGGTCGAGCGAGGGGGCCGCGATGGTGATGACCACATCGTGGCGGCGCTGCCGCACCTGAATGGCGGCCTGCGCCACGCCCCCGTTGAGGGTGTTGAGCAGATCGAGCTGCGGGCCGAAGCCGCGCAGGGCGGTGTACTTACGGGCAGATTTCATGGAGCGGCGATTGAAAAAAAAGGCAGAAAGAAGCGCGGAGGCGCCCCACTGGAAGTACAAACGCAGAACCAATCAAAGTACGTACATCCAATCGACAAATAACCCCAAAAAGACGCCAAAACGACCGAAATTGTCGTTGAACGCGCCGGCTTGATCCGCCAGCTTGACTGGCCCTGGCGCGCCGCCTCCGCTTCGAGCTCTGCCCCCACCGCCGGTCGTTGCGTAGCTTGCCGACGGGCCCGCGCGGCCCGCCCTTCACCCGCCGCTTGCTATGCGTAAACTCTTTCTTCTCGACGCGCTCGCGCTCGTCTACCGGGCCCACTTCGCGATGAGCAAGAACCCACGCCTCAACTCGCGTGGCCTCGATACGGGCGCGATTCTGGGCTTCACCAACACGCTGCTCGAAGTGCTGCAAAAAGAGCAGCCGACGCACATCGGCGTGTGCTTCGATACGGCCAAGAAGACCTTTCGGCACGACCAGTTCGAGGCGTACAAAGCCAACCGGCAGGCGATGCCCGAGGCGCTTTCCCTCGCGATTCCGTATGTGAAGCGCGTAGTGGCGGGCTTCGGGATTCCGGTGCTGCTCGTGGACGGTTACGAGGCCGACGACCTCATCGGCACCCTCGTGCGGCGCGCGGAGGAGCACGGCTTCGAAGAGGTGTATATGATGACGCCCGACAAGGACTACTGCCAGCTCGTGACCGAGCGGGTGAAGGTCTGGCGCCCCGCCTTTATGGGCAACGGCCCCGAGGTGCTCGACATCGCGAAAGTGCTCGCCAAGTTCGAGATCGAGCGGGTGGAGCAGGTGATCGACATTCTGGGGTTGCAGGGCGACGCCGTGGACAATATCCCCGGCATCCCCGGCATCGGCGAGAAGACGGCGCGCACGCTCATCAAGCAGTTTGGGTCGGTGGAGGGGCTGATCGCCAACGTCGACCAGCTCAAGGGTAAGCAGCAGGAGAACGTGCGGAATTTCGCGCAGCAGGGGCTGATGTCGAAGGAGCTGGCCACGATTCACTGCAATGTGCCGCTGCCGTTCGAGCCTGAATCGCTCCAGTACACGGGGCCACAGGAAAGCATTCTGCGCGAGCTGTTCGAGGAATTGGAGTTTCGGCAGCTCGCCCAGCGCATCCTGGGTGGCGGCGAGGCGGCCGGCGCCCGCGCCGTCGCCAACAAGCTGAAAGCCTCCTCCTCAGCCCCTCCTCTGAAGCAAAAGGGCGGCAAAGCAACCGGGCAGCTCGATATGTTCGGCGCCCCTACGCCGGCCGTCGCTGCAGACGAAACGGCGAGCGCTGGTGCTGACGATACCCCCTCGTACCCTTCCACCCTCCCACTCTCCCACCCTCCCCGGCGGACTCTGCGCGACGTTCCCCACCGCTACCACCTGCTCGAATCGCCCGCCGACCGGGCGTTGCTCATCGAGCACCTGCGCCACCAGCCGGAATTTTCCTTCGATACCGAAACGACGTCCGTCGATGCCCTTACGGCGACGCTTGTGGGGATGTCGTTCTGCTGGCTGCCCGGCGAGGCGTATTACGTGCCGGTGCCGCCCCACGACCGGGATGCGACGCTCGCTATCGTCGCCGAGTTCCGGGAGGTGCTGGAAAACCCCGCCACGGTCATCGTCGGCCAGAATCTGAAGTACGATCTGCTCGTGATGCGCCACCACGGCATCAGCTTACGGGGCAAGCTCTGGGACACGATGCTCGCCCACTACCTGCTGGAGCCCGAGCAACGCCACGGCATGGACGCCCTCGCCGAGCAGTACCTCGACTATACGCCCGTGCCGATCACGGATCTGATCGGCCCGAAGGGCAAGGGCCAGAAGACGATGGCCGACCTCGCCCCCGCCCAGATCAGCGACTACGCGGCCGAGGATGCTGACATCACCCTCCAGCTCAAACACCTGTTCGAGCCGCTGCTGCGGGAGCGCGACCAGCTCGGCCTGCTTCTCGACCTCGAAGGGCCGCTCGTGCCGGTGCTCGCGGCGATGGAGGAAGAGGGCATCCGCGTGGACGTGAACGCGCTGGCGGAGGTATCGGCCCAGCTCGCAGTGGAGATCGGCGAGCTGGAGGGCCAGATTTATGCGCTGGCGGGGCAGGAGTTCAACCTCGGCTCGCCCAAGCAGATTGGCGAAGTGCTGTTCGACAAGCTCAAGCTTGGCGGCGAGAAAACCCGCAAAACCCGCACGGGGCAGCACGCCACGGGCGAGGAAATCCTGAGCGAGCTCGCCGCCGACGGCCACGAGATCGCCCAGCTCCTGCTCGACCACCGGCAGCTCAGCAAGCTCAAATCAACTTACGTCGACGCGCTGCCGCTGCTGATTCGGGAGTCGGATGGGCGGGTCCATACCACGTTCAACCAGGCCGTGGCGGCGACGGGGCGCCTTTCCTCCACCAACCCCAACCTCCAGAACATCCCCATCCGCACCGACCGGGGGCGCGAAATCCGCCGCGCGTTCGTCCCGCGCGACGCCGATCATCTGCTCCTCGCCGCCGACTACTCGCAGATCGAGCTGCGCCTGATGGCCGATTTCAGCGCCGACGAAACGATGCGCGCCGCCTTCACCAACCACCTCGACATTCACCAGTCCACGGCGTCCAAGATTTTCCACGTTCCGCTCGCCGACGTCACCCCCGAGCAGCGCCGCCGCGCCAAGACCGCCAACTTCGGCATCATCTACGGCATCTCGGCCTTCGGCCTGGCCCAGCGCCTCAAGATTCCGCGCAAGGAAGCCGTGGGGCTCATCGACGCCTACTTCACCGAGTTTCCGGCGGTGAAAACGTTTATGGATCAGGCGATCAACGACGCCCGCGACCAGGAATACGCCATCACGCTGCTCAAGCGCCGCCGCTACCTGCGTGACATCAACTCGCGCAACGGCACCATCCGCAGCTTCGCGGAGCGCAATGCCATCAACGCGCCGCTGCAAGGCACCGCCGCCGACATCATCAAGCGCGCGATGATCGACGTCCACGCCTGGCTCGCCGCCTCCCCGGAGCTGAAGACGCGGATGATCCTGCAAGTCCACGACGAGCTGGTGTTCGACGTGCCGGTGGCCGAAGTCGCCATCGTGAGCGAGAAGATCGCCGAGCTGATGATTCAGGCCCTACCGCTCCCCGGCGGCACCCCGATGGAAGTCGAGATCGGGTTAGGCGATAACTGGCTCAAGGCACACTAAGTGGGCGAACTAAACGCGAACGGCCCGCCCCGGATGTTTCCGAGGCGGGCCGTGGCGTAAGCAGGAACCGGGCGGGGCTACTGCTTGGTGTAGATGCTAGTCACGGTGTAATTCACGGAGGCAATGTTGATGACCTCCGAGGTTTTCAGAGTAGTCTCGGTCAACTCCACGAGGTTGTACGTGTCGGAGCCTCCGGAGGCCGTGCTGGTCGTTATCTTGGTTTCACCCATGCTGAATGCCCACGTGCCGGTCTCTGTCTGCAGGTCGCTCGCGGTGCACTTCGTGCCGCCTTCGTCCTGGGTGTAGACATTGGGCGTGTCGAAACGAAGCAAGTCATCCTTGCGGCAGTTTTCCACCTGCGAGTACGCGTCCGTGGTTGGAGTACCGGTTCCGGAAAAGTCAACGGCCGGATCAATGGTGCCGGCGGTTAGCTTCCAGCTTTTGCCGCTTATCAGCTCCGTTTTGGTTTTGGCCACTGGTGCCGGGTCGTCCTTCTTATCCTTTTTGCAGGAGGTGAACGTTAGGCTCAGCGCGAGGACCGAGCACAGGGGGAGGAAGCAACGCTTCATTTTGGAAGGAAAAAAGGGATAATGGACAACGACTACTGAAGCCAATGGCCGTCGGCAAAGGTAGCGTGGCCAATACTGCCGCCTCAGCGACTACGCCCCTCGACCTGCGGGCCTGCCCGCGGGCCTCTACGTGGTGCGTTGGGGCCGCCGCCAGGCCGCCCCCCGCGCCTGACGCTCGGCAAAGACCTGCCGGTGGGCGAAAAAGATCCGTGCGTAGTGATCCACAACCTCGGCCCTGGCCCCCTCACCGTCAGCGTGAGCCTGCTGGGAGAAGCGTAGCCTCGCCGTTTCCCCCAAATCACCACGGCCCGCCCCGGATGTTTCCGAGGCGGGCCGTGGCATAAGCAGAGGCCGGATGGGACTACTGCTTGGTGTGGGTGATAGTCAGGGTGTAATTCACGGGACCGCCAAAGTTTTCGACCACCGTGCCTTTCAGCGTGGTCTCGGTCAATTCCGTGATGTTGAACGTGGTGGAGCCCCCGGAGGCGGTGTTGGTCGTGACTTTGGTTTCATCCGCGCTAAATACCCACGTGCCGGTGATTGTCTGCGGGTCGGTCGCGTCACACTTCGTGCCTCCTTCGTCCTCTTTGTAGGCATTGGGCGTGTCGAAACGAATCAGGTCGTCCTTGTTGCAGTCTTCGAGCTGCGCGTAGAGGTTCGTGGTTGGAGTACCGGTTCCGAACAAGTCAATGGCCGGATCAATAGTCGCGGCGGTTACCTTCCAGTTTTTGCCGGTTATCAGCTCGGTTTTGGTTTTTGCTACCGGCGCCGGGTCTTCTTTCTTGTCCTTTTTGCAGCTGGTGAACGTCAGGCTCAGCGCGAGCAGTGAGCACAGGGGGAGGAGAAAACTCTTCATTTTTGAAGAAAAAGGGAGTGGGTGAAAAAGATTACGAAGCCGATGGCCATCTATAACGATCGGAAGGCTTGCCGGAAACCAAGCCTCATTCGGCCTGTGGCGCCCGATTAGGGCAGCTTCACGCCGCGGTACTCGCCCGGATCGACGAGTGGCAGCGTCGCGCCGTACTGATCATTGATGACGCGCAGCAACTCGTTGGCGATAATGGCGTAGCCGCGCGGCGAGGGGTGCACCCCGTCGAGCGAAAACAGGTTGCCCGTGATGTAGGCCGTGGTATTGGTGACGCCGCTAACCACAAAGCCGTCGCGATTGACGCGATCGAAGAACGCCGTCATATCGGCTACCGGGAGTTTGTACCGCGCCGCGGTGGCTTTGATGATGTTGTTGAGGCCGACGGTGGCCGCCTGGGTCCGGGTGATTTCCAGCGAATCGAGTACCTCATCCGAGCGCAGCGCCTTGGCCGCGATGAGCGAGCCGTCGGCAGCGTACACGGCTTCTCCCTGCCGCAAGCGCAAGCGCAAGCCCGCGACCGTGGCACTCGTAACCAAGGTGGTCGTGGTATCGGCAAGCACCGGCCCGGCCCCGAGGGTGAAGAGGTCGGCTCCCGTGAGCGGCTTGATGACTTGCACCACGCCGGTGGGCGGCGTCTTGCGGGCCACCAGCCGCAGCCGGGCCCCGGCCGGGGCGCCCGCGGGCAGCGGCCGGGCCTGCACGGCGGCGATCGCGGCGCCCATGTTGTTCGCCGTGAAGTACGGCACGGCCGTCACGTTCGGGATGGTTGCGCAAACGCCCTTCACGCGGCCGCCCTTGCTCAGAATAGCGAGCGCCG
>JBKJUQ010000159.1:0-5316 GCA_046590685.1 Hymenobacteraceae bacterium
ATTCAGTGTAACCTTCAACGGGGTGCCCGCCACGATTGCCACCATTACCTCGTCCACGAGCATCGACGTCGTGGTGCCGCCCACGGCCACCACGGGCATCATCACCGTCACGACGCCCACTGGCTTGGCCATCAGCGCCGCCGCCTTCACGCTCACCAACACCGGCCCGGCGCCCACGCTCACCAGTTTCAGCCCCAGCGGCGGCGCCCGCGAAACGGCGAGCGTGACGCTGACGGGTACCAATTTTACGGGCGCCACCAGCGTGACCTTCAATGGCACGGCGGCGGCGTTTACCGTCACCAATGCCACCACCATCAGTACCACGGTGCCGGCGGGCGCTACGTCGGGCGTAATCCAAGTGACGACCCCGAACGGTACGGCTTCGTCGGCGGTGCCCTTTCCGGTGCTGCCGCACCTTGCCTCGTTTGCCCCCACGGCGGGCGCGGTGGGGGCGAGCATCGTGCTGACCGGCACGACGCTCACCGGCGCCCTCGACGTGAAGTTCAACGGCGTGTACGCGACGTACACCGTCAATTCCGCTACCAGCATCTCCGTCACGGTGCCGCTCGGCGCCTCTACCGGGCCGATCACGGTGCGGACGCCGAGCGGCACGGCCACCAGCGCGACCAACTTCACCGTGAACCCCACGCTCGCGTTCACCAGCTTCTCGCCCACCAGCGGGCCGGTGGGGACGGTCGTCAATATCCGGGGCCTGGGCTTCACGGGTACCTCGGCCATCACCTTTGGCGGGGTCAACGCGCCCACGTTCACGGTGGCGAGTGATCAGGAAATCTGGGCCACCGTACCGCCGGGGGCTGTCGGCGGCAACATCGTGCTGACCACGCCGCTGGGTCCGGCCACCTCGCCGGCCGCCTTCAACGTGATCGTGCCGGGCGGGCCGACCATTACCAGCTTCACCCCCACGTTCGGGCTGGTGGGCACGGCCGTGACCCTGACGGGCACCAATTTCACGGGCGTCACGGCGGTGGCTTTCAACGGTACGGCAGCAAGCTTCACCTTCGTGAGCGCCACCCAGATCACGACCTCCGTGCCGCCGGGCACCACTAACGGCCCCATCAGCGTGACCACGCCGGTCAGTACGGGGGCCAGCAGCAGCAATTTCTCGCTGCCGCCGACTCTCAGCAGCTTCACGCCCACCAGCGGCGGGGCCGGCACCGTAGTGACCATCACCGGCACGAATTTCTTCGGCACCACGGCCGTGAACTTCAACGGCGCGGCGGCGGCGAGCTTCGCGGTTGGCTCCTCCACCTCGATCACGGCCACCGTTTCGGCCGGCGCCATCACCGGCCCCTTGAGCGTGGTGACGGGAGGGGGCACAGCCACCAGCGCGGCCGTCTTCACGGTGTTGGTGGGCGCGCCCACGCTCACGGGCTTCTCGCCGACCACTGGTACGCCCGGCACGGCCGTGACCCTGACGGGCATCAACTTCTCCGGTGCCACGGCGGTCAGTTTCAACGGCGCCGCCGCCACCTTCACGGTGACCAACAATGCCACCATCTCGACCAGCGTACCCGTGAGCGCCACGTCGGGCCCCATCAGCGTGACCACGCCGAACGGCACGGCCACGAGCGCCGGCAGCTTTACGGTGATTCCGTCGCCGGCGAATGATCTATGTTCAGCGGCGGGGTCATTCCCAATTATCTGCGGCCAAGCCATCGATGGCACCACCGTGAATTCGACCGCCATCGGCGACCCGACCGCCAGCTGCGGTGGCCAGACGATCAGCGCGGCGGCCGGCGGGGTGTGGTACTCGTTCGCGGGGAACAACAATGCCGTGACCCTGACCACCGAAGGCGGTCAGACCGGCTCGTTCGACACCAAGCTTTTCGTGTTTAGCGGCACCTGCGGCTCCTACGTCTGCGTGGCCGGCGATGACGACAGCGGCGCCGGCAACTCCTCGCGCCTGACGTTCAATGCCCTGACCGGCACCACGTACCTGATCTACGTCAGCGGCTTTAATACGGCGCGCGGGCCGTTCACGCTCACGGCCACCACCTGCACGGCGCTACCCGTGCCTACCATCACGTCGTTCGACCCCACCAGCGGCCTCATCGGCCAGAGCGTAACCGTCAGCGGCACCAACCTCTTGGGCGCCACGGCCGTGCGCGTCAACGGCGCGGCGGGCACCATCACCGGCACCCCCACGGCCACAAGCCTCACCTTCACGGTGGACGCGGGCAGTACTACCGGGCCGATCAGCATCACCGGCGCGAACGGCACCACCGGCACGAGCGGCACCAGCTTTACGGTCCAGACCGTCATCACGGCGCTCAGTCCCACGCGCAACCTGCGGAATGCGGCCCGCGCGACCAGCGTGGCCGTGACCTTCGACCAGCCGATGAGCGGCAGCGCCGCCAGTGTGGGCGCCGTCAACGTGTTCAGTCAGCAGCGCGGCGGCCGGATGCGCGGGACGCAGGGCGGCGCGGCCTCGGTCAGCGGCAGCACCATCACCTTCAACCCCACCACCGACATCAAAGCCGGCGAAACCGTGCTGGTAACCACCACGACGGCTGCGCAGAGCAGTGCCGGGGCCAATCTGACGCGCGGCCACGTCCACCAGTTCACGGCCGCCACGGGCGGCACCGGCGTGGGCCTCTTCGGCGCGGCGACCTCCGTGCCGGGCGGCAACACCACGAGCCATCTGGCCACCGGCGACCTCAACGCCGACGGTCGCCCCGACCTGCTCTGGACCAACTACGGCACCACCACCGTGGGCGTGGCGCTGGCCACCGGCCCCGCCACCTACGCGCCCGCCACTTCCGTGACAGTAGCGGGCAACCCCATCACGGCCGCGCTGGCCGACTTCGACGGCGACGGCGACCTCGACTTCGTGACGGCCAACTACGGCAACCCCGCCGGCACCGGCGCCAACCTGAGCGTGGGCCTGAACGCAGGCGCCGGCACCTTCACGGTCGCTACCGTGACCACCGCCGCCGCCCCGCGCTGGGTGACCCCCGCCGACGTGGACGCTGACGGCGACCTCGACCTGTTGGTGCCCGTCGCTAGTGGCGTGCAGATCTACGCCAACAACGGCAGCGGCGCCTTCGCCCTGCTGAACACCGTGAGCGGCATCAACTTCGCCATCGCGGCCGTGGGCGCCGACGTGGACGGCGACGGCGACTTCGACCTGCTCACCTCCAATTACTTCCAAAGCAACACCGTCAGCGTACGTCTAAACGACGGCACGGGCGCCTTCTCGGGCGCGCAGAACGTGGCCGTGGGCACCCAGCCCTTCCTCCTGGCCGTGGGCGACGTGGACGGCGACGGCGACCTTGACTTCGTGACCGCCAACCAGGGCGCCGGCACCGCGAGCGTTCGCCTCAACACCAGCGGCACCTTTGCGCCGCCGGCCATCGCGGCCAACGGCGAAGTAGCCACCGGGGCGGGCACCAGCATCGTGGCGCTCGGCGATGTGGACGGCGACGGCGACCTCGACCTGCTGGCCAGCGGCAACGGCGGCATTGCGCTACGCCTCAACGACGGCAACGGCGTGTTCAGCCCCCCCGCCACGGGCGGCACCCTGACCGGGGGAGGCTTCGTGGCGCTGACCGATATGGACGACGACGGCGACCTCGACCTGGCGACCGCTACCGGCGGCACTACCGTGAGCGTCCGCCTGAACCAGCCGCCCGCGCCCACCCTCACCAGCCTGACACCTAACAGCGGGCCGGTGGGAACGAGCATCACCCTGGCCGGCACCGGCTTCACCGGCGCCACCGGCGTGAGCTTCAATGGCACCGCCGCCGTGACCTTCAACGTGGCGAGCGCCACCACCGCGACAGCCACCGTGCCGGCAGGCGCTACCAGCGGCAACGTGACGATTACCACGCCGGGTGGCACCTCCAACGGGGTGGCCTTTACGGTTATCACCAACCAGGCGCCCACGGCCCTGGGCCTCTCGCCGCAGAGCGTGGCCGAGAACACGCCCGGCGGCACCGCCATCGGCAACTTCTCGACTACTGACCCCGACGCGGGTAATACCTTCACTTATACCCTGGTGAGCGGCACCGGCGGCACCGACAACGGCGCGTTCAGCATCAGCGGCAATCAGCTCGTGATTACCACCGCGCCCGACTTCGAGGCGCAGCCCAGCTACGCCATCCGCGTTCGGACGACAGATCAAGGCAGCCTGTTTGCGGAACAGACGTTCACCATCACGGTGAACGATGTGAACGAGGCGCCGGGCATCAGCCCGCAGACCTTCGCCATTGCGGAGAATTCGCCTAATGGCAATCTGGTGGGCATCGTGGCGGCCAGTGACCCCGACGCGGGCACCACGCTGACGTATAGCATCACGGGTGGCAACACCGGCGGCGCCTTCAGCTTCAACGCTTCGACGAATCAGCTTCAGGTCGCCAATGCTGCCCCGATTGATTTCGAGGCGAATCCGACCTTCAACCTAACGGTGCAGGTTTCGGATGGCACCCTGACCAGCTCGGCCACCGTGACGGTCAATGTGACCAACGCGAACGAAGCGCCGAGCATCAGCCCGCAGACCTTCGCCGTGGACGAGAACAGCACTGCCGGCACGGTGGTGGGCACGGTGGCGGCGAGCGATCCCGACGCGGGCACCTCCCTCACCTACCTCATCATCGGTGGCAACACGGGCGCCGCGTTCAACTTCGTGGGCAATCAGCTGCGGGTACAGTTCTCGAACACGCTGGATTTCGAGACGCTGCCCACCTACTCGCTGACGGTGCGGGTCACGGACGGCAGCCTCTTCAGCAGCGCCACCGTCACGGTGAACCTCAACGACTTGGCGGAAGCGCCGACTAGCGTCAGCCTCTCGCCGCAGAGCTTACCGGAAAACGAGCCGGTCGGCACCAGCGTGGGCGGCCTGAGCACCACCGGCCCTGGCAGTGGCTACACCTACGCGCTGGTGAGCGGCGCGGGCAGCACCGATAACGGCTCGTTCACGATTATGGGCGAGCAGCTGCACACGGCGGCCGTGTTCGACTTCGAGACGCAGAACAGCTACGCCGTGCGGATCCGCTCGACGGATACCGGCAACGGCGGGGCGTTCGTCGAAGAGACGTTCACAATCACCGTCACCAACCTCAACGACGCCCCGACAGCCCTGGGCCTCTCGCCGCAGAGCGTGGCCGAGAATACGCCCGGCGGCTCGGCCATCGGCAATTTCTCCACCACCGACCCCGACGCGGGCAACACCTTCACCTACGCGCTGGTGAGCGGGACGGGCAGTGCCGATAACGGCGCGTTCAGCGTCAGCGGCAACCAGCTCGTCATCACCGCCGCGCCGTACTATGAGGTGCGGAGCAGCTACGCCATCCGCGT
>JBKJUQ010000406.1:0-3978 GCA_046590685.1 Hymenobacteraceae bacterium
GCTTGAATTTCTTCGCGTTGGCGCGGAGTCAGGGCGGCGTTTTTGTGCTGGCGCATCGGCACGGAGTATAAACGAAAACGTGCGCTAATTTAATTGAGCCATACACCTCCGGGACCACATATTGACTGGAAACGCGGTTTTCTACCGGAAGGTAGTCCCTCCGGGACCGCCAAAACCGCGTTTCCAAGCCGGTTTTCGCGCCGTGCGTAAGTCCTGAATCGGTAGCATAACCCATCAGCAGCCCCTTGCATTCGCCCCTAACTGGTGGCAAATGCAAGGGGCTAACTGGTGGCGGCCCGCAAGCCGAAAAAAAGTTGTTTTTTTTAGCCGCTACGAAGCCGTGCATCGGCCCCAGCTCCCGTCATGGCAGCAGCCGGCTGGTCAGCCGTTGCCACTACCCGAGTCTGGGTCTTTCATTACCCCTGTTTTTCTTCCCTGATGATGAAGTTGATTTCGCGCCGCTGCCTGACTGCGGCGCTGGGCGCCCTTACCCTGCTAGCTACCCCTGCGCGCGCGCAGGTGGTCGACCCCTCGTTTGCCGTGCTCGACGCGCGGGCGGCGTCCTTCAACAGCAAGGGCAACACGGTTGGTGGGCTGGCTGTTGATGCTGCGGGCCGCGTGTTGGTGGGGGGGACGTTCGATTTGCTCAACGGGGAGGTGCGCGGCAAATTCGCTCGGTTGCTGGCCTCCGGGCAGCCTGACCCGAGTTTCGGGGCTGGGGGCGTGGGGGCGAACGGCTCGGTGCGCGCCATCGTGCCGCTGCCCAACGGGCAGTACCTGATCGGGGGGACGTTTACGCGCTACGACGGCCAAACTGCCGGTCGGGTAGCGCGCCTCAATGCCAATGGCTCCCTCGATGCCACGTTCAACCCTGGCGGCCTCGGGGCCGATGCGCTGGTGCTGTCGCTGGCCGTGGATGGGCAGGGCCGGGTACTGGTCGGGGGCATGTTTCACCGCTTCAACGGCCAGCCCGCGGCGGGTCTGGTGCGCCTCTCGGCGGCGGGCGTACCGGACCCGACGTTCTCGTTCACCACGTCGGCCGATGAGAACATTGTGTACACCATCGTGCCCGATCCCGCCGGCAAGCTGCTGATCGGGGGTTACCAGTACTTTGAGGCGCCCGGGGTGTATCCCTTCGATGGGATGCTGTACCGCCTGCTGCCCAGCGGAGCGATTGATCCTACGTTTACCGACTCGCTCACGCCCGAAGACCTCGTGTTCCGCCTCGCATTGCTGCCCACGGGGAAGGTGCTGATCGGCGGGTTTTTGTTTACTGACAATACATACCAGTCTTCGCGCGGTGTACAGCGCCTTAACTCCGACGGGTCGCCGGACGCGGGGTTCGTCACGCTGGCGCCTAACGGGTACGTGCGCGATATCGCGGTGCTGCCCAACCAGCAGGTGCTGGTGGTCGGCTCGGGCCTGAGCCAGAACGGTAGCCCCACCAAGCGGGTCCTGCGCCTGCAAGCCGATGGCACCCTGGACCCCACGTTCACTGCGCCCACGACTTCGGGTGGAGTAAATGTCGTGGCGGCCGGGCCGGGGGCGAGCATCCTCTTGGGAGGTTCGTTTCAGCAGGTGGGCGGGCAGGCCATCGCCGGAGTGGCGCGCCTGACGGCCGCGGGGCCGCCCGACGCCGGCTTCACGCCCTCTTCCTTCCAAGCCTACGCCACTATTGCGGCCCTGGGCCGCCAAAGCGGCGATCAGTTGGTCGCGAGCGGCAACTTCGGCACCATCGGCGGTACTGCGCGGCCGCAGTTGGTCCGCTTTACGGCCAACGGCGCCCTCGACCCCTCGTTTCAGCTCGACCCCGCCGTGGCGACGCTAATGGTGAGCCCGCCGGTCATCAGCATCGGCGCAAACGACCGCGTGTTCACGAGCGCCGATGATCACGTGTACCGCTTGCAGCCGAACGGCACCCGCGACGCATCTTTCGACGACGGCGCCGGCGCGACCGGTTACAACTCGTCCGTCAACTTGCAGGGGGTGCGCGAGCAGCCGGATGGCCGGGTCCTGGTCTGGGGTTTCTTCAAGCGGTTCAATGGTACGCCGGTCGCGAGCGTAGTGCGCCTGACCGCCTCCGGGGCCGTGGACCCCACGTTTACTTCGCCGCTCGATACCGCAGGCTACCTTACGGTGACCCGGGTCGATCTGCTGCCCGATGGCTCGGTGGTGCTGGTCGAGAATTCCGATTTCGTGCACTGGCTTGATGCCAGCGGAAGGCCGCTACCTTCTTTCAACGGTGGGCAACCCCTTCGTCTGGACAGCTTCTTCAACGTGTTGGCGCTGCCCGATAATACCGTTCTCGTCAGTGGCAGCTTTACGCTGAATGGCACTACCTACCAAGGCGCGCATAAGCTGACCGCTGCGGGCACGGTAGACCCCTCGTTTACTCTGGATGCCAGTCTGGTCGGGGGCGTGACGACCGTTCAGGCCAACGGAACTCTCCTGTTCCGCCAATCCATCTACGCGGGGGGGCCACAGCTGCGCCGCCTGCTTCCTACCGGCGCCGTCGATCCCTCGTTCGCGCCGGTGCAGTTCGGCACCGGCTACGGCGGCGAGTCCGACCAAGCCTGGGTGTTCCAGTCGACCGGCGATCTGGTCGTGGGGGGCGCCTTCACGACTGTCGACGGCGTGCAGCGCCCGGCGCTGGCGCGCCTCACCAACATTCCCTTGGGCCGCCCCGAGGCATTGGCCGCCTCCGATGCGACGTGGCAGCTCTACCCCAACCCCGCGCACTCCACCCTCACGCTGCGCCGGGCCACCGCCGAGCGCGCCACCGCCACCCTGCTCGACATGCTCGGCCGCCCCGTTCGTCAGTGGTCCCTGACCGTCGCCGAACAGCAGGTATCGCTGGCCGACGTGGCCGCCGGTACGTACGTCGTGCGAATCGCCGATCCGATGGGCACGACGACGCGCCGCGTCGTGGTGCAGCCCTAAAGCCGGGGCGTTCGGGCTAGCAGGTCGCTGCCCGGTGCTGCTGAAACGCAAACCGCCCCCTCAGCCAATGGGCCGAGGGGGCGGTTTTGCGTTTCAACGGAATCAGTGCAATCCGTCGAATCAGCTTAATCTGCGGTCTACATCATCCCGCCCATTCCGCCCATGCCGCCCATGCCGCCGCCGCCACCGGCGGCGCCTTTCTCGTCCTCAGGCTCGTCGCTGATCACGCACTCGGTCGTGAGGAGCATCGAGGCCACGGACGCGGCGTTTTCGAGCGCCAGGCGCGTCACTTTCGTGGGGTCGATGATGCCGGCGGCGAACATCGCTTCGTAGCGGTCTTCGCGGGCATTGTAGCCGAAGTCGCCTTTGCCGTCGCGCACTTTCTGCACCACCACCGAGCCTTCGCCACCGGCGTTAGCGACGATCGTGCGCAGGGGCGCTTCAATCGCCGTGCGGATGATGTTCACGCCGGTGCGCTCGTCGAGGTTATTGGTCGCGACGTCGGCCAGCGAGTCGAGGGCGCGGATGAACGCCACGCCGCCGCCGGCTACTACGCCTTCTTCCACCGCTGCGCGGGTCGCGTGCAGGGCGTCGTCGACGCGGTCTTTCTTCTCCTTCATCTCCACCTCCGTAGCGGCGCCGATGTAGATGATCGCCACGCCGCCCGAGAGCTTGGCCAGGCGCTCCTGAAGCTTCTCCTTGTCGTAGTCCGAGGTGGTGGTTTCCATCTGGGCGCGGATCTGGGCCACGCGCGCTTTGATGTCTTCCGGCTGGCCTTTGCCGTTGATGAGGGTCGTGTTGTCCTTATCGACGGTGATTTTCTCGCACGTGCCGAGGTCGGCCAGCGTCGCGTTCTCCAGCTTGAAGCCGCGCTCTTCCGAGATCACCTGTCCACCGGTGAGGATGGCGATGTCTTCGAGCATCGCCTTGCGACGGTCGCCGAAGCCAGGAGCCTTCACGGCCGCGATTTTCAGCGAGCCGCGCAGCTTGTTCACTACCAGCGTGGCCAGGGCCTCACCATCTACATCTTCGGAGATG
>JBKJUQ010000411.1:0-8902 GCA_046590685.1 Hymenobacteraceae bacterium
GCGATCAGAATGCCCTTGGCGAGCGGGATATCGCGCAGGGGGCGCCAGCGCGGCCAGCCCGGCACCACCGGCACGGAGTAAAGAACCGCCATTGCCACCAGCGGCGTGAGCTTGAGCCACGCGTCGGGCGCGTCGCGCAGCAGCTGCCAGCCGAGCGGTGCGGTGGCGAGCAAGCCCCCGAGGGCCAGCCCGGCGAGGGTGCGCGGGTGGGTCTGCAACCAGCGGCCGCGCGCGGAGGTGGCGGACTGGCGACGCTTGTACGGCACCAGACCGTCGAAATTGTACAGCGCCAGCGTGGCCGCGCCCGCCAACGCGGGCAGCGTGGGCGGGAGTCGCTGGCCGAGCAGCTCGCCCGTCGACCACGTCAGGGCGGCCGCCGCCGCGGCGAGCAGCAGGTGGCCGTAGAGCACGAAGTCGAGCAGCGGGGTGAGAAGCCGGAGGAGGAGTTTCGGCACGGGCGCGCGGGGGAGTAGTGCAAAGGTCGGCGCGCTGACTGCTGGCGGCGGCTGGGTAATTTTGCCCGATGCTGGAAAGACTTTTGGGCGCGCTGGCGCTGGTGGGGTGGCTGAGCAGCGCGGTGATGGGGCAAACCACCCCGACGGCCGGCGCCCGCCTCGAAACCGAATACAAGCTGGCCGTGCCCACGGGGCAGGCGGGCCCGGTTTGGCGCTGGCTGCAGACCCGGTACGCCGTAGATAAGCCCCGGGCCCTCGGGGCGGGCTGGATGAGCGCGCGCGGGGAGGAAACTTTTCGCGACCGCTACTTCGACGTGCCCGCCGGCACGTTGCTGCGCGCCCGCGCCGGCCTGCGGCACCGCCAGCGCTTCGATACCACGGGTCAGCTCATCAAGCAGCTCGTGCAGCTCAAAATCACCGACGATGCCGGGGGCTTGCTGCGCCAGGAGCTGAAATTCAAGCCCGTCGAGGGTGCCACGGCGGCCACGCCGCTCGCCGAGCTGCTGCGCCCCGCCGACCGCGCCGACTTCGACGCCGCGCTCGCCGCCCTGCACGTGCGCCCCGCCGACCTGCGCCTCGCCTTTGTGCTCGCGCAGCGCCGCCGCCGCCTGTATCTGCGGCAGGACGGCGAAGACTTCTCGACCATCACGCTCGACTCGTCTTACCACGTCGGCGGCGCCCCGGCCACGTTTACCGAGATTGAAGTCGAGCTCAACGAGAAGCGTTACACCGGCGCCTCCGAAACCGATCGCGCGCGGATGCGGGTCGTACTCGAAGGCATCCGCGCCGATCTGTTCCGCCAATTTCCGGATCTGCGGCAGGATCAGCGGCCCAAATACCAGAAACTCGCCGAGCTGCTGGCCGCTCAGCCCGCCGCCACGGCGGCCGTCGTAACGGGTAGCGGTGGGGGTGCCTCGGCCGCCACCCGCGGCCTCTCGCCGTGGGTATTCGCCGCGCTGGGGGCGCTCGGGGGGCTCACGATCGGTTACGCGCTCGTGCGCCGGCGCCGGCGTCAGGGGTAGCCTCGGCTAGCCCATCACTTCCCGCGGGGTGTCTTCGTAGAGCTTGATGGCGCGCCGGATGATGTCGAGCGCTTCGGTGCGCCCGAGGAAGTTCTCGACCACGACCGTCTTGCCTTCGAGCTTCTTGTAATCCTCGTAGAAGCCGCGGATTTCGAGCAGCATGTGCGGTGGCAGGTCGGAGAGGTCGTTGAAGTGATTGACCGACTGATCGCCCGCCGCGACGGCGATGATTTTGTCGTCTTCCTCATTGGCATCGATCATCTGCATCACCCCAATGACTTTGGCTTCGAGCAGGCACATCGGCGGCACGTCGACCGAGCACAGCACCATAATGTCGAGCGGGTCGCGGTCGTCGCAGTACGTGCGCGGGATGAAGCCGTACGCCGCCGGGTAGTGCACGGCCGAAAACAGCACGCGGTCGAGCTTGAGTAGCCCGCTGGCCTTGTCGAGCTCATACTTGCCGCGCGACCCCTTCGGAATCTCGATGATGGCCTGCACGAGGTCGGGGGCGGCGTCGCCGTAATGAATGTCGTGCCAGGGGCTGAAAAGGGCCATATGGGGGGAGGGAGGGAATAAGGCGGAACGGCGGGTAGCCCGGAAACGAGTGCCACAAAGCTACCTGAACGTCGGGTAGCGCTGCCGCGCGTGCGGCGAGGCTACCTGAGCGTCGGGTAGCGCTGCCGCGGGTGCGGTAAGGCTACCTGAACGTCGGGTAGCGCTGCCGCGTGTGCGGTAAGGCTACCTGAATGTCGGGTAGATCCGAAAAGTGTGCAGCGAATCTGCACCTGCTTGGCAGGAAAAAGCCGGTATAGTCACCGGTTTTCGACCAGTCGACCAACCATCAACCATCAACCAACTACCGCCGCAGCACCTCCCGCAGCACTTTGCCGGTGCAGCCATTGGGCTCCTGGATCCGCAGAAACTGGGCGAGCGTGGGGGCGATGTCGATGACGCGCACGGGGGCCGCGCTTTCGCCGCGCCGCACCGGGCCGCCCCAGAAGATGAGGGGCACGTGCGTGTCGTAGTTGGAGGTGGAGCCGTGGGTGGTGCCCTTTGTGAGCGGCCCGACGTACCCTTCGAGCCAGCCCGGTTCGAGCACCACGAGCACGTCGCCGGAGCGCTTGGGGTAGAAGCCGTTTTCGAGGTACATCAGCAGGCCCGACTCCCAGTGCGATTTCTGGAGATCGACGGCCGCGATGGCGCGGTTGACGCCCGTAAACTGCGTCATAAAGCCCACCACCTCGTCTTCCAGATCGGGCAGCGGGATGCTGTTCTGCTCGGCAAGCGCGTGATTGAGGTAGATCTGCTGGTTGTCGTAGGCGAGGACCCAGTTGCCCGCGCCGTGGCGGCGGACCAGCTCGCGCTTCAGCGAGTCGCGCATCAGCGCGGGGCCGATGGAGCCCGCCGGGATGTGGCGCTCCGCCAGAAAGCCGGGGGAGTGGGCCGCGCCGTGATCGGCGGTCAGGAACACGAGGACCTGGTCTTTCCCGAGCGTGCTTTCGAGCAGGTCGAGCAGCGCGCCGAGGTCGTGGTCGAGCCGCAGGTACGTATCCTCCGTCTCCACCGCGTTAGGGCCGTAGAAGTGACCCACGTAATCGGTCGACGAAAACGAGACGGCAAGGAAATCGGTCGTCGGCCCTTTGCCCAGGTTTTCGCCGACGAGCGCGGCGGCGGCAAATTCCACCGTCAGCGTATTGCCGAAGGGCGTTTGCCGGATCAGGTCGTAGAGGGCCGGCGTCTGGCTGGTCATAGCCGCTTTCGCGAGGTTGGGCGCTAGGATGGCGGGCAGATTGTGCGGAAAAACCGGCTTCTCCTCCCCCAGAAACGTGTTTTCCCACGGCACGTCGTCGGCGGTGCTTTCCGTGTAGGCCACCAGCGGGAGCAGCGGTGTCCAGGGATGACTCAGGAGCGTGTCGGTTCGGCGGCGCGCGTTAAACGTCTTCACCCAATCCGGCAGCTGCGGCTGGTAATACGTGCTGGTGATGAAGTTGCCGGTCACGCCGTCGAACCAGTAGGCGCCCGTCGGGAAGTGGCCCGCGGGCAGGACGGAGCCGCGGTCTTTGAGACATAGGCCCACTACCTTGTTGGCCGGGTCGGCGAGGCGCAGCTCATCGGTGATGGTGGTAGTCAGGAGATGCTTCGGCGACATCTGCCCCGCCACGGAGGTCGAGCCGACGGTTTGGACACTCGGGTCTTCGGTGACGTACACGCCCTTGCCGGTTTCGCGCACGAACCAGTTGTTGCCCACGATGCCGTTGCCCGACGGTCCGGTGCCCGTGTAAATGGCCGCGTGGCCGGGGCCCGTGTAGGTCGGGACGTAATCGTAGTGGCAGTCAGTATACTGAAACCCTTGGCCGAGCAGCCGTTTAAAGCCACCCGTAGCGGCGTACTTCGGCCAGTAGCGGTACAGAAAATCGTAGCGCATCTGATCTACCACGATACCCACCACGAGCTTGGGGCGCGGCAGCGGCCGCCGGGCCGCGAGGGCCCGCCGGTGCTGAGCGAAGGCGAGGGCCGGCAGCAGGGTCAGGAGGCAGAGGCTAAGGAGCCGGTTTCTCATCCGGCAAAAGTCGGCAGGCGGGCGCAACCAGCCGCGTAACCGCTTGCGCGCGCACCGCGCCCTGCTCAGCGCGTCGGTAGGCAGGCCACATAGCTAAGCCGCGGTCCCGAACGCCTCCATCAGCCCGTTAGCGGCTTCGGTGAGGGCGGCCTTGGCGCCATCGACGGCGCCGGCTAAGCCGAAAAATTCGTGGATCATCCCGTCGTAGCGCACGCATTTGGTGCGCACGCCGGCGGCTTCTAGCTGGCGGGTGTACTCCTCGCCCTCGTCGCGTAGCACATCCAGCTCGGCCGTGAGCACCAGCGCCGGCGGCAGCCCGGCGTGGGAAAGGGTGTGCAGGAGCGCGGCGCGGGGGGCGCGGGCGTCAGCGGGGGAGGAGAGGTAATACTTGGCAAACCGTCCTGCGCCCCGCTGGCGGTCGGGTTCGGCTGCCGAGTGCGTAGGCCCGCTCCCGGCGTACTTTGAGCCCGCAATGACGGATTCCTCCCTTCCTACTCTCATCATCGGCGGCGGCGCGGCCGGACTCGCGGCGGCGCGTACGCTGCACGCCGCCGGCCAGCCGTTTCAGCTGCTCGAAGCCGCTTCGCACGTGGGGGGGCGGCTGCGGACCACGCGCCACCCCGAAGGCTTCCTGCTCGATCACGGCTTTCAGATTTTGCTCACTTCGTATCCCGAGGCACAGCGCTGGCTCGGGGATTATCGTGCCTTAGAGCTACGCAGCTTCCGCTCCGGCGCGCGGGTGCGGGTGGGCAACGAGTGGCGTACGGTCCTCAACCCCCTGAAAGAAGGCATCGGCGCGCTCCGCTACCTCGGCGGCGGCCTGACTACCTGGCCCGACCGTTTGCGCCTCGTGCGCCTGGTCGCCTTTGTGGCCCGTACGCCCAACGAGACGCTCCTCGCCTACGCGCCCGGGCAGAGCGCGCGGCACTACCTGCGGGCCCAAGGCTTTTCTGACCAAATCACGGATCGGTTTTTCCGTCCCTTCTTCGGAGGCGTCTTTCTCGACCGCGACCTGGCGCCTGCGGCCGGCTTGCTGCTGTTTCTGCTAAAGCAATTCCTGACGACGGCTGCGGCGCTACCCGCGCGCGGTATTCAGGCCGTCGGCGAAGCGCTCGCCGCGCCCCTGCCCGCTCCCAGCATCCGACTCAATACGCTCGTCGCGCACCTCGATCACCTGACGGCCGTGCTGGCTTCGGGCGAGCGCCTCGCGAGTCGCGCCATCATCGTGGCGACGGATGCGCGCGCCGCCGCACACCTGTTGGGCGAGGCCCCGCCGGACCCGGCGGCGTTCCGCGCGACCACCGTGGCGTACTACGCGGCTCCCATCTCCCCGGCCCGCGGCGATCGGCTGCTGGCCCTCGCGCCCGCCGCTACCCCCGAGGGTCTGGTGCACAACGTGGCCGTGCCGTCGGACGTGCAGCCCACGTATGCGCCGGCCGGCCAGACGCTCATCTCGGTTTCCTCGCACGGACCCGCCGCGCTCGCGCTGCCGACAGATGCGGCACTCGACGCCGCGCTGCGCCCCGAGCTGAGCGGGTGGTACGGCGCCGCCGCCGTGCAGGCGTGGCGCTGGCTGGGGGCTTTCCGGGTGCCCGACGCCTTGCCCGCAGTCGACCCACCCGGCGGCGCCCGGGGAGTACGGCCCGGGGTGTGGCGCTGCGGCGACCACGTCGCTTATCCCTCGCTCAACGCCGCGCTGGCCAGCGGCCGCCAGGCGGCGGAGGCGGTGCTGGCTGATAAAGCGACTTAAGGACGGGTTTTTCTTAGGGGTAAGTTGTTCTCGCGGGACCACCCGGAGGCAGGGCGGGTTTACGTCGTAAATTTGCCGACGGCACCTCGTTGGCGCCCATTCGCTCTATCGCTTCTACTACCGGTGAATTTGTTTTCGCAGCGCTTACCGCGCTTTCTGCTGACGGCCGCGCTTCTTTACGTCGCTTGGTATCTGTTCTATACCCGACTGATTCACGGTGGCGGCTGGGGCTACTCGCTCGACGCGGCGCTGTGCCGCCACATCGCCGAAGCCAGCGCGGGGACCTTGCGATTGATGGGGTATGACTCGCTCGCCAAAGGCACGTTTTTGTACCTGAAGGGCTGGCACGTCGTATCGGTGGGCTGGCAGTGCGATGGGCTACCGGTGATGGCCCTGTTTGCGGGGTTCATCATCGCTTATCCCGGGCCGTGGCGCGCCAAGCTGTGGTTTATCCCGGCGGGGATTCTGGTAATCCACATCATCAACATTCTGCGTGTGGTGGCGCTCGCGCTCAATCAGGTGTTTTCGCGCGATACCACCCAATTCAACCACCACTACACCTTTACGATCGTAGTATACGGATTTATTTTCTGGTTCTGGACGATCTGGGTACGCCGTTTCGCTTCGCCGCCACCTGTTCCGCCCGCCGCACCCGAGGCGGTTTCTTCTTCGGCGATCAATGCGTAGCGCCGTGGCCGAACGCCCGATCGGGCGCTGGATCGGGGTAGGGATGCTGGCTGCCGCGCTGCTGCTGCTGGGCCACTATGACCACCAGGTGCAGGATTTTCTGACGCACCTGTTCACGCCCGCCACGCCCGCTGATGCGCCACTCGTGAAGGCGGGGGGCAGTACGCTCACCACGCGCAACATCCCCGCGATGGTCGTCTACGGCTTGCTCTACGTTGGCCTGAGCATCCTGACGCTGCATTTTGCGTTGGCCGACCGGCGCAAGACGCGCTTCGTGCTGCTGGCCTACGGTGCGGTGTTCGTGTTGATCGGGTCGCTGCTGGTGCTCGGTCGGTTACTGGGGATGGGGGCCACGTTCACGCCCCTGGCCCGCGATCTGATCGATGGCGGCGGTGTGGGTGGCGGGCTTCTTTCCCCGCTGCCGGTGCTGCTCGGGCTCGCAATCTCCCGGTTAGCGCCCCAAACCCCGGCCGCTCCATCAGCAGCAGCTTGAGGCGATGGAAAACCGGTTGCGCTAGCGCTGGCAACCTAAAGGACCGGGCGCGCGCCGGCCCCGCCGTGCAGAACGGGCTGCATCAGACAGGGAGTAAATTACTCGTAGGCAGTAGTTAGGTAGCTTCCCATCAGGAAGCGGCTCCTCGGCGTGCGCGCTGCCGCGAAAAATTATGTTGGGGCGATTGCCACCGGGTTGCCCGATGTACGCTGGCGGGCGCCACCCGGCCCGCGATGGGTCATCCCACCCCGCAGCGCCTCCGTTCGGAAACGCCCGACCGAGTGACCCCTTGATGGCTCCAGCGATGCCCCCTTCTACTGAGCATCACTGCTTCCTGAGAAATTTTTTAGTAGGAACCATGCGGGCCAACAGTCAGGAGAGAGTAGCCGAAGTGGGTTGCACATGCGAGAACGACATTGTTAACGTGTTTCGGCAATGTGTTTTTGCGAAATACTTAAAAATCTCCATGTCTGAGCAGATGTTAAAGTTAACAATAACACTCGTCGCGGGCTGAAAAAAACATAACACCCAAGACTTCTTAAGGAAATGTTGTTAACTTTGAGGTGCAAGGACCATTGCCGGAACGATGGCAAGGCGAGCGTGTTACGCCGCCATATCGTGCGCTTTCCGGAATGAATGGCCGCATTTGTAATCAACAGGCTGTAAGCCTCCCGTTTAAGCTAGTCGCTTTTACTCGTTCAGGCTAAGTGGCCTCGCGTTCTGCTCGGTTTTATTGTTTGTTTTTCCAACTTCCACCTTTCAGGTACATGTTTAAACTCCTACGAACCGGGGTGCTGGGCCGAATTCGGCCCATCTCCCCTTCCGCGCGGACTACAGCCCCTTCTGGGGCACCACCGCGTAATCTGTGGCGAACCGGCCTGCTGGCTGCTGCGCTCGGGCTAATGAGTATCGGCGCGGCGCAGGCGCAGGCAAACCGGTACACGTTCTCGCAGGCGAGCGGGACGTTCACTCTCCTCGGCGCCGGTGCCACCACGGTTCACACCGGCTTGGGAACTGGGATCGACGACGCCATCTCATTGGTCACGCCCGGTTTCTCGTTCACGTTCAACGGGACGGCGTACACGACGTACAACATCACCACGAATGGTTTCCTGACGTTCGGCGCTACCACGCTGAGCGGCGCTACCTATACGCCGCTCAGCACGACGGGCGGCAACGGAGTGGCGGCGCCGTTTGCGGGTGACCTGAGCGGGACGAGCGCGAACGCGAACCCTGGCACGGTGAAGTACGAAGTGTCGGGCAGCGTGATGACGGTGGAGTGGGCCAATATGGCCGCTTTCGGCGGTGCGCAGGTGCTCAACTTCCAGGTGAAGCTGGATAACTCGACCAACACGGTCAGCTTCGTATATGGCTCAGGCACCGCAGCTACGGGCACTTCCCGGCAGGTAGGTATCCGGGGCGCCACGACTACGGACTACTCGAACCGCGTCTTCTCGAACGTGATCACCCCGGCCGTAGGCAGCTGGTCGAACACAGCAATGGGCACTGCGGCTTCCAACACGATCACGTGGTTTACCGGCTCGCCGGCCACTGCGCCCGCTTCGGGCCTGACGTTCACCTGGACACCCGGCACCTGCGCCCAGGTGGCGCAGCCGGCGAGCGCTACGGGCCTTTCGGCTGGCCCGCCCGCCACGGCCACTATTAGCTGGACGGCGGCCTCGCCAGCTCCCGCCAGCGGTTATAATTACCGCGCCCGCCTCGTGGGTACGCTGCCTTGGACGGTGACCGGTTCCACCGCCGCCGGTGTTCTGACAGCCACGATCAACAGCGGCCTGTCGGGTGGCACTTGGGAATATGAGGTGCAATCGAACTGCGGTGCCGGCTCAGTCGGTAACTGGTCGGCCCAGCGCACGTTCATCATTCCCTCGCCGCTCACCCTGGGTACGGTAGCCGGTACGCAGGTGACGGGCGAAG
>JBKJUQ010000433.1:0-5146 GCA_046590685.1 Hymenobacteraceae bacterium
CCAATGGCGCCCAGGTAAGAGCGGTGCGGTCCCACCGCTCGAAGCCCAGGAGCGGCTGTAACCGCAGCGGATTCCAAGCGCGGAACGGTCCGTGGAGGCGCAGGCGGTCGTCAGAGCGGCGCACTGTTGGCACTACGTAATTGGGATCGATCACGACACTTACCGCCGCCGGATTCAGGGGGAGACTCACGGTCCCTTGCTCGCGAAAAAGCGGCGTCCAGCGTTGCGCGAGCACTCGGCCTTCCGCATCGACCGTTGCCACCGGCACGGTCAGCAGCGAATCGGCCTGATTGTAAATCCGAACGCGGATGGAATCTTCGACCCGGAGCCGCCCTAGGCCCGCGTCGGGCCGGACGAGCGTCGTGAGCCGGTCGCGGAAAAACCACGATAGCTCTTCGCCACTCGCCGCGTTGAACGCGCCGAGCATGTCGGCGGGCTGCGGGTGCCGGAAAGCCCACACGCGGTAGTAAGCGTGCATGCACGAGTCGAATCGCGCCTGACCGAGGTACGCGGCTAAGTAGCGAAGCTCCGCGGGGGTGCGGGCATAGACGTCGGCACCATAGTTAGTCGAATGGAAGTCATCACTCCGGGTACTGATGGGCTGGTTAAGCCCCCGGCTGACGGATGCCTGCCACGCTACATCGGTGAGCGTATACTCCGGTAGACCATCGGCGCCGAAGCGTTTAAGCATCTTGGGGCCAAGCCCAAAGGGGCCGCCACCGCCGCTGGCCGCCGGCTTACTGTCTGCTCGCCCGGGCACTTTTGCGCCTGCTTTGGCCGCGGTCTCCGCACGTCGCGACGAGTCGAGGGGTGCTTTTACCCGGTTTTCGGTGTAAGAATTAACCCCCTCATCCATCCACGGGTAGTCGCGCTCATTGGAGCCCAGAATGCCCTGAAACCAGTTGTGCCCAACTTCGTGCACGATAGCCGACGGCTCGGTGATGGTAACCATCGGGTACTCCATTCCGCCGGTGCCGGGCCCGAGTGGGCCTGCCAATGCCGTAGCGGCGCTGTACGGGTACTCGCCGACAAGGCGCGAATAACCAAGGACGGCGGCGTCGATGTCGCCGCGCCGCTCCAGCCATCCTTTCGCTACGCCGGGGGAGAACAACAGCCACGTCGTCACGCTCCGCCCCGAGCGGGGTAGCATCACTTCGCTTTTGAGGGCCTGGTAGCGTTTGTCGGCAAACCACGCGAAGTCCGTCACGCGATCCTGCACGTAGCGAATAGTTTTGAGCCGCGCGCTAGAAGCGGGCGTAACCTCGGCGGCGGGACCCTCTTTGCTGCGCTTGGGTGTGGGGCCGAAGCCTTCGGGGCCCTTCGCCGCCCGAATCGCCCCTTCGTTGGCGAGCGAGTCCATAAACGCGCGCTCCTCCGGGTTCTGTAGCTCGCCGGTGGCGCCCACCACGTAGTTGGCCGGCAGGGTTATACTGACGTCGTACGTCCCGAACTCAGCGTAAAACTCGCCCTGATCGAGGTACGGCATCGGATGCCAGCCGGCGCGGTCATACACGGCCGGCTTAGGGTACCACTGCGTAATCTGATAGCTCTGCCCTTCGTGTCCCCCGCGGCTCCACGTCTTAGGTAACTTCACATGGAAGGGCGTGCGGATAACCACTTGCCCGCCCGGCGCCAGCGGCTCGGGCAAGAGCAGCTTGGCCATGTCCGGGCTTTCCTTGGCGTACTCTAGGCGCGCGGGCTTGCCATTGACCACAAAAGCCAGCTCGTCGATAAAGCCCCGGCTTGAGTCGGGTGCGAACTGAAACTCCCGGGAGCCGCTGCGCAGCCGTTGCCGGGCGAAAGCGGTATGGGTATCGCGGTAGGCGTTGGGGTAGAGGTGGAACCAGATAAAGGTGAGCTGATCGGGCGAGTGGTTCACGTACGTGAGCTCCTCGGTGGCGCGTAACTCGTGCCGGCGATCATCGAGTTGGACCTGTAGCTTGTAGTCTACCTGCTGCTGCCAGTACGGCGCCGAAGCGGCGCGCATTACCTGGTCGAGAGATTGGGCTTGGACGCCTTGTGGGGCTCCACCCACGGCAACCACGGTCAGTAGCGCGGCTGCCAGCCCCATGCGGGCCGCGCCGGGCGCGAAAAAATGCTTCATTGAATCAGTTTGCAGCCCGAAGGTACGGCTGTGCGCCGCCGGTGTTGGTAGAAAAAGGGAAAAGCCGGCCTTCCCGCGAGGGAAGCCCGGCTTTTCCGGGTAGCCAATGGCGGCCAAGTCAAAAGTTTACGCTTTGCGCTCTTTGATGCGTGCCTGCTTGCCTGAGAGGCCGCGCAGGTAAAACAGGCGGGCGCGACGCACCACGCCGCGGCGTACGAGCTCGATCTTGTCGATGTTGGGCGAGAGCAGCGGGAAAATGCGCTCAGTGCCGATCTGGTTCGATACTTTCCGGACGGTGAAGGTCTCGCCGTTCGAATTCGGGTTGCGGCGCTGGAGCACCACGCCCTGGAACTGCTGAATACGCTCCTTGTTGCCCTCGCGGATTTTAACGTGGACGTTGACCGTATCGCCGGCGGCGAACACGGGGAAGGAAGCGCGGCGGTCGCGGCCTTCCTGGTTGATGAAATCGAGGTGAACGCTCATCGCAAAAACTGCGGGTTAAAAACCGGGCATCCGCGCACGGAGGAGAGGCCCGTTGATGAAAAAAACCGAATACGAGCGCTTTTGCAAGCAGCCATTCGGGCCGCAAAAGTACGGCAATTTTCTGAACCAGACAAGGCTGGGCCCGGCAACGTGCTGAATCTCTATTCGTCCAACAAATCCGGCCGTCGGGCGCGCGTACGCGCCACTGCCTGCTCGAAGCGCCAGCTCTCAATGGCCACATGGTCGCCACCTTGCAGCACGGCGGGTACGTCCATGCCTTCAAAGCTGGCAGGTCGGGTGTACACGGGCGGAGCCAACAAGCCGTCCTGGAAGGAGTCGGTCAGAGCCGATTCCTCGTTGTTGAGCACGCCGGGCAGCAGGCGCACGATGGCGTCGGTGAGGACGGCGGCTGCCAGTTCGCCGCCGGAGAGCACGTAGTCGCCGATGCTCACCTCGTGCGTCACGTAGCGGGTGCGCACGCGCTCATCAATGCCTTTGTAGTGACCGCAGATCAGCACGACGTTTTGCAGGAGCGAGAAGCGATTGACGAGCGGCTGGCGAAGCGGCTCGCCATCTGGGGTGAGGTAGATGATGGCATCGTAGGAGCGGTGCTCGCCCAACTCGCGAAGGGCGCGCGTCAGGGGCTCCGCCATCAGTACCATCCCCGCGCCCCCACCAAACGCGTAGTCGTCGATCTGACCGTGCTTGTTGACGGCCCACTGCCGCAGCTGGTGCAGGTGAATCTCTACCAGACCCTTCTCGGCTGCTCGCTTCAGAATCGAGTGGCGGAAGGGGCCGTCGAGCAGCTCTGGTTGACAGGTGAGAATATCGATACGCATGGCTTCGAACAGTTATTCTGACGCTGGCTGCTTGCCCTTACCCCCTTTACCCTTCAGGCGGGGCTCTTTGGGCTTCACTTCTTCCGTATAGAGCGCCAGCAGACCATCGGGCAGCTCCACGCTAAGCGTTCGCGCGGTGCGGTCTACCGCTTTAATCACCGTATCATTTACCGGAACCAGTACTTCAAACCCGCGATGCTCTACGGCAAGCACATCGTGTTGCGGTAGCTCATAAAAGGTCGTCACCGGCCCTAATTCTCCGGCTACTGCATCTATTACCGTGAAACCGACGACTTCGTGGTAGTAAAACTGCCCGGCGCCGGTGAGGGGCGGCAGATCGGTGAGCGGCAGCCAGAGAGTAGTTGCCCGCAGCGCTTCCGCGTCCTCTACGGTCGTGATGCCCGCCAGCGTGAACAAGGCGCGCGGCGTGCCCGCTCCGGCAGTAAGCTGCACTTTCTCAACTACCACGGGCGTGAGGGCCGGGGCATTGGGGCGTTGCAGGTGAACGCGCTGGAGCTTTTTGTAAGCCGCCGGCTGGTCGGTATCGAGCTCTACTACCACCTGACCGCGTATGCCGTGGGGGCGGATGATGGTGCCAAGCTCAAAGAAATTGTCAGTCGACATCGGGGGGCATTTAAGGGGAGATGGGATAAAACGAAAAAGAGTCAGCAGTAGGCTAGGCCTCCTCCTGACTCTTTCTGCTTCAACCGGCTACGGCCGGTAGTAAACTTACTCGGCCGCTTCAGCAGCCGGCGTTTCGGTCACTTCAGCCTCTGCCTCCGGCGCGGGAGCCGCGGCGGCAGCTGGTGCTGGGTTAGCAGCCGCTTCGGCGGCGGCGCGAGCCGCATCGATAGCCGCCTGCTTCTGGCGCAGCGTCTCGGCGCGAGCTTCTTTTACCTTGGTTTCGGCGGCGAGGGCCGTCTTCCGGACTTCGTCTTTCTGCGCCGTGTTGGCGTCGGTTTTAGCGGCGATCTTCGCGTCTTTCGCGTCGATCCAGTCGTGGTAACGGTTGTCGGCGACGTCCTGCGTGATGGCGCCTTTGTTGACGCCGAGTTGCAGGTGCTTGCGGTACAGCACGCCCCGGTAAGAGAGCATCGCGCGGACCGAATCCGTCGGCTGAGCGCCCTTCATCACCCAATCGAAGGCCTTATCGGCGTCGTAGTTGATGGAGGCAGGAATGGTGTTTGGGTTGTACGTACCGAGCTTCTCGATGAAGCGACCGTCGCGGGGCGAGCGGCTGTCAGCGACGACGATGTCGTACATCGCGAGTTTCTTGCGGCCGCGGCGGGCGAGGCGGATTTTAACTGCCATAAACCTGAGGTGGTTAGCGACGGAGCACGTCCGTCTTGGGTGAATCGGGCCGCAAAGGTACGGATTAGCCGCTTGCGAATCAACCCTGTACGCATTTTCCATTTTCTGTCGCCGGTGACGAGCACTGGGCACCGGGGCTGGCGCCCGTACGCACCACCGCCCGGCCACCTGCGGGAGGCAGGCAACCGGGCGGGGTATCGAGTGGGGCGGCGTTGGGGCCGCCCGCGCATCAAGTCACGGCTAACGGCTTACTCGGCCGCGTTGCCGCTGACCACCAACCGGGTAGAAGCGGCGCCGCAGCGCACCACGTACACGCCGGGCGCGAGGCCCGCCAGGTCGAGGGTGCGGTCGGCGGTTGCGGGCGCGCGCACCGTGCGCACTACCCGGCCCAGGGCATCGATGAGGCGCA
>JBKJUQ010000090.1:0-11122 GCA_046590685.1 Hymenobacteraceae bacterium
GCAGTAAATAACGACCATCACGGACTCCTCCGCACCAACGCCCAGCCGGTACTACTTCCGGCTGGGCGTTGGTGCGTTTGGGGAGGCGCCAGTTATGGACGCGCGCCTCGGAGCAGAATGATCAGCTGGGCGGACAGCCTTGTGGGCTGCACGGACCATGGATGAGGTTGACCTAGCCCTGCGGGGGGCTGATACGGTGGCGGCTGGGTATTTATTCGCCTTTCTCTAATCTAATTACTTGTTCTACCTGCCGTAGATTTTCGGGCAGATACTCCGCGATAATCCGCCACAAAACCTCATAATCGAGGCCAAAGTATTCGTGAGCGATTCGATTTCGCAACCGGTACATCCGCGTCCACGGCACTTCCGGGTACCGCTCGCGCACGGCGGGCGGAATCTTGTGTGCGGCCTCACCCATGATTTCCAGCGTCCGCACGACGGCATCGACCACCAGCTCGTTGGCGTGAAAGTCATCGAATGAAAGCCCATCGCAGTAGCGCAACGCCCGCGCCATCGCGTCGCGCATATCTTCGAGGTATAGCAAGTGCGAGCGCCCTGACCAGCTCATACGTACCGCACCTGCGCCAGAATCTGCTCGCGAAGCTGGGATTTCAGCGCCTGCGGCGTCACCAGGTCTACGCGCCGGCCCAAGACGGTTTCCAGCACTTCTTCCAGCTCGAAAAACTCCCAGCCGGGCGTCTGACTGAACTCAGCGAGAATATCCACGTCGCTGTCGGGCCGCGCCTGATCGGTGGCGAAGGAGCCGAAATAGCCTAGCCGCGCCACGTGGAAACGGGCGGTCAGCTCGGGCTTGAGGGCGCGGAGGGCAGTGTCGAGTTCGAGGCGGGTGGTCATCTTGCTACGTTAGTAGATGAGGAAGCTGATTCTTAGCCAGCTCAGTTAAAACAGTTTTCAGCAAATCAAACGGCAGCCCGCCAACCTTATCCTTCAAGATCTTGACTGCTTTCTGGTAAGTCGATTTGTTTCTAGCTGATTCCAAAAACTCGTGTCCTGACCAAGTTAAAGAAGTAGGAATCCAAGCGGGACCGGAAGCGCAGGTTGCATCAATCGCTTCAATCAGTCCTGCCTGTTTCATCATCTTTAAATTATATGTGATGAGGTCTTGCGCATAGCCAGGCAGATCAATTTCAATCTCCCTGTCTATTCTGTCGCTATTCTCCATCAGGAGTAATATCTCACGAACCAAATCTAAATCTCGCTTCATTTTTTGGCAGAGAATTTTAAAATTTAATACAACACCCGAAACCGAATGGTCTGCGGAATGGCCCGTAATTCATCCGTCAACTCCTTTGAATACTCTGCCTCTACGTCGGTAATGACGTAGCCGATAGATTCGTTGGTTTTCAGGTATTGGCCGACGATGTTGATTTCGTGGGAGGCGAGAATCTGGTTGATACGCGCCAGAATGCCGGGGACGTTGGCGTGGATGTGGAGCAAGCGGTGCGCGTTCTGGAGCTGCGGGAGCTGCACGATCGGAAAGTTGACCGACTGCTGGGTGTTGCCGGTGTTGATGTAATCGAGGATGCGGCCGGGCACGAACTGGCCGATATTGAACTGCGCCTCAGCCGTGGAGCCGCCGATGTGCGGGGTGATGAGCACGTTGGGTAGCCCGCGCAAGGGGCTCTCGAATGGCTCGTCGTTGGTTTTGGGCTCATAAGGAAAGACGTCGACCGACGCGCCGCCCAAGTGGCCGGATTTGATGCTTGCGGCGAGGGCGTCGAGGTCCACAACGTGGCCGCGACTGAGGTTGAGCAGGATGGCACCGGGCTTCATCAGCGCCAGCTCGGCGGCGCCGATGAGGTCCGTGTTCTCCTTGCGGCCGTCGACGTGGAGCGTGACGATGTCGGCCGTGCGGAGCAGGTCGGGCAAGGTGGCGGCGCGGGTGGCGTTGCCGAGGATGAGCTTTTCGGCGATGTCGTAGAACACGACCCGCATCCCGATCGCTTCGGCCACCACCGAGAGCTGCGCGCCGATGTTGCCGTAGCCGACGATGCCGAGCGTCTTGCCGCGCACCTCGAAGGCGCCGCCAGCGCCCTTATCCCACTCGCCACGGTGCATCTTGGGGTTGAGGTACGGGACGCGCCGCGCGAGCATGATGAGCTGTCCGAGCGCCAATTCCACCACCGAGCGGGTGTTCGAGAACGGCGCGTTGAAGGCGGCGATGCCGCGCGTAAGGCAGCCAGGCAGGTCGATCTGGTTCGTGCCGATGCAGAACGCGCCGACGGCGAGCAGGCGGTCGGCCGCATCGAGCACGCGCGCCGTGACCTGCGTTTTCGAGCGGATGCCGAGGATGCTCACGCCCTTGATTCGCTCCATCAGCTCCTCCTCGCTGAGGGCACCCTTGACGGATTCGACCGGAAAACCCTGCTCGCGGAACAGCCGCTCGGCTTCGGGGGAGATGTTTTCGAGGAGCAGCACGCGCAGGCGCGACTTGGGATACGAGAGGGTCATCGGGAGCTTTTGCTGGTAGAGAAATTCGTCGAAAGAGGGCAGCACGTGGTCGGCGGCTTCCACGACGCGCGGACGCTCGACGTTTTCGGTGTAGGCGTAGAAGCGGTCAGCGAGGCCGGCCTGGCGGATTTCGTAGTCCGTCCAGCCGTCGCCGAGCACGTACACGTCGCCGGGCAGATCGAGGGTGCGGAGGAGGGTGATTTTTCCCTGGTCATTCGCCAGCGGATTGGTCGCGTCGAAACCCGTGATGGCGCCGGCGGCATCGTAGGTGAAGGAGTTGGCGAACACGTTTTCCGGCGGAATACCGAACTCGGCTACCACGGGCTCGATGATCTCGCGGAACCCGCTGCTCACGATCCGCACGCGGTCGGCGTAGCGCGTGAAGAAGGCTTTGTTGCGGCGGATGCTCTCGCTTACGTTGGCTTGCAGGTGCGCCACGAGCGGGGCGATATGGCGGCGGTGGGCGCCCAGAATCGCTACGCGCCGCCGCAGGGCCTCGCCGAACGAGAGCTCGCCAGCCATCGCCAGCTCCGTGAGGTGGCGGATCTCGGTGAGGCGCGCGGCGCCGTCGGGTTGGTCGGCGAGGGCAAGGGCGGCAAGCTCGTCGAGGGCTTCGAGGCGACAGAAGGTCGAGTCGAAATCGATGACGAGCGTCGGGAGCGGGGGGGTGATGGTCACGGGAGCAAAGAAACGGTAGGCGACGCGTCGCGTCGCCTACCGCAGCGGCGGCTACCCGGCGGTATGGCGGGTAGCCCGGCAAAAGGGCCCCTCTCCTACTCCGGGACCGTCAGGGGTAGTGGCCGGAGCGGGCTGTCTGCCGGTACCGGGCTTTGGGGCGCGCGGGGTGCGGCCAGCTTTTGCTTCACCAGCACATCGACGCGGTAGAGCAGCAGGCAGCTGGCCACGATGGCGCCCGACACCACCCACCCCAGCCGGTCGTAGTGCTCCAGGGGGCTGGTGCTGGTTTTCTGCGCCACGATCAGGCCGGCGCAAATGGCGGCAATCCCGCCGGCCATCTGCTGGAGCGACGAGTTGATGCTCATAAACGCGCCGCGGTCGGGCATATCGGGGATGCTGGTGGTCAGACTGGTGGCCGGAATCATGCGACTCATAATGCCCGCAAATAGCACCATGTTGATCACAACCACCTGCCAGAGCGGCGACGGTGGCAGGTTGGTGTAGAGGAGAATCATCAGGATGGATACGGCGGAGCCGGCGACGAATATCTTGAACTTGTCGACCTTATCGCTCAGCCGCCCGATCAGCGGCATCACGATGATCGACGAGAGGCCGGTAAACATGAAGACCAGCGGCAGCTGCACTTGCGGGATGTGAATGTTATTCACCAGGTAAGGGCTACCGAAGGGCATCAGCATAAACCCGCCGATCGACAGCAGGGCGGTGGCGAGGAAACCGGTCTGGTATGCCGGGTTCGCCAGCGCGTGCCAGAGGTGCAGAAAAGGGTTTTTATCCGTTTGCAGCGCCAGGTGCTGGTCGATGGGCTGCACCTTCGCCCAGACCGTCGCCCAGATCGCCACGGCCAGCCCGACGATCATGAAAAACGTCGAATTCCAGCCCCAGTGGGTGGCGAGGTACAAGCCCACCGGAATCCCCAGGATCTGACTGGCGGCAAACGCCATCTGCACGGCGCCCATCACCCGGCCGCGCTGCTGTAGTGAGAACAGATCGGCGACGATCGCCATCGTCACGGCGCTGATGACGCCGCCGAACAACCCCGTGACGATGCGCGCCGCCAGCAGCAGCTCGTAGGTGTGGGCGAGGGCGCAGCCGAGCGTGCCGACGATGAAGCCGGCGTAGAAAAACAGCAGCAGCTTCTTGCGATCAAACTTATCGGCGAAGCCCGCCGCCATGATGCCCGACGCCCCGGCGCTGAACGCGTACGACGACACCACGAAGCTGAAGCTCTTGGGCGTGATCGAGAGCGCCTTCATGAGCACGTCGCCGAGGGGCGCGAGCACCATGAAGTCGAGCACGACGGTGAACTGAAGCAGCGCCAGCAGCGCGATCATCAGTTTCTGGTAAGCGGTAAAGGGCGGGGCTTCCGCCGAAGTTTGTGCATCCATAGGGAGAGGGCTGGGTGTTGCGGGAAGGTGCGGGGCGGGTGAAGAGGGCGATGATGTCGGCGGGCCGCCATCGCGGACGGCGCAGTCAAACGTCCACTTCTTCCGGGGCAGACCGATCAGGCGCCGCCGAGCGGCTTTCCGGATGCGAATATCGGTACGGAACAGTGGGGACTGGAGGGGGTAACCGTCACGGGAGCAGAGATGTAGGGCGAAGCTCCCGCTTCGCCTACTGCGGCGGCTTCCGCGCGGAGCAGTCGCCCAGCAGTCGCCGGGGCGAGGTGCAAGCCTTCGGCTGGCGAAGCGACGCTTCGCCCTACTTTTTCACGCTACCTCTTTGCGGCCATCCCCGCCGTACGTTTCCCCCCGTAATCCCAGCTTCCGCCTACGCCGCCCAGAGCGCCTGCTCCAGAACGACGTCAAGTACCGCTTCGTGATCGATAGCGCGACGCTGCCGAAGGCATAGGCGCGGAGCTTAAAAGCCACTGCTTGTCATCCTGAGCGCAGCAAAGGACCTGTTTCACGTATGCCGGGCATCGCGTAGAATAGGTCCTTCGCTGCGCTCAGGATGACAAGGGGGGTGGCGCCGTCTTGCGCAGGACATTTTATCTCGATTCGCGCGCGTTTGTTGTAACGCGCAGCCGCAAAGCGGCTTTCGCAATAGGCGGGTTTTACGGTGCTTACGGCAGAGTTCGCTCCCGCAAACGCGCGTTGCAAACGCGCAGCCCGGTTCGGCACGCGTTGTAAATACGCGCCAACGTGTACATTGCTAACGTGCTGACTCCTCCACCCCCACCTAATTCTTCTTCATCACTCGATAAGGAGCCCGGGTGGCTGAGCACCTTGCTCTTGGATTGGCGCGACCACTTCTTTGCCCATGGAGTAATCGGGAGCCTTGAAGCCGACTTTTTACCAACACCCAATAAGAAGCCAAGGTGGATAGGCGACCTGGTTGCCTTCGTAATTATCGGAGGCCTTGTGACCGCCTTTTTCATCGCGTACGTGACCATCGGAGCCTGTAGATAATTTTGTAATTGCGAGCGGAGAGAAGCAATTCGGCACACGCTACACGGCAGCAGGCGACGGATTGCTTCGTCGCTCTTCCTCGTAATTAAAATTAACAACCGTGGGGTGAGTTCAGAAGCGAAACGCGGCGCCCCATTCCGATGGCCTGCTTTTCAACCTTACTGGCCAGTTACTTACTGCTCCGCCGTGGGCGAGGGCAGCACGGCGCGAAGCGCGGCCGCTTCGGCCTCGAAAGCCACCGCGCGGGCTTCGAGCAGGGCTTGGGAGGCGATACCGCATTCGATCAGTCCGTGGTGCGCGTCCTGCATCATCCAGTCGAGCCAGTCGAGGTCGCGGGTGTGGGTGGCCGTGGGCGGGGCGGCTTCCAGGGCTGCGCGCACTTTGGGAAACACTTCCAGCCGGCGGCGCAGGGCCTGGGCCCGGGTGCGCAGGTCGTCGAGAGTATAGCGCGTCATCAGCACACCGTGCTCGCACTCGCGTAGCCGCCGGCGCACGGGAGCCAGGGCGTTGTCAGTGGTTTCGGAGGCGGCGGGGAGCGGCTCAATGGCCGGATGCTGCCCCACCGGCGCCGGCAGGAGAATCGCCAGAGGCAGCAGCTTGGTCAGGGCGGCGCTACTCAGGGGGCGGGTCCCGTTTTCTTCCCGCGTTACTGCTACTCGCGAGATTTTCATCCACGAAGCAATTTCCCACTGCTTAAGCGCCAGCTGCCCGCGGATCGTCCGGAGTACGGAGGAGGAAGCGTGTGTCATGTGGGAAAATCACCAGCGAACGCACGAACGCTACCTGATGCGTGGTACTTATTAGAGTAATTCACAAAACAGGTACCACTGCTCGGCACTTATTGTAAATCGAATCAAATAAAGTACCAAGGGTTGGCACCTATTTGGCAGAAAACTAAAAAAAGTACCAGCAACAGTAAAGCACTGTAGCATCCCTCCCCGATCGCTACACCCCGGGCAAGGGAGTTTCGGCACTGGCTGCGGCCAGCGCTTGCTCGTCGGCCGCCGTCAGGGTGAGGTCCAGCGCGCGCAGCAAGCCGGGCACCTGTTCGGGGCGGCTGGCGCTCGCGATGGGCGCCGTGACGCGGGTCAGGAGCCAGGCGAGGGCGATTTCGCCGGGTTCGGCGCCGTGGCGGGCCGCTACCGCGTCGAGGGCCGCCAGGATGCGCAGGCCGCGCGGGTTGAGGTATTTTTTGCCCGTGTTGACGCCGCGCGGGCTCTTTTGCAGATCGGCTTCCGAGCGGTACTTGCCCGTCAGGAAGCCCGCGGCGAGGCCGTAGTAGGGAATCGTGCCCACCCCGGCGGCGCGGCAGACGGGTTCGAGATCGCGCTCGAAGTCGGCGCGGTCGTAGAGGTTATAGAGCGGCTGGAGGCTCTCGTATCGCGGCAGGCCGTGGGCGGCGCTGGCATCCAAAGCCGCTTGCAGGCGGTCGACGGTGAAGTTGGAGGCGCCGATGGCGCGCACCTTGCCCTCCCGAATCAGCTGGGCGTAGGCTTCGAGCGGCTCCTCGACGGGCAGCGTCAGATCGTCCTTGTGCGACTGGTAGAGGTCGATGTAGTCGGTCTGTAAGCGCCGCAGCGACCCTTCCACCGACCGCACGATGTAGTCGCGGCCGAGGCCCTTGCGGTCGGGCGCCACCTCCCACCCCACTTTGGTGAACAGGCGGATGCCATCGCGCCGGCCGCGCTGCCGGAGCCACTTGCCGATGATCGTTTCTGACTCGCCCCCGACGTGGCCCGGCACCCACACCGAGTAGCCGTCGGCGGTATCGAGGGCGTTGCCGCCGGCGATGAAGGCATCGATAATACGGAAGGAAGTGGCTTCGTCGGCCGTCCAGCCGAAGACGTTGGCGCCGAGCACGAGCGGCGAAAGGGAGAGGCCGGAGCGGCCGAGGGGGCGTTGTTGCATGAGGAATAAGGGTATGGGGATGACTGGGGATAGGCGTTACGCCACCCGCACCGCGGTGCTGACCGGCAGCCACCCGGCCGTGTGATGGCAGGCGGGGCACGCGGGATCGGACCCTGGCGGGTGCGGCGCCACGTGGCCGCAGTACACGCAGGCGTGCGCCCCCCGGCCCGTGTACTGGGTGGGTAGCGCGGCGAGGGCTTCGGGGAAGATGGGCAGGCCGGGGCGCACGGACTCGTCCGGGGGGTAGAAGTAGATGCTCATCTCGCCGGTAGCTTCGATGTAGACGCGCCGCACCTGCCCCAAGTGCTCGACCTGCACCTGGCGGAGCTGCCCGAACAGCTCTTTGTGGGTGAGGTTCTGCTTGGCGAAGGAGCCGACTTCGATTCGACCATCCTGAATCAGCAGCACGGGCTTGCCTTCAAGCCAGTCGGAAAACCGGGGAAACCACTCGGTGAGGTGGTTGAAGAGCAGGTAGAGGCTCATCACCACCGCGAACACCGTGGCCGCGTGCAGGAGCGCCACGTCGGGGGCGAACATCGTATCGCCCGCCACCGAGCCGAGCCCGAGCACCACGCTCAGCTCGAACATGGAAAGCTGCTTGACCTGCCGCCGCCCCGTAATGCGCAGCGCCGTCAGAATGCACAGGTACGTGAACAGGCAGCGCACCACCACTTCGCCCAGGTAAGCCAGGGGCGCCGTGTCGGACCACAGCAGCCGCTGCCAGTCGAAGGGGGTAATGGATTCGGTCAGAAGCAACATCAGCAGAAAGAGAAAGGCCGCACGGGCGGCTTGCGTACGACCCGTCCCATAATTTAGTCGAACCGGCGCAGGCGTTTTTTGCTCAGCTCGTAACTCAGGATGGCGGGGATGTAGAACGTGACGTCGGCCGCAAGCTTAGCCGCCAGACTTCCCCACCCCAGCGAGCCCGTCCAGATCGGCAGCCAGTACATCAAGGCCGGGCGGATGACGAACGAGTCGAGCACCTCCGCCGGCCCAAACTCCACGGCCAACGCCCGCAGGTTCTGGCCCAGCGTGGCGGCGGTGTAGGGCTGCCCGGCCGCGCGCCGCGCCCGGCGCGTGTGGTGAATATCCACCGCCAGCATCCACCCGAAATACGCCACGTTGCCGGCCCACGTCCCCACCAGCGCCGTCGTGCCGCGCGAGTGCGTGAGGGCGAACGTGCCCGTCACCGCCCCCAGCGTGGCAATGACGGAAAGCACTTCGGCAGGGCCGTAGCGGCGGAGCCATTCGCGGAGGCGGGCGTTCATCAGCACAGCTGGTACTTACCGAGCCAACACCCGCCAGCCGTGGGCCGGCACCACCAGCGCGGCCTCACCCAGCGCGCACGGCGCGTCGGCGAAGACGTCGAGCCACGGGCCAGCGGCGGCGGCGGGCACGCGGATCTCTACCGCCTCGGCCGTCAGGTTGACGGCCACGAGCACCGCCGCGCGGCCTTTGTGGCGGCTAAAAGCATAAGTACCGGGCGGTGAGGCGAGGCGGCTGAAGGTGCTGGCGCCGTCGAAGTTGGCGAGGGCGGCGTGGCGGGCATGGAGGGTGAGCAGCGCGGTGTAGAAGCCGGCGAGCGGGTAGCCGTTCCAGTCAATCGGGGCGCGCTCGAAGAAGGCGATGCGGTGGCGCACGGCCGCTTCCTGCCCGCCGTACACCATCGGGATGCCCGGCAGCAACGCCGCCAGCACGGCCAGGGGAAGGGCGTTGGCGCCGAGGCGCTCGTACTCCGAGCCTTCCCACGAATTCACGTCGTGGCTGGACGTGAAGTTCATCAGGCTGACGCCCGGCGGGTAGGTGGCGCGTTCGAGGGCGCGGTATTCGTCGAGGGCGGCGACGGGGGCTTCGCCGGCGGCGATCTCGTCGAAGAGCCAGTGCAGGCGGAAGGCGTACTGGGCATCGAAGGCGCGCTGCAATTGGTGGGTGGGCGGCGCGACGGTCCGCAGCACGGGGTCGAACAGATCGTCCCACTCCGAGAGCATGAAGACGGGCTTGATGATATCAAGAGCGGCGCGGACGTCGTCCCAGAAATCGGTCGGCACCATCCCGGCCACGTCGCACCGGAAGCCGTCGATGTCGGCCTCGCGCAGCCAGAACGCCATTGCGTCCATCATCCACTGGCGCAGCCCAGCGCTCGCATAGTCGAAAGCCACCACGTCGGTCCAGTCGGGGAAGGGGGCCACGGGCTGACCGGCGGCGTCGCGGCGGTACCAGTCGGGGTGCTCGGTGACGAGCGGGTTATCCCACGCCGAGTGGTTCGCGACCCAATCCAGCAGCAGGCGCATCCCGAGGCGATGGGTTTCGGCGACCACCGCCCGCAGATCATCCAGTGTCCCAAACTCGGCGCTCACCGCCCGGTAGTCGCGCACGGCGTAGTACGAGCCGAGCGCGCCCTTGCGATTTACCTCCCCGATGGGGTGGATCGGCAGCAGCCACACGATGCCGACGCCCATCACCGCCAGCCGCGGCAGGTGCGGCAGCAGCGCGCGCAGCGTGCCTTCGGGCGTAAACTGCCGCACGTTCACGCAGTAGATGGAAGCCGAAGCCGCCCACGCGGGGGGGCGAACGGAGTAGGCGGCGGGGTCGGGGGCCATCGGGGAAGACGCTGTAAAGGAAGGAAAAACAGGTTGCGCGCGGTCGGAGGCGGTTATGGACGGTCTTCAATCGTGACGGCCCGGTACACCTGATAGCCGTGCGCCGGCACCTCCAGATTGCTTTGGGGCGGCCGGACGACCACGGGGCGATCATTGAACAAAGACGCCCAGTAGGCCGGGGTGGCGGGCAGGACGACGCGGCGCGGCTCCGCCGTCAGGTTGACGGCCACGAACACGCCCGCATCGCCCTTCTGCCGGGTGAAAGCGTACGTTCCGGCCGGCGACGGCAGCCGCTGAAATACGCTTGCCGAATCGAAGTTCCCCAGCGCCGGGTGCGCCTTTTTCAGGTTCAGCAGCTTGGTGTAGAAGTCACTCAGCGGATAATCCTTCCACTGAATCGGGTCCTTCTCGAAGAAGCTCAGGCGCTTCTTGACGGCTGATTCCTGCCCGCTGTACACCATCGGGATGCCGGGCAGCAGCGCCGTCAGCACGGCTTCGGGCAGTGCATTCTTCCCCAGGCGCTCGTACTCGGTGCCGTCCCAGGAGTTGATGTCGTGGCTGCTGGTGAAGTTCATCAGCCGCACGTGCGGCGGG
Source organism: Hymenobacteraceae bacterium (assembly GCA_046590685.1). Classification (GTDB taxonomy): domain Bacteria; phylum Bacteroidota; class Bacteroidia; order Cytophagales; family Hymenobacteraceae; genus JANNMJ01. The sequence continues at coordinate 10,682 of JBKJUQ010000090.1, forward strand.
TACGTAGCGCGTTCGAGTTTGAGGTAGGCGTCGATGCGATCCGTGGACGCCTGCCCTTTGCCGATCGAGTCGAGGATGCCGTGGAGCTTGAGCGCGTAGGTGGCGTCGAAAGCCTTTTTCAGCAGGTGCGTATTGGGGTTCCAGTCCTGGCGGGCGACGAAGGGCGGGTGGTGGAGCTCGTCCCACTCGGCGAGCAGAAAGACGGGCTTGATCTTGTCGAGCGCGGCGCGGGTATCGTTCCAGAAGTCGGTGGGTACGAGGCCGGCTACATCGCAGCGGAAGCCGTCCACGTCGGCTTCCTTCACCCAGTACGCCATCGATTCGGTCATCCACGCGCGCAGGGCGGGTTTCGAGTAGTCGAGGTCCACCACATCCTGCCAGTCGGCGACGGGCGGCACGAGCCCGCCGCGCGCGTCGCGGGTGTACCAGTCGGGGTGCTGC
>JBKJUQ010000156.1:0-6938 GCA_046590685.1 Hymenobacteraceae bacterium
GTGGTTTCGGCGATGGCCCGGAACTGCCCGGTGGCGGCCTGCGCGGCTGGGTGCAAAGCCCGGTGCGCGGCGAAGCGCGGCCGAAGGTGCAGCCCACCGGGCAGGTGGGGCTGAGCTGGGGGCTGGGGCGGTAAAGAAAGTTTTCGGGTCAGGCCGTGACTGGTGCGAGTGGCCTGTCAGAGTAGATATACCCCTGAGGTTGGTCGCCGCCGGCCATTGGCTTCTTCTTCCCATGCGTTACCCACGCATTTCCCTTTCCCCCCCATGACAACCCGCATTTTCTGCTTTCTGACCCTTTGTCTGAGCCTGCTGGGCTCGCGCGCCGATGCCCAGGTGTTTGATTGGGCCAATGGCGCCCACGCCGTCAACGATAGTAGTGTGGTAAATATCACGGCCAATGCTATCTCCGCAGACGGCGACGTATTCGTGGCGTATAGTTACGCCGGTTCCATGACGCTGGGAGCGCAAACGCTTCGTTCGCAGCGTCTGAATACCAGAGACATCGTGGTAGCGCGCTTCAATTCAGCGGGCGTTTTCGCGGACATTCTGTTGACGGGCATCGCAGCCAACGTGACCGATTTGGCCTTCGATGGCGCGGGTAACTTGTATGCGTCCGGCGGGTTTGAAGGTCAGCTGACTGGGCCTGGTATTTCGCCCATTACCGCATTAGGTGCAATTGATCTTTTCGTGGCCAAATGGAATGCTGCCGGGGTGAGCCAGTGGGTTCGTCAGGGGCAGGGGACTGATACGTATAGACTACGAGCCGCACACCTCGCGGTAGACGGAGCAGGTAACGTCACGATCGCAACTGCATTTACGGGCTCGCTGACCATCGGTAATCAGACCACCACCACCCTGCCTACCAGCGCGGCCTTGTTACTCGCACAGTTCAACCCAGCCGGCACGTTTCGGTGGTCGCGAAGTACGGCGGCCGGAGCGGACTCAATTGATTTAGCGGATCTGGCGGCCGCACCCAATGGTACGCTGTACGTGGTAGGGTCTAACTTTCTGTCTGATCGCTTTACCTGGGGCACTACTCCGATTCTAACTCCAGGCACAACCACTAACTACTGGTTGAAGCTTGATGCGAGCGGATCGTACCTCGATCAACAGTACTTCAATGGCTCCGGGGCAATCAAGGTAGCCACTGATGCTACCAGTGGATGCTACGCATTGGTGAACGACGTGAGCGCTGCCTTACGCTGGGGTACCGCTACGTTCAATCCGCCTAACCAGCGAGCAAAAAGGTCCTTTATTCTCAGCCTGGGAGCCACCCACGTACCGCAGTGGGTGCAGACCGTAGATTTAACCGTTTGGGGCTACCTCTACTGCACGGCGCTTTGTGTCAGTCAGGGAGTGGCAGCAAGGCCGCAAGTGTACGTCGGGGGGGAATTTTTTACGAATACTGCATCAGCCTCTTTGGTATGTGGCACACGGTCACTCCGAGCGGTCGCAAATAACCAATACGATGGATTTGTGCTGGCCCTTGAGGGAGATGCAGGAAATGCGGTATGGCTCAGAGGCGGTGCCTCCACGAGCGATTCTGATGGTGTTTACGCGCTCGCCGCCAATGCGGCAGGCGAGCTGAGCGTCAGCGGCTCTTTCGAGGGCGATTCGACTTACTTCGATGGAATACGCGTCAGAAATCCGCTTACGAGAGCGGACTTCACCGCCAAGCTGACCCAGCAGTACAATCAGATTCAGGGCACCGTCTTCACCGATCCCAACCGCAACGCGACGCGCGACGCGGGCGAGCCGGGCCTCGGTGGCATCATCGTCGAGACCCAGCCGGGTCCACGCTATGTTTCTACTGACACGAACGGACAGTACGGCATTGCCGTGACTGACTTGGGTACCACGTACACGCTAAGCGTACCCAATCCGCCACGCTATTACAGATATGTGCCCACGGGTCCGACGACAGCCACCTTCAGCACCTACGGCAACCTTTCCACGGGTCACGATTTCGCCCTCCAGCCCATCCCCAACCAGCAGGATCTGCAGGTCTTCCTCACGCCCGTCAGCCGCGCTCGGCCCGGCTTCGCGGTGACCTACCGCCTGACGGCCCGCAACGTGGGAACGGTAGCGGTGGCGAGCACCCTGCGCCTCACCACCGATGCGCTGCTGACGTACGTGAGTAGCACCCCGGCCGGCAGCCAGTCCGGCTCCACCATTAACTGGAACAGTGGGACGCTGCAACCCGGCGAAACGCGCGACTTCGACGCCCTTTTCCAGCTGGCCGTTACCGCCCCGCTCGGCCACGTGCTCACGGCTACGGCCGTGCTCGACCCGCTGAGCGGCGACCTTACCCCGGTCGATAATACGGAGGTGAATCAGCTCACCGTCACCGGCTCTTACGACCCCAACGACATCGCCGTCAACTACGCCACCCTGACGCTGCCGCAAGTGCAGGGCGCCACGCGGCCGCTCGATTACACGGTGCGGTTTCAGAACATCGGCACCGATACGGCCTTCACCGTGGTGCTGCGCGATACGCTGCCCGCCGATCTGCTCAACCTGGGCACTTTGCAGATGCTCGCCGCCTCGCACTCCTGCACCTGGCGCCTGCGGGCCGGGGGCGTGCTGACGGTAAGCTTCCCCAACATTCGCCTCCCCCACCGCAACGCCAATACGCTGCGGAGTATGGGCTACGTGCGCTTCCGGGTGGTGCCACGCACCACGCTCGCGCTCGGCGACCTGATCCCGAATCAGGCCCGCATCTACTTTGACTTCAACGCACCCGTCGCCACCAACACGGCGCTGACCACCGTGGCGAACCCCAACGGCCTCCCGCCCGACGCGGCCGGGCTGATGGGCGGCGCGTGGCCCAACCCCGCCCGCGACGCGCTGCACGTATCCATCGAGCGCCTGGGCGGCGCGGCTCTGACGGTCACCCTGACCGATGCGCTCGGCCGGGTGGTCCGCACGCAAGCCGTGGCGGCCGGCGACGAGCAGGGCCGCGCGACGCTCGACGTGCGCGGCCTCACCCCGGGCCTCTACGTCGTGCGGGCCGCGGCCGGCGGGCGCGGCTGGAGCCAGCGCGTGCTGGTGCGGTAGGCGGCGCGGCGACGACTTATCTACTAACCAGACGGCCGGCCCGGGCGAAAGCACGCCGGGGCCGGCCGTACCTTTGCGCCCCGTGAAGGAAACCCCCGAATCTCTGGCGCCGCCAGCTCCCCAGGCCGCGCCGGCCGTGAATGACCGGCCGGCGCCCGCTCCTCCGGCCACGGCTAAGTACGTCTTCGTCACGGGCGGCGTGGCGTCATCGCTCGGTAAGGGCATCATTTCCGCCTCGCTCGCCAAGCTGCTGCAGGCGCGCGGGCTGCGGGTGACGATCCAGAAGTTCGACCCGTACATCAACATCGATCCCGGCACGCTCAACCCCTACGAGCACGGCGAGTGCTACGTGACCGACGACGGCGCCGAAACCGACCTCGACCTCGGCCACTACGAGCGGTTCCTGAACCGGCCCACGTCGCAGGCCAACAACGTGACCACCGGGCGCATCTACCACGAAGTCATCACCCGCGAGCGGCAGGGCGCGTACCTGGGCAAAACCGTGCAGGTGGTGCCCCACATCACCGACGAGATCAAGCGGCGGATGCTGCTGCAAGGCCAGACGGGGGAGTTCGACGTGGTCATCACCGAGATCGGCGGGTGCGTGGGCGATATTGAGTCGCTGCCGTTTATCGAGTCGGTACGGCAGCTGCGCTGGGAGCTGTCCGATAACGACTCTCTCGTCATTCACCTTACGCTGGTGCCGTTTCTGAAGGCGGCGGGCGAGCTCAAAACCAAGCCTACGCAGCACTCCGTCAAGCAGCTCACGGAGGCGGGCGTCCAGCCCGACATTCTGGTGTGCCGCTCGGAGTACCCGCTGCCGCCGGAGATGCGCAAGAAGATCGCCCTGTTCTGCAACGTCAAGATCAACTCCGTCATCGAGAGCCTCGATGTGGAGAGCATCTACACGGTGCCGCTGCTGATGCGCAAGGAAAAGCTCGACGAGCGGGTGCTCAAAAAACTCAAGCTGCGCGGCTACGGCGAGCCGAACCTCGACTCGTGGAAAGCCTTTCTGGGCAAGCTCAAGAACCCGACCGCCGAAGTCACCATCGCGCTGGTGGGCAAGTACGTCGAGCTGCCCGACGCTTATAAGTCGATCACGGAGTCGTTCATCCACGCCGGGGCCGCCAACGAGTGCCGGGTGCGGGTGCGCACCATCCAGAGCGAGCACCTCAGCAGCGACGTGGCCGTGGCCGAGGCCCTGCACGACGTCGACGGCGTACTGGTAGCGCCGGGCTTCGGCGAGCGCGGGTTCGAGGGCAAGGTCAACGCGATTCGGTTTGCGCGGGAAACGGGGCTGCCGTTCTTCGGCATCTGCCTGGGGATGCAGTGCGCCGTAGTGGAGTTCGCCCGGAACGTGCTGCACCTGGCCGACGCGTCTTCCACCGAGATGAATCCGCATACTTCCGCGCCGGTCATCGGCCTGATGGAAGGACAAAAAACCGTCACCCAAAAAGGCGGCACGATGCGCCTGGGCTCCTACGCCTGCGACCTCAAGAAAGGCTCGCGCGCGTTCCTCGCCTACGGCAAGGCGCGGGTGCAGGAGCGGCACCGGCACCGCTACGAATTCAACAACGACTACCTCGAAGCCTTTGAGGCCGCCGGGATGGTGGCCACCGGCCGCAACCCCGATACCGGCCTCGTCGAAATCATCGAGTTGCCGGCGCACCCGTGGTTCGTGGCCGGCCAGTTTCACCCCGAGCTTAAATCAACCGTCGAAAACCCCCACCCGCTGTTCGTGCGCTTCGTGAAAGCGGCGATGGCGAAAAGAGGCTGAGTAGGTGAGCAGATGAGCAGATGAGTAGGTACTCAGATGTGTCATCTACTCACCTACCCCTCTACTCAACTACTCATCAATCAACCTAGAATGGACCGTAATCAAGCCACGGGCTTGTTCCTGATTTCCGCGCTGCTGCTCATCTACCTGGCGTTTTTCGCGCCGAAGGGGCCCAAGCCGAAACCTGTCGACCCGAAAGCCAAAACCGAGACGCCCGCCGCGCAGGCCGCCCGCCGTGCCGCCGACGAAATCAATCTGGCGCCCCTCGCCCCGGCCGATTCGGCGGCGCGGGTAGCCAGCCTGGGCGCGTTCGCCGCCGCCGGCGCGACCACGGATGGCGCGCCGATCGTGCTCGAAAACGCCAATCTGCGCCTGGAGCTTTCCTCGCGCGGCGGGCTCCCGCGCGCCGTGCGACTTAAGAACTACGTGACGTTTGAGAAGCAGCCGCTCGATCTGCTCTCGCCCCAAACCGGCGCCCTCGATGTGACGCTGCCGCTGGCGGGGGGCAAAACGGTTCGGCTGAGCCAGCTGGCCTTTACGGCGGCCGGCGGCGGCCAGCCGGGCCAGCAGACGCTCGTGGCCGACCTCGGCAACGGCCAGCGCGTGGTTCAGACCTACGCGCTCGCCGCCGATGCCTTTACCGTAGACTACGCGCTACGCCTCGAAGGGCTCAACGGCGTGGTGGCGCCGGGCAAGAACGCGACCCTGACGTGGGCCTTCAACCCGACCCGCACCGAGCGGGTGCTGAAGCAAAACCGCGCCGCCGTGACGGTGAACTACCGCACGGCTGCCGGGGCATTCGAACACATCGCCGAAGGCTCGGCGAACAAGGACGACTCGGTGACGGTGAGCGAGCCGATCACGTGGTTTACTCACAAGCTGCCGTTTTTCAATACGGGCCTGATCGCGCTCGACCAGCCGTTCGCGGGCGCGGATCTGCGTACCCACGGCCGCGAGACTGATTCGACCGTGCTGCGCCACCTGCGCGCGAGCGTGGGCTTGCCAGTTAGCGGGCTCACGAGCGCGACCGGCGGACGCTACCAGTTCTACTTTGGCCCCAACGACTATAAGCTGCTCACGAAGCTCGCGCCCGACTACGGCCGCAATGTGTACCTCGGCTGGGGCTTCTTCGGGTGGATCAACAAGGGGCTGATTATCCCGATTTTCCACTTTCTGGAGAACCTCTTTACCGGGCCGGGGCGCTACGGCCTCATCATCGTGGTGCTGGTGCTGGTGGTGAAGACATTGCTCTTCCCGCTCACCTACAAGTCGTACGTGTCGATGGCGAAAATGCGGGTGCTCAAGCCCGAGATCGACGAGATCAAGGCGCGCGTGGGCGAGGAGAACACCACGGCGGTGCAGGCCGAAACGATGCAGCTCTACCAGGAGATGGGCGTTTCGCCAATGGCCGGGTGCATCCCGACCCTCGCGACGATCCCGATTCTGCTCGCGATGTTCAACTTCTTCCCCGGCGCTATTGAGCTGCGGCAGGAAGGCTTCCTGTGGGCGACGGACCTGAGCTCTTACGACGAGTTTGCGCGGCTGCCGTTCACGATCCCGTTCTACGGCAACCACGTCTCGCTCTTCACGCTGCTGATGACGGCGACGACGCTCGTGCTCACGTGGCAGAACAACCAGACGAGCGCAATGCAGGGGGCGATGAAGTTCTACTCGTACCTGATGCCGCTCATCTTCATGTTCGTGCTCAACGACTTCGCCGCCGGCCTGACGTGGTACTACCTCGTCTCGAACGTGGTGACGATCGGCCAGCAGATGATTATCCGCAAGATGGTCGACGACGACTCGCTGCGCGCCAAGCTGGAGGCCAACCGCATCAAGCACCTCGCCACCCCCGCCGATCAGCAGAAGAAGCCTTCCTTCCAGGCGCGCCTCGCCGAAGCGATGAAGAACGCCCAGCAGCAGGCCGCCGAGCAAAAGGCGCTCGGGCAGGGCAAGGGAAAGAAGTAACGACAGCTCAAGAACCACCAAACGTCAACGCCCGGTTGCTCGCAGGAGTGGCCGGGCGTTGACGTTTGTGGGTGAACATCTCTTCACCAAAGGTTTAAACGCAGGACTTACGCACTAGCGGAGAGGGTAGTCCCTC
>JBKJUQ010000190.1:0-1065 GCA_046590685.1 Hymenobacteraceae bacterium
CCGGTTACGGACGATACCGGCTGCCCCTAGAACCGCATCACTGCTGCCACCACGCGGTCCAGATCGGCGGGCGTCATGCCATTCCCGGACGGTAGGCAGAGGCCGCGGGCGAACAGCCCTTCGCTGACGGCCCCGCCGTACGCGGGCGCCCCGGCGAAGGCGGGTTGCAGGTGCAGCGGCTTCCAGAGGGGCCGGGCTTCGATGTTGAAGGTTTCGAGGTGCTGGCGCAGGTGCTCCGGCGATTGGTCGGGGGCGAAAGCCGCGTCGAGCAGCACCGTCGTGAGCCAGCGGTTGGAGACGTAGCCGGCGGGCTCGTCGGGGCCGACGGTGAGGAAATCGAGGAGGCGGAACCGCTCGGCGTACTTGCGGTAGAGCGTCCGGCGGCCCTTCACGCGGTCGTCGAGGTCTTCGAGCTGGCCGCGGCCCAGGCCGGCCAGCACGTTGCTCAGCCGGTAGTTGTAGCCCACTTCGGTGTGCTGATAGTAGGGAACGGTGCCGTCTTTGGCCTGGGTGGCGAGGTAGAGCGCACGGGTGGCGTGCGCTTTATCGGCGGCGATGAGCGCGCCGCCGCCGCTGGTGGTGATGATCTTGTTGCCGTTGAAGGACAGGACGCCGAGCGACGTCCACGTGCCCAGCGGGCGCCCGTCGAGCGTCGAACCCAAGGCCTCGGCCGCGTCCTCGATCACCGGCACCCCGAACTCTTCGGCCACGGCCAGCAGCTCGGGCAGCCGCGCGGGCATTCCGTAGAGGTGCACCACGATGATGGCGGCCACCCGCTTGCCTTTACGGCGACGGTCAACCAAGGCTTCGCGGAGCGAATTCGGGCACATATTCCACGTTGCGGCCTCTGAATCGACGAATACCGGCGTGGCTCCCTGGTACGTGATGGGGTTGGCGGTGGCGGCGAAGGTGAACGTCGGGCAGATCACTTCATCGCCCGCCCCTACGCCGAGCAGCCGCAGCGCCACGTGCAGCGCGGCCGTGCCCGACGAGAGCGCCACCACGTGCGGCACGGGGTGCTTGGCACTGGTGAGGGCGGCGGCCAGCTCGGCCTCAAACGCCGGC
>JBKJUQ010000266.1:0-3383 GCA_046590685.1 Hymenobacteraceae bacterium
GCTCTGTTTCGCCACCAATAACGCCCACAAGCTCGCGGAAGTCCGCCCCCTCCTCGGCGACCGCTTCACCTTGCGCACCCTGGCCGAAATCGGTTGCCACGAAGAGCTGCCCGAGACCAGCGCCACGCTCGATGGCAACGCCCGGCAGAAAGCGCGCTACGTCTGGGAGCATTACCGCGTGCCGTGCTTCGCCGATGATACCGGCCTGGAAGTAGCGGCGCTCAACGGGGCGCCCGGCGTGTATTCGGCGCGCTATGCTGGCCCGGCGCGCGACGCGACGGCTAACATGCAACAAGTATTAACCGAGCTGGCGGGCGTTGCGGACCGCGCGGCCCGGTTCCGCACCGTGATCGCGTTTGTGGACGCCACCGGCAACGAGTGGGTAGTGGAAGGCACGGTTGCCGGCCACATCACCGAGGCCCCGCGCGGCGAGGGCGGCTTCGGCTACGATCCGATTTTTCAGCCCACGGGTTTTGCCGATACATTCGCGGAGCTGCCGCTGGAAGTCAAGAATCGGATCGGCCACCGCGGGCAGGCCGTGGCGGAGCTGGTGCGCAAGCTTACAGATCGCGGCTGAAAAGCGCCGCGGCCGCGGAAGGCGCGGCCAACGAAGTATTTTCGCGGCTCTAAATTATTACTACCCTTGCAGAAGCCTTTTATCGTTGGCATTACGGGCGGCTCGGCGTCCGGCAAAACCACGCTGCTGCACAAGCTCGTGAGCGCCTTTACGCCGGACGAGCTCTGCCTCGTCTCGCAGGACAATTACTACCGCCCCCTCGCGGAACAACGCGCGGACGCGAATGGCGTTGTGAATTTCGATATTCCGGAGTCGATCAACGATGTCGAGTTTACGGCCGACATCCGGGCGCTCCACCGGGGCGAAACCATCCAGCGCCCGCAGTACAACTTCAATAACCCCGACGTCGCGCCGAAGCTCCTCACGTTCCGGCCCGCGCCCGTGATCGTGCTCGAAGGACTGTTCGTGTTTCATTTCGCCGAAATCGCCGCGGAGCTCGATTTGAAAGTATTCGTGGAAGCCCAGGAGCACGTCAAGCTGCACCGGCGCATCCGGCGCGACAACGTGGAGCGCGGCTACGACCTCGACGACGTGATGTACCGCTACCTCCACCACGTAGCGCCCTCCTTCGACCGCTACATCAAGCCCTACCAACACGAAGCCGACCTCATCATCCCCAACAACCTGCACTTCGAGCGGGGACTGAACGTGCTCATTGGATATCTGAAGGCAGTTGCCCGCGGCGAGCGCGCCTAACGAAGCTCCGCTATGACAGCCTTTAGTTTATGCATCGGCTGGCTACTGCTTGGTCTAACTCCCGGCGTGCCGCCGCCGCGGGTGAACACAACGGCTAAGACCCTGGCGGCGCGCTTCTCCCCGCCGCCGGGTTTTCAGCGCCTTCCGCACGCGCCCGGCTCCTTCGCGGCCTACCTCGCCAACTGCCCGCTCAAGCCGTGGGAGACTCCCGTGTACTACTACAACGGTGATCTGAACCCGGAGCCTAACTTGAGCGCCTCGGTGCTGGATTTTGACGTCGGCTCCCGCGACCTCCAACAGTGCGCCGACGCGGTCATCCGGCTGCGGGCTGAGTACCTCTACAAGCAGAAACGCTACCGCGCGATTCACTTCAACTTCACGAGTGGCTTTCGCGCCGATTACTCGAAGTGGGCGGCCGGCTATCGCATCAAGGTACAAGGCGAGGTGGTGACGTGGTACAAGACCGCCCGGGCGGATTACTCATATCGCACGTTCCGCGCGTACCTGAACGCAGTATTTACCTACGCCGGCACGCAGTCGTTGAGCCGGGAGCTCCGCGCCGTGGCCTCGCCCGATTCGGTTCGTCCCGGCGACGTGTTCATCCGCGGCGGCAGTCCTGGCCACGCGGTACTCGTGCTCGACGTCGCTCAAAACCGCCAGACCCGGCAGCGAGCCTTCCTGATTTGCCAAAGCTATATGCCCGCCCAGAGCATTCACGTCCTGGTCAACCGCACCGACGCCGCCCTCTCGCCGTGGTATAACCTGACCACCGCCACCCAGCTGATCACGCCGCAGTGGACCTTTGAGAAAACCGAGCTGCGGCGCTTTATCGATTGAGAACCCGCCTAACCTGCCCGCTGGCCTCGATGTTACGGCGCAGCGGAACGCTGGCGAGTACCGCACTACTACTCGGAGCCGCCAGCCAACCCGCTACCCAGTCCGCACCGGACCGGATGGTGTGCGTCGCCTTCAACCAACTCAACGACCGCATCCGCGATCAGACCATCGGCCGCGCGGATGCGCAGCGGCAGCTGGCCAAGCTGCTGCCGCGCGTCGAGGCGTATTATGCGGCCCGCGGGGGGCCAGCGCTCGCGGCCGGTAGTGCGGTGTTCCCGGTAGCTGGCTATACCGTAGCGGCGATTGGCGGAGTCAGGGGAAATGGCTATCAGTCGGCGGGCTACGACTACTTCGCGGGGAATCGCCACGGCGGCCATCCGGCGCACGACATTTTCATCCGCGACCGTAACCAGGATGGCCGCGACGACCGGACGGGCCAACCGGTGGAGGTACGCTCCCTGACAGGCGGCGTGGTAGTGGCGTTGAGCACGAGCTGGGCTACCGGTAGCCCGCTGCGCGGCGGCAACTACGTATGGGTGTACGCGCCGGCCACCCATTCGCTGTTTTACTACGCGCACAACGCGACGGTGCGGGTAGAGTTGGGCATGCTTATCCAACCGGGGGATGTATTGGCGACGGTTGGGCGGACTGGGCGGAATGCGTCCCAGCCGCGCTCCCCAACGCATCTCCACCTGATGCAACTCACCCTCGACGCCCGCCACCGCCCCCACCCTACCGACTGCTACCCGCACCTACAGAAGGCACACAGTCTTTGATTAAGAACGCGCTGCTGATTGCGGTAGGGAGCGCAGTACCTTTGCGGCCCGATATGCGCGCCCACTTAGCCCATTGCTTTCGCCTGCTCACCCTTGCCTTCGCGGCGGTGTGCGCCGTGGCGCTCAACCATCGCCACGTGGCGGTGGTGCGGGTAGTGGCCAATGCCGACTCGTCGCCGGCGTCATCGCGCCAGCCCGTGGTGGCTGCCGGGACGCACCGCGTGGTCATACGCGAGCGGGTTTCGCTCGAAACCGTCCATTCCGATGCCCTCACGGTGGCGGGGCCGGCCGCAGCGTGGCTACCGGCCGAAAGGCCCGATCGCGACCCGCTGGGCACGTGGCTGAAGGCCAGGACGCGGACGCTGGGCTTACCCGCCACGATGCCGGTGCGGGCCTTGACTCGTGCCGTGCCGGCGTTTGCCCGGCTGCTGGGCGCTTCAGTAGCGCCTCAGGCCCCTTAGCGGGACCCTCCACTTTCGATTTTTTGGCTGGTGTGG
>JBKJUQ010000290.1:0-6288 GCA_046590685.1 Hymenobacteraceae bacterium
GGCGAAGGCGGCCGGCGCGCTACTGGTCGTCGACAATACTTTCAGCACGCCCTACCTGCAAACGCCGCTCGACCTGGGGGCCGATATGGTGATGTACTCGCTGACGAAGTATATGGCCGGCCACTCCGATACGGTGATGGGCGCGCTGGTAGTGAAGGACGATGCCCTGCACGAGCGCCTGCGCTTTCTGCAGAACGCCTGCGGCGGGACACCCGGTCCGCAGGATTGCTTTCTGGTACTGCGGGGCCTCAAAACTCTCCACCTCCGGATGCAGCGGCACTGTGAAAACGGCCGTCGTATCGCGGAGTATCTACAGCAGCACCCGAAAGTCGAGAAAGTCTACTGGCCCGGCTTTGCGCAGCACCCCAACCACGCCGTCGCGGCCAGCCAGATGAGCGACTTCGGCGGAATGATCTCGTTCGTCATCAAAGGCGACCGTAAGGAAGACGCCATTGCCGCGCTCGAAAAATTCAAGCTCTTCTCGCTCGCCGAGAGCCTCGGTGGCGTGGAAAGTCTGAGCGGTCACCCCGCCACGATGACCCACGCCTCCATTCCCGCGGAGGAGCGCCGGAAAGCGGGCCTCTCCGACGCGCTCATTCGTCTGAGCGTGGGCGTGGAAGACGCCGATGACCTGATCGAAGACCTCGCGCAGGCGCTGGGGAAGTAGCGGTTTCGATTGCGTGATTTTCGATCATGTATGGACTATCAATTCCAGCGATCGAAAATCACGCAATCGGACCTCACTTCAGCAGCTGGAGCAGCTCGTCGAGCTTCGGGGTAAGAATGATTTCAGTGCGCCGGTTTTTCTGGCGCGCCTCGGCGGACGCCGCCGGATCGATCGGGACGTACTGCGAGCGGCCGGCGGCGGTCACGCGCGTAGGTGCTACACCGTTGGCCGTGAGCAGGCGCGTAATCTGGGTGGCGCGCAGCACGCTCAGATCCCAGTTGTCGGCGGGCACGGCCCCCGCGGCGGTGCGTAGCGGCACGTCGTCGGTATGGCCCTCGATGAGCACGTTGACGTCGGCCTGCGAGGCGAGAGCGCCGGCGAGCTTCTTGAGCGCCTCCTGGCCCTTAGGGTCGACTTTGGTCGAGCCCGATTTGAACAGCAGCTGCTCGGAAAGCGAGACGTACACTTTGCCATTCTTGATCTGGACGCTCAAATCCTGACCAGTGAAGCCCGTCAGGGCGGCGGCGACGCGCTGGCGAAGGTCGGCCACGGCTTTGTCCTTGTCGGCCAGCGTCTGCTCCAGGCTTTTGACTTTGGCTTCGCGCCCTTGCAGGCGGGCGCTTATGCGGGCGACGGAATCTTCGCGGACGCGCAGGTTGGTGGTGAGGACGCTATTGCGACTCTCGGCGGCGCGCAGGTCGGCTTCCCGCCGCAACAGGTCGCGGTTGGAGCGGTCAAGATCGGTGGCTGAGTTGGCGAGCATCCGGTCATTGGCCTTCATTAATTTTTCGTAGGCCCCCGTAAGCTCGGCATTCGCCGCGCGCTCTTTGGTGAGTTGCAAATCGTTGCGGAGCGAATCGCCGGCGAGGCGGTTGACGCGCTTGCGCAGCTCCGTCTGCGTTTCCTGAAGACTGCTGAGGGTGGTGGTGGTCTGAGCCGCCAATCGTTCGGCTTCCGCGCGGGTCGCCGCATCTTGCGCGGCTTGGGCCTTGAGGTCGTCGTACCGCTTGGCTGTCACGCAGCCGCCCAACGACAAGGCAAGCCCTACCACTACCGGCGCCACCCGCAGCCAGGGGCGGGCTAGGAACAACAACGCGTTCATCATCAACTGAAACTAGTGAAAAGGTTTCTGGGGGAGCCCGGCGTCGGGCACCGCTCCGCGAAAGTAGGGCTTAAGGCGTCGCGCCGCGCCACTTTAGGGGTTGCCGGGTTCCGCCCAACCCCCGGCGGTATATTTGTCGTCCCGCCGCCGCGGCTCTTCCCCTGGCCGGCGCTCATCCTTCCGTCCCGCTGCCGGCCCCGCGCCGCCGCTGAATATAGTCTGCCTATGTCGTGGTTTAAACGAGTCGAAAAAGGCATTTCGACGCCCACCGATCAGAAAAAAGAAACCCCCGACGGCATCTGGTATAAGTGCCCGGAGTGCAAGGCGGTGACGACGACCGTCGAGCACGAGCGCCTGCGCTACACGTGCCCCAAGTGCAACTACCACGAACGCATCGGCTCTGCCGAGTATTTCGAGCTGCTGTTCGACGGAGGCGAGTTTACGGAGCTTGACGCGGAGCTGTCGTCGGGCGATCCGTTGCAGTTCGTGGATACCAAGCCGTATCCCGGGCGCATCGCCGCTACCCAGAAATCGACGGGTCTCAAAGACGCCGTCCGCACCGCGCACGGCCTCAGCGACGGCCAGCCGCTCGTGATCGCGTGCATGGACTTTCGGTTCGTGGGCGGCTCTATGGGCTCGGTGGTGGGCGAAAAAATCGCCCGTGCTATCGAGCTTGCCCGGCGCGAGCGGTGGGCGTTGCTGGTGATTTCGAAGTCCGGTGGTGCGCGGATGATGGAAGCGGGCTTTTCGCTGATGCAGATGGCGAAAACGTCGGCTCGGCTCGCCCAGCTTGCCGAAGCGAAAGTGCCGTATATCTCCCTGCTGACCGACCCTACTACCGGGGGCGTTACGGCGTCGTTCGCGATGCTGGGCGATTTTAATATTGCCGAGCCCGGCGCGCTCATCGGCTTTGCCGGCCCCCGCGTTATCCGCGAAACCATCGGCAAGGACCTGCCCGAAGGCTTCCAAAGTGCCGAATTTGTGCTCGATCACGGCTTCCTCGATTTTATTGTCGACCGTAAGCAGCTCAAAACGCAGCTCACCGAGCTGCTGCGGCTCCTGCGCACCGCGCAGACCACCATTCCGGCCGAGGCATCGGCCGAAACGGCCCGCGCCTGATTTTCATCGGGCGTTGGGTGCGACTCGCCGCTCTCCTGCCGGTCGACGCTCGCATAGACGAGCATCTGGTGGCGTGGTGCCTAGAATTGATAGGCTACCGCCTGCCTCTGCGCCCGGAAGACTAACGGGGTATTTTGGGAGGCCGTGCGGCTTTGCCGGCCCCTTTAGGCACTGGCATGCTCTTTGGAAAGCCGCCGTACGCTAACATTCGTCCCGCGAGCCCGTTGAAGGCCGAACGGCGGGTGTTTCTATCTCCTGCATTTTTAACCCCAACCCCCCTACCCAATGTTGAAGTTTGTAAAATCTACCCTCGTGGTGGCCATGGCTGGCTCGATGCTTTTCTCATCGTGCGCTGGCTCGAAGAATGCTTCCGGCAGCGGCAGCGCTCAAGACGATAAAATGGGCCAGAACGGCACTGGCCAGCGGAAAACCGGTATGAGCAAAACGGCGAAAGGTGGTTTGCTCGGCGCTGGGGCCGGCGCGGTGGTCGGCGGCGTAGTTGGCGGCCTGATTGGCGGCAAGCAGGGCGCCGCCATTGGTGCCATTGGTGGAGCAGCCGTGGGCGGTACCACGGGCGCGGTCATTGGCCGCAAGATGGACCAGCAGGCCGCTGAGCTGCAGCGCGACATGGAAGGCGTAAAAGTGGAGCGCGTGGGCGAAGGCATTATGCTGACGATGCCCGCCGGTATCCTCTTCGAGTCGAGCAAGTTCGACCTGACGTCCGGCGCAACGAGCGAGATTAATAAGCTGGCCACCGTGCTGAAGAAGTATCCTGACACCGACGTGCTGGTTACGGGGCACGCCGATGCATCGGGCGTCGCCGCGAAAAACATGACGCTCTCCGAGCAGCGGGCTCAATCGGTTGTAACGTACCTGAGCGGTCAGGGAGTTGAGGCAGCCCGGATGCGGTCGGCCGGCAAGGGCGATCTGGAGCCCATCGCTGACAACACTACGGTGGAAGGCAAACAAGCCAACCGCCGCGTGGAGGTGGCCATCTTCGCCAACGAGAAGATGAAAAAAGCGGCGGAAGCCGGCAAGCTGTAGGGTAGTCGGTTGGCTATTGGTCGGTTAGTACTAACGGCCAACCTGCCAACTGCCAGCCAACCAAACGAGAAATGGTCAGCCGCGTAAGTGGCTGACCGTTTCTCGTTTTATGACCTTGGCCGAAAAGACGTGGCGCGTCCACGAAGAGTTGACTGCGTTCTATGGGCCTGTCTCGCTCGATTCGCCGCGCCGCGAGCCGATGCGCGAGCTGATCTCCACCATGCTCAGCCACCGCACGACGCACCGGGATGAAGAGCTGGCGTATGAGCGAATGCTGATCGCCTTCGGCGACTGGCCGGGCGTAGAAGCCGCGCCAGTCGACGCGCTCACGCACGAGATTCGCACCACGCGCTGGCCCGGCGTGCAGGCGCCGCGCATCCAGGAGGCGCTGCGCCGGATTCGGACACAGACGGGCGGCGCGTATTCGCTCGATTTCTTGGCGGAGATGCCTACTGACGCCGCGATGCGCTGGCTGACCGGTCTGCCCGGGGTGGGCCTGAAAACGGCATCGCTGCTCCTGCTTTTTAACTTTAAGAAGCCCGTGATGCCCGTCGATACGCACGTGCACCGGGTAGCGCAACGGGTAGGAATCATTGGGCCGAAAACCACCCACGACCAAGCCCATGAGATCTTTCTGGACTTGCTGCCTCCCGACCCTGCGGTCCTCTTCAATTACCACATTCATAACCTCTGGCACGGTCAGCGGATCTGCTTTTTTACCAGCCCGAACTGCTTGGCTTGTCCTTTAAACGCGTTCTGTGACTACGGTCAGCAGCGATTGGCGCCGCTACGGGCCGAATAGTTCGGCGGCTCCCTAAGCCGGTAGCATCATGGATAATAGCCTGAAGGCGAGCTGATTCTGGTTGTCCGGCGGCCTGCCTCCGGGTGGCCGGTAAAACCGCAGTCGAGGAGCAGCGTCTGGCTTTCGTGGCGCACCAGCGCGGCTGAATTGCCGTAGGCGGGGTCGAAGTAGCCTGCGGAGCCCAGAAAGTGCCGAGAGGTCATCGGGTGCCAGGTAGGGCGCCCGACTCCACGGCGCGGCAGTACCTTCCCGATCAGATGCGTCTCGTTCACCACCCCGTCCTGCTCAATTACTACGTCACGTTTCGCTGCAACGCGAAGTGCTCGTTCTGCGACATCTGGGAGAAACCCTCGCCGTACGTTACGCTCGAAGCGGCCCGCCGCAACCTGCGCGACGCGCGGCGCTTGGGCGTGCGGGTAGTCGATTTCACTGGCGGCGAGCCCCTGCTCCACCGCGAACTGGCGGACCTGCTGCGCGCGGCGCGCGCCGAGGGGATGCTTACCACCGTCACCACCAACGCGATGCTCTATCCCAAGCGCGCCGCCGAATTGCGGGGGCTCGTGGATATGCTGCATTTTTCGCTCGACTCGGCTGACCGCGCCACCCACGATGCCGGCCGCGGCGTGGCGTGCTTCGATTTCGTCCTCGAATCGATTCGCGTGGCGAAAGAGTTGGGTGAGCGCCCCGACATTCTCTTCACCGTCTTCCCCAACAACATCGCCGATCTGGAGGCGGTGTGGCGCGACATCACCCAGCCGAATGGGTTGGTGTTGATTATCAACCCGGCCTTTCAGTACAACGACGTAGCGGCGGGGGAAAATCTCACCGCCGAGCAGCTTGACTACCTCTCCGCCTTTGGCCGGCGCCCCGGCGTGTACCTCAACGAAGGCTTCATCGCGCTGCGGCGCGACGGCGGCAATCACGTCAGTAAGCCCGTGTGCCGCGCGGCGAGCACGACGCTCGTCATCTCGCCCGACGATGAGCTGGTGCTGCCGTGCTACCACCTGGGCGAAAAGAAATTTCCGATTGCCGGCGAGCTGTTTAGCCTCTACCAGCAATCGGAAATCAAGCGGTTAGTCGCCCTCGAAGGTCGCCTGCCGGCGTGCGAGGGCTGCACCATTAACTGTTACATGCAGCCGAGCTTCGCCGTCGAGACGAGTCGGTATTTCTGGAAAGCGCTGCCCTCGACCATCAAGTACAACCGGATGAAGGGGACGTGGAAGCGGGCCGTGTTTGGCTGAGCAGGGGAAATGCCCCAACCCGGCCCGTAAGCGGCGCATGAGGGTGGTTACCGCACCACCAGCCGGCGGCTCGTGCTGACGCCGCCCGGCAGCGTCAGCCGCACCGCATACACGCCCGGTGTGAGGCCGGTTGTGGGCACATTGTGCTGCCACGCGCCGGCGAGCGCGGTTTCCGCTTCGGTTCGTACCAGCTGGCCCAGCGCGTCAACGATCGTCACGGTAGTGGTGCCGGTCGCCGGGAGGTTCGCCGTAAGGACCACGTGACCAGTCCCGGTGGCGGGGTTCGGGTACAGACTCCACGGTGTAGCGTTCG
>JBKJUQ010000329.1:0-7230 GCA_046590685.1 Hymenobacteraceae bacterium
CCCAACGTCGACCTGGACATTTATTCGGCAGCGGCAGGCACTAACACGGCTTACCTAGTGGCCAATACCGGCACCAGTGCCAACACCAGCCTCTACACCGTGAACCTGACGACCGGCACCGCCACGCTCGTGGGTCGCATCGGCGGCGGCATCGCCATCCGCGACATCGCCCTGCGCCTGGCAAACGCCACGTTCTGGACCGGGGCAGTGGATACCGATTGGAACACCCCTGGCAACTGGAATCCGGCTACTGTCCCGACGTCCACGACCAACATCGTGATTCCGAGCGCGCCGGCCAATCAGCCCACGCTAACGGGCAACGGCGCGGCCAATCTGGCGCTTATCAACGCTGGCGCCACGCTGACGCTGGCACCAGCGGCGCAGCTTACCCTCAACGCCAACCTGACGAACAACGGTACCTATGCCGCCGACCGCTCGGGGGCCACGTTCCTGGGTAAGCCTACCGCGCAGGTAATCGGCGGCAGCGGCAGCACCACCTTTGGTACGCTGTTTACCAATCCGGGAGGCGCTAGCCTGGATGCTGCCGGCATGGGCGCGCAGGTGCTGGGCGGCATTGCCCTGCTCGGTAGCAACCTGACTACCAATGGCCGGCCGCTTACGCTCGTCTCTAATCCAGCGGGCACGGCGTATGTGGTCAACCAAGGTGTCGGCGTAGTGGTGGGTGCTGTCACGGTGCAGCGTTACATCACCAGCAGCGCGCCGGGCACCCCGGCACTCGGATACCGCCTGCTCAGCTCGCCGGTAGCCAACTCAACGGTAGGCGACCTGACCACGGCCGGTTTCACGGCAGTGGCGAATTCGGCCTACAATACGCCGTCTAACCCCATCAACGTGAAGCCCTACCCGAACGTGTTCGGCTTCAATGAGGCGCGCTTCCCCGGCAACAGCAGCACATTCGCTCAGGGCTACTTCTCGCCGGTTGGCTCGTCGGCGCAGGCCACGGACGCGCCCCTGGTGGTCGGCCGCGGCTACTCCTTGTACATGGCTGGTGGGCTGACCCCGGACTTCGTGGGGACGCTCAACAACGGCGACGTGACGATCTCCGGCCTGACGCGCACCGGCACCAACCCTAAGACGGGCTGGCACCTGCTCGGCAACCCCTTCCCCAGCGCCCTCGACTGGGATCTGGTGACGGTACCCGCCGGTATGGAGGCCACCGCCTACACGGCCCGCACCACCGGCGGTACGGGCGTGGTGTACACCCCGCTGGTCAATGGCGGGCCGACCAACACCGACTTTATCGCGCTGGGCCAGGCGTTCTTCGTGCGTCTGACGAGCAACAACGTCAGCATTACGCTGCCGCAATCGGCGCGTTATACGGCCCAGCTCGACAACTTCCCGGTTTACCGCGCCGCGCCCGACGCCCGCCCGACGGCCCGCCTGACGCTGCGCCGCGCCGATCAGCCCGCCGCTGATGCCGACGCTGCCACCGTGTACTTCCAGGATGCCGCCACTACCGCCGTGAAGCTGCGCGCCGAAGGCGACGCCGCCTCGATCTTTACGCTGGCGGGTGGGCAGGAGCTGGCTATCCAGAGCCTCAGCCTCGCCGCCGTGGAAGCCGCGACGGTGCCGCTCGGCATCAACCTACCAGTAGGCGGTACCTACGTGCTGAGTGCCGCTGAGCTGCGCGGCATCGCGCCGGGCGCCTTGACGCTGGTAGATGAGTACACGGGTACGAGCTACGACCTGACCCAGCAGGCGAGCATCCGTTTCAACAGCTGCAAGGGTGGCGAAGACCTGACGCGCTTCAGCCTCCGCTTCGGCCGCGGCTCGGCGGCGGCTTCTACGCTCAGCCTGACCGTGTACCCTAACCCGGTAAGCCGCACCACGGGCCTGACCGTGACGGCTCTCGGCATTGGCCGGGGCGCTACCGCGGAAGTAGCCCTGTACGATGCGCTCGGCCGCGCCGTACTCCGCCAGACGGTAGGCGTGACGGCGGAAGCGGCCTCGACGGTGCTCAACACCGCGGGCTTGCGCGCTGGCACCTACACCCTGCGCCTGACCACTGCCGTCGGAGCGCCGCTGACGCGGCAGGTGGTGGTGGAGTAAGGGTGAATTACGAATTAATAATTACGAATTCGACCTGACGGCTTGTTAAGGAAACGCCCGCTTCGGCTCTGTGCCGAGGCGGGCGTTTTGGCTGTTCGCGGCGGGTGAGTGGGGGGCACCAGGGGGTGGGGAAGATTTGTGGGGTCAGGTATTGAGAACGGCTACTAGCCGCTCGACATCGGGGAAATCGCGGCGGAGGGTAGGTAAGTCGAGCCGCGGGAGCAGATCGGGCGGGTGGGCGGTCTTATGGTACGGTTCGGCGCCGGCGGCTTTAGTCGCCTTGGCGAGCTTGTCGCCGGGTTTGGCAACCAGCGCAGGCACCGTTTTCGGCAGGTGCGCCGAGACGGGCTTTCGGAAGACGCGATCTATCACGGCCGGCTGCGACAGGAACCAAGCTTCCATTTCCTGCACCATCCAGAATATTTGGGTGGCGTGCGCGGTCAGAGCTTTCGCGGCCAGCACGGCGGGCGCGGTGACGGCGGGGCCGTCGAGATCGATCAGCAGCAGCGCGGTAGTGCCCGGGAAGCGCGGCTGAGCTACCTCATCCAGATACCGCTTGATGGTTCGGTGGAGATCGTCACAGGCAATGATTTGGGGATTGCGCGCGCCCAGCGCCTTATTCAGCAGCGGCCCCAGCCCAATGCGCACGGCTTCGGCGCCTTCCACGAAGAGAACGTACTTGGCCATAACCTACCAGCGGGTGCCGCCCAGCTCACCTTTTAGCCAGAGCGAGCCGGCGTCGTAGGTTTCGTACCACTCGCGGAAGCGGGCGATTTCATCGTCGCCGAACTGCCGCACCACCGTCTGGTTGTTTTCGTCCTTCTCGAAAATGCGCAGGCAGCGCAGCGGGAAGCGGTTCAAGAGCTGCGGCGAGTGCGTCGCCACCACGTACGACGTGTGGCGCGGGGCGTCGGGCTTGGCGTGGCCGTCGTCGAGCAGCAGCCGCGCCACGCCGGCCAGCATATCGGGGTGTAAGCCGCGCTCGGGCTCATCGAGGCAGATCAGGCGGCCGCGGTCGGGGTTGTGGGCGATGGCTAGCAGGCAGAGGTAGCGGAGGGTGCCGTCGGAGACGTGCGCGGCGGGGATGGGGGTTTTTAGGCCGATTTCCCGCAGGTAGGTCAGCATGCCACCCTGGCCTAATGGCTGGAATTGGAGGCGGTCGAAATTGGGGTTGACTTCTTTTAAATCCTTTTCAATAGCGTCACCGGCTTCCGTCGATTTTAATTGGATAGTGTTGAGGATTTGGAAGAGATTGGCGCCGTCGGCATCGAGCACATCTAAGCCGGTGGCCTGGATAGATTGGCGCATTTGGGAGCGGGGGCGGGTGTCGAAGTCGGAGTAGAGGGCGAGGTCGTTGAACGTTTGTGCTGCCGATGCCTGTGTTGGAAATACTTCGTGGTCTTGCATCATCTGCAAAGCAAACTTCTTTGTCATCGCTCCTAGATGGAAGACCTGCGCTCCTTTCGGATAGGCGTCATCTCCCGGCATTAGGTTAGCATTTACCCCCACAGAAGAAGCCCAAGATTTCTGTCCCCCCTTTAGCCAGATAATCGTTTCACCCTCTCGGACACCGCCCAGTCCATCTCCGAGCATACTAATCGTTGGTGATTTTTCACCTATCAATACTGTGTAAATGACTGATTCTGCTTTTTTTTCTGGGCTTGTCCAATTGATGGTGTCCGCATCGAGGAAGAACATACATGCTGACAAGCCTTTCTCTAATGGTAATGGCTCTCTTCCCTTGTGTGAAACCCCTCCCGCTCCTCCCCAATATCCCAGCAGTTCAACTGCTTCACCACTAAAACCGGCTTTAACTAGCTCAAACGCCCGCAGCAGGTTCGTCTTACCCGAGCCGTTGATGCCGACAAGCACGGTTACGTCCGGTTCCAGCGTGATTTCGCAGTCGCGGAAGGAGAAGAAGTTGGTGAGGCGGACGGACTTGATCATAGGCCGAAAGTAGCAGTCATAGGCGGGAAAACGTAGGGCGAGTCTCCGGCTCGCCAGCCGCGCTAGCGGCTGTCACACCAAGCATTCATCGGGCACGATGCGAAAGCCTTCGGCTGGCGAGCCGCAGACTCGCCCTACACCATCTTCCCCACCAGCAGGGCGGAGAGAAGACACCGGGGACGGTTGAAGTTGGGGTGACGGAGGAAGGCGGCGAGGGGGTTTTTCGACGCCAGCGGCCCGCCTCCCACACAATGCGCGTGGAGCACCGGCCGGAACGGGCGCTTAGAGCGGCTTCGTGGTCGGGGTAGGTCAGTTGATATCGGGTGAAGGGCCGGCTTCGTCCTCGCCGGCCCAGCCGAGCGTCAGGGAGCGAATCCGACGCTTCGCCCTACGCCCATATACGGTTGCCGCAAGCGCGCTATAGCCGCTCTCCGGCGGCTTTCGCGTGACGAGGGCCGCGGAAACGGCCTTTCGTGAACGCCCACGCCGCACCCTGGTACCACGCTACGGCGTCGCGCACATCGGCGGGGCGAGGAGTTGCGCGCTGCTGATTGCCCGGCCGGCGGGGGTTGTAGCGGAAAGCCTCGACCTGCTGCTTCGGCGATAGCACCGTGAGGTGACCGTCGCGCAGCAGCGCGACTTGCTGGTAAGTACCCAGAAAAGCGCGACCGGGAGGGGCGCGGCGCACATCGTGGCCGAAAAACTTCGTGTCGTAAGCAGCGCCTACTAGCCCGAGCAGGGTCGGGGCGACGTCGATCTGCGACATCACGCCCGCGATCCGCCGCGGTGCCACCCGGCCGGGGGCGTAGATGAGCCCCGGAATGTGGTAGCGCTCCACGGGCACCTCCGTGTTGCCGGCCGACGCGGCGCAATGGTCGGCCACGACGACGAAGATTGTATTGGCAAACCACGGTTGGCGCCGGGCGTCGCGCAGGAACTTGCCGATGGCGTAATCGGTGTACTTCACGGCGCCCTCGCGCCCGGTGTGCGACGCGATATCGATCCGTCCCTCGGGATAAGTGAAAGGCCGGTGGTTCGAGGTGGTCATCAGGAAGTGAAAGAACGGCCGGCCGGTGCGCGCGTCGGCCGTCGCCACGCGCAGGGCTTTGTTGAACAGATCTTCGTCGCACACGCCCCAGGTGTTGGCAAACTGAATCTCGCGCTTGTCGAAATCGGCGCGGTCGGTGACCTGAAAGCCGTTGTGCGAGAAGAAGTAATTCATGTTGTCGAAGTACCCGTACCCGCCGTACAGAAAGCGGCTGATATACCCGAGCGAGTCGAAAAGGGCCCCGGTGCTGAACAGGCCCTCGTTGTGCGGGCGCTTCACGATGGAGTAACCGGGGGTGGGCGGCAAACACAGCGTAAGGGCCTCCAGGCCGCGGATGGTGCGCGTACCCGTGGCGTAGAGATCGTCGAAGCTCAGGCTGCGATCGAGGAGCGTATCGAGGTTAGGGGTCAGTTGGAGCGTATCGCCGTAGCGCGTCAGGAACTCCGCCGAAAGGCTCTCGACCGTGATCCAGACGACATTGGGCCTACTGGCGGCGGAATCCGCCGAACGCGCCACGTGGCGGGTCAGATCGGTGAGGTCAGTGGGATGAACGAAGGAGTCGCCGGTCCGCGCCAGCAAGGGGCGCAGGTGACGCAGGGCGGTGCGGGGGTCTTTTTCGGCGCGGTAAAAGCTGTCGTAGTCGAGCTGGTTATTGCGGAAAGCGGCGAAGAGCTGATAGACGCCGTTGTGGCCGAGCTCGTCGGCGACGGCCGAGGCCCGCAGCCGGCCGGTATCGGCGCTCACGGCCACCGTCAGCGCCAGCGGCACCCCGAGCAGCCACGCGGCGGCCACGCGGCGGCGGGGCGCGCGAGGGTCGGGACCAAGCGCTACGCGCAGCCCCGGCCGCAGCCAGTAATAGCCCGCCAGCGCGCCGATGATTACCAACGGAATAAGCCATTCGAGGGGGTACGACTCGCGGATATTGCCCACGACCTCATTGGTATACACGAGGTAATCGACGGCGATGAAGTTGTAGCGCACCCCAAACTCATCCCAGAATAGCCACTCCGCGGCCACATTGAACGCGAGGATCGCGACGCTTAGCGCATAGACCGTAAGGGTGAGCGTGCGCAGAAGCGGCCCCGCGGGGCGGGGCCGCGCACCGGGCACCAGCGCCAGCAGTGCGGGCACTACGAGCCAGTAGCCCCCCGTGACCAGGTCGTAGCCCGTGCCCAGGGCCAGCGCCGCCAACCCGCTGCCCAGGCCCAGGCTACTGCCGGTCAGCAAGGCGCGAATCAGCAGCGCGACGCGCAGGCCAAAGGCCAGCAGCAGAAACCACGTCAGCAGACGCCAGAGCGCCGCGTATCGCGGCTGGTGCACCCAGTCAAATAACTGTATCACAAGCAGCCTGAGGCGGAAAAAGCGATAGCCCACGATTAACTGGTAGCTGCGCCGCCATCAGTACTCCGGACGACGAAGACTGCGAAGGTATATTGTAGAGCCCGCGGAAGGCTGGGCAGCCACTGGCCCGCCAGAAAGGTGCCCCCCCTTGCTGAATTGATCGTTCTCAACCCGCCGAATCGTAGCCCGGCGGATGAGCGGCCACCATTTCATCCACCAGCCGCGCGGAGAGCAGACACAGCGGAATCCCGCCACCGGGATGTACCGAGCCGCCGCAGAAATACAGCCCCGGCAGCTGCGGACTGAAGTTGGGGTGGCGCAAAAAGGCGGCTAGCGGGTTGTTCGATGAGGCTCCGTAGAGGGCACCACGGAACGACGACGTTTCAGCTTCGATCTGGCGCGGCTCCCAGGTGCGCTCGGCGGTGACGAGCGGTTCGACGGGCACGCCGAGCGCGGCAGACAGGCGGCGCAGCACGGCGGCGCGGACCTGGGGGATGAGGGCCGGCCAGTCCTGCCCGGCGTCGTGGGGGACATTGACCATCACGAACCAGTTTTCGTGACCCGGCGGAGCGTCGGTGGGGGTTTGCTTACTGGTGATGTTGATGTAAACCGTGGGGTCGGCGGGCGGCAGGTGGGCGCCGAAGATGGCGGCGAACTCGGCGCGGTAGTCGTCGGAAAAGAAGATGTTGTGGAGCGCCAACTCGGGAAACGCCCGTCCGATGCCCCAGTAAAAAATCAGGGCTGACGACGAGCGCGGCTGCGCGAGGGTGCGCTCCGGGGCAGGCTGGGTAGGCAGCAGGCGGCGGTAGGTGGGCACCACGTCG
>JBKJUQ010000409.1:0-5791 GCA_046590685.1 Hymenobacteraceae bacterium
TCGACCGCAGCTTCGGCCACTGACGGCCGACCCGGCCCGCGCGCCGCGGACTCCGGCCCGGCGACTACTCCCCGCCGCGCAACGCCCGGCTGCCCTGGCGCTGCCCGTATTCGATGACTTCGCCGACGACCGCTCCGGGCCGCGGCCTGATCCGGTGATCTGGGACACCACTGGTGGAGTGCTTCGCAACGAAACGTACGCCCGCCAGCCACCCACGCGCGGCGTGGTCACCTTCGATGGGCTCAACGGGTATGGTCGGTCGTACGGCACAAACGTGGGCGCTACGGATACGCTCACGTCGCGGCCGATTGATCTTACGGGGCGCACCGACGTCGTGCTGAGCTTCTGGTGGCAGGCGGGCGGGGCGAGCGGCGACAATTTCGCGCCGGGCTCGCAGAGCACGCTCACGCTCGACTTCGACGATGGCTCCGGCGTTTGGGACCTCAATAAGTGGACCCGCGCGGGCCAGGGTGTCACGACCGCGTTTGAGCAGGTATTCGTATCCGTGCCGTCGTTTTACCTGACGGGAAACTTTCGCTTTCGTTTTCGGGCCCGCGGTAGTCGGTACGGCGTGCTCGACTTGTGGAGTCTGGATTACGTGCTGCTCGATGCCAATCGCCAGCCGCAGCCGGGCAGCGTGACCGATGTCGCCTTTAGCGAGCCGCTTGCTTCGCCTCTCAAGCGCTTTACGGCGATGCCGATCTGGCAATTCAACGCCGCCGCGAACCCCACCGATGAGCTTGCCGATTCGGTCCGCACGACCATCAACAACCTTGAGCCCAACCCCGCGGCCAACCCCACGCCGTTGGCTGACAAGGGCTACCTAGCTACCCAAAGTGTGGGCGGCGGCTTCAGCGTAAGCCAGTTTCTGGATGAAACGCGCGTTGTGCCGGCGGCAACCCGACAACTGCCGGTGCGGGCGGTGTTCCGGGCGGCGTTGCCCGCGCCGCTGATCTCGCCTGACCCAAAAACGCTCACCACTACGCTGCTGCTGGTGAGCGGCGAGCTGACGCCGCGCACCCGCTACAACGATACGATTCGGCGCGCGGCCTCGCTCGCCACCTACTACGCCGCCGATGACGGGTCGCCGGAGCTGGTGTATTCCATCAGCAATACCACCGATCCGGTAGCATCCGCGGTTGGCTTCGACCTCAATACGCCCGACCAGGTCGCGGGGGTTGAGCTCTACCTCGCCGGCGATCTGCCAACCAATACCCGGTTATTTGTCGACGTGTGGGCCGATGATCCGCAACGGCCGGGGCAGCCGGCGCTCACGGCTTTGTCGCACGTCGGGTTTCTGGTGCCCGCTGATTCCGTGCTGCGCCGCACGGGGCGCTGGTGGACCATCTTCTTCCCGCCAGTAGCCGTGACGGGGCGATTTTATGTGGGGTATTCCCAGCCGGCCAACACCGTTATCAGCAGTATCGGCTTCGATATCAGCGATTCACTCGCCACCGATGGACGGTTTTTTACCCGCGCTCGTACCGATGCCTGGCAAGCCGTGACAGTCAACGGCGGCTTTTTGGGCGGGGCGCTGATGGTGCGCCCGCACCTCAACCAAAATGGCTTGCTGGGATTGGCGACGGTCGCGACCCGCGGGTTCACGGTCTTTCCCAATCCGGTGAGCGTGTCTGGTCGCGCCGAGCTACACTTGCCCGAGGAGCGGGGAACGACCGGTAGCCTATATGACGCCCTTGGTCGGTTAGTGCGGTCCGCGCCCCGTGGCGCCACTACTCTGGACGTACGCGGGCTTCCGCCGGGCGTGTATGTGTTGCGCCTAACGACGAGCGCGATGCCCGCGCGGAGCGTCCGCGTACTCGTTACTGACTAAATTTAGGTGCGGAGCGCCGTACAGGCGATTCTTTACCGCCGTTTCTTTGCTGCTCACCCCGATTACCTCTACTCAATCCCATGATCGCCGATATCACGCCTGACGAGCTTAAAACCCGGCTGATTGCCGGTGAGCGCCCTTTTATCCTGGATGTGCGGGAGCCGTGGGAGCACGAGCAGCAAGCCCTGCCCGCCATCACGCAGAATATTCCGCTCAACTCGCTGCCCGGCAGGCTCGACGAGATTGCTGATCATCAGGACGACGAAATCATCGTCCATTGCCGCTCGGGCGCGCGCTCGGCTACTGCTAAGGCGTTTCTGCAGCAGCAGGGCTATACCAACGTGCGCAACCTGGTGGGTGGAATTCTGGCGTATGAGTTCTAACGACAGAGTTGATTGGCAAGACTGATTGACGCAAGAGCAACAGCTAGCTGGCAGTGCTCGCGTCGCAGCTTACTCAAACGGACTTGGGGCGTAGCATAGCACCAGTAGCGCCAGCGCGAACCAGCCGATCACGCGCCGGCGCCAGTCGAGTGGCGCGTCGTGCGGGGCTGGCGGATGAATCAAGCCAATCCCGCGGGCCAGCAGCAGGGCCAATAGAAGCCAACCAGGGTTGCCTTCCAGGGCTGGGAAAGCCATTTTTACGCCCACCTGCGTCAGCAACATTGCGACGGCAAGGAGTAGCGCCATTTTAGGACTGGGTACGGCGGGGCGCGCCAGGAGCCACAAATACGCGATATAAAGCGGCACTGCCCACGCCAATGTGGTCGGCGCGGCGGTGGGGTCGATGAGCCCTAAGCCCGCGTAACCTACTAGTCCGGCGAAGGCGATTAAACTGACCCGGGCCGCCCGACCATAGCCCAGCAGCCCGTAGACGACGTGCCCGCCATCGAGCTGACCAACGGGCAGCAGGTTGAGCGCCGTAAAAAATGCCCCCATATACCCGGCTAACACGACCGGCTGGCGCGTGAGCGACGCGTGGACGGCGCTCGGAACGCCACAGAGCCGTTCTAAGCCGCTTAACAGCAAGCTATGACCAATCTGGAGACCCGGAGGGGGAGCGACCGGCAGGATGGCCGGCAGGGTGAGCAGCCCCCAAACCAATACGCCAACCAGCACGACAAAACCCGCCAGCGGCCCAGCGACGCCAATGTCGAAGTACTCCCGCCGCGAGTATACCCGGTCGCGGATGCGGATAACGGCGCCGACGGTGCCGATTCCGGGGGTGAAGCCTAAGTAAAAAGGCAGGTAAAACGGCCACGAAGTCCGCACCTGGTAGTGCCGGGCGGTCAGAAAATGGCCGAACTCGTGTACGGTCAGAATCGTCAGAAAAGGGAGCGAAAAGCCAAGCCCGTCGAGTAGCTGTGCACTCGTAAGCCAGCCCCGCCAGCGAAATTCGCCCGTGCCGGACACGAAATACAAATGCTGGTGCACCCACTCGGCGCCCGCCACCGTGGTGGTAAGCAGCGTAAGCGCCAGCAACCCGACGTGCACCGCTACGGCGCGCCACGCGGGCACATCGCGCGGATCGCGCTCGGGGCGCGGCCCTTTACGCCGCCTCGCCGCGAAGCGCATCGAAGAAAGGGAATTCGTCCGTTATCCGCTGACCCGGTTCGAGCCAGAGCGCGTCCAAGCCAATGGTACGGGCCGCTATCACGTGTTGCGGCGAATCGTCGATAAACAGGGTATGGCTAGGGTGTAGACGTTGCTCCGCGACAATGTGCTGGAAGATAGACGGGTCGGGCTTGCGTTTCCCGGCTTCGTGCGAGTAATACACGTGGTCAAAAAAACTCAACAATCCATCGGTCAGCCCGTAGTCGCGGTGCAGGATGGCGTCGAACGCAGCGCGGTGCAGGGCATTGGTATTCGATAGCAGGAACAATCCGTAGCCGGCTGACCGCAATTCGCGTAAAAGCGTCAGGCGCTCAGCGGGAAAGTCGAGAAGAATAGCATTCCACGCCGCATCGAGCGCCGCATCGGCTGCCGTTGGTTGCAGGTCATACATCCGGCGCAGGGCGGTCCGGAAGTCAGCGTCCGTGAGCTGTCCGGTTTCAAGGGCGTCGAAAAGTGGCGCTTGCGCTTGCTGCGTAAAGGCCAGCGGCTCGGCTTTACCACTGAGCGCGGCGAATGCGGCGACCGGCGCCGCATAGTCAAGATTGATGAGTACACCGCCCAGATCGAAAATCAGGTTTTGATAGCGGCGTGGAAGTGGGACGGCTGACAAACGGGTGCGAAAAGAAAATGTGTGGTCCAATGCCACCAAAACCGCCGGGCCAGCCGTAGGTTTGTGGCTGGAACGAGTCCGTTGGGCTCGTCCGGGCCCATAGCTCAGTCGGTCAGAGCAGCTGACTCATAATCAGTTGGTCGCTGGTTCAAGCCCAGCTGGGCCCACATACGTGTTGTTTTTAGGTGACCAATGAGGCATCTGATCTGCTGCCGGCCCAAACAGAGTCTACCTGTTTGCGGCGGCGCCAATACCGTAGTTGGTAGCACGAAAGTAGCTGCATCGGCGCAGAATTGCCGGACAGCGGGTGTCACGGCGTAGCCCACAGCTCCAGCGTCGTGCGGACGAGGGCCTCTGCGGAGATGGGGCTGCCAGCGTAGAAGGCGACGGACGTCTTGACGATAGGCGCCAGACAAGGGGGGTAGGTAGAGGGTAGATCGTCTGGCCAATAAAGTATCAGGCGGGGGATGGGAAGTTGTTGGTCGTAGAAGCGCGCGGTGTAAGTTTAGCGAAGCGAAATAAACTCGTCGATATTCAGACTTCGTGGTAGGCGCCTTTCATTAAGACAGAGGGGATTACAACGGCGAAAAAGCTCACACCACTGCCTGTAATGATTGGAAAGGATGAATTTATCACTCGAATATTACGTATAAAATGGTTTTCGTTGGATCGTTTTTGCGATAGCGCCCACTTGGCAGGAGCAGATAGAGAATACCGATGGCTGGTAGTGCCCCACATTTTCCAAAAAAGGGGTACCTTTCAGGTGAACAGCCCACTCCATGACCAGACCTTCACTTTGTGTTCTGGCCGAACGAGCCAGTAGGTCCGCCAACTAAACCTAAAGGTGATCTGCCGGTGTTACCAATGAGCTGCAAATTGTGGATCAACATTCTTGATGCTCGCAGCAGAGAAAGCTTATGAAAGAGAACGAGGAGCGTTATCGTAGCCTAATCGAAGCCAGCCTTGATCCATTGGTGATCATTGACCCAGCGGGCAAGATCATCAAGGCCAATGAGGCGATGGTCAACATTACGGGCGTAGCGCGGGATATACTGATCGGAACTGACTATTTTACTTATTTCACGGAGCCACAGAAGGGGCAAGACGCTTACCAGGAGGTTCTGCAAAAAGGAAATGTAATAGACTGTCAGTTGACAATTGGCCACCAGAATGGCAAGCTGACGGAAGTGCTGTTCAATGGGTCAGTTTTTCACGATGATTTAGGCAAAATCCTTGGGGCCGTTATTGTGACCCGCAATTTAGCGGAACGCAAGTGGGCCGATGAGTTGCGCATCGCCAACAAGGAGCTTGCGTTTCAAAACGACGAAAAAGAGAAGCGCGCGGATGAGCTGAGCATTGCTAATGAGGAGCTCGCTTTTCAGAACGACGAAAAAGAAAAACGCGCAGATGAACTCAACATCGCTAATGAGGAACTCGCTTTTCAGAATGATGAGAAGGAGAAACGGGCGGACGAACTAAGTATCGCCAATGTTGAGCTCGCGTTTCAGAACGACGAGAAGGAGAAGCGCGCTGACGAACTGAGCATTGCGAACGAGGAGCGGGCTTTCCAGAATGATGAAAAAGAAAAGCGAGCCGCCGAGCTCAGTATTGCGAACGTGGAGCTCGCCTTTCAGAACGATGAGAAGGAGAAACGTGCGCAGGAATTAAGTATTGCCAACACCGAGCTTGCCTTTCAGAACGATGAGAAGGAGAAGCGGGCGGCTGAATTAAGTATAG
>JBKJUQ010000068.1:0-17859 GCA_046590685.1 Hymenobacteraceae bacterium
CAAGCGCGCCGCCATCGTGGGGTCTTCCACTACCTATGGCAAGGGTACGGTGCAGCGTATTTTCGATCTGGACGATGCGCTTGGCTCAGAGTTCAACGCGGTTAAACCGTTTGGCTCGCTCAAACTCACGACTCAGAAGTTTTACCGCATCAACGGTGGAGCTACTCAATTGCGGGGAGTGACGCCGGATGTGGTCTTGCCTGATATGTACGCGTATCTTGATCAAGGCGAGAAAGAAACTGCCTACCCGCTTGCGTGGGACGAGATTCGGGCGGCAGATTTTCAACCCTGGAGTAAGCCCGTAGTAGCCAGTAAACTGAAGGCAGCCAGCCAGGCCCGCGTTGCTAAGAACGACGGCTTCCGCACCATCGACGATATTGCGAAGCGCCTGAAACGGCAAGCTGATAATACCGTGCGCTCACTTAAGCTTTCCGATTACCAAAAGGAGCAGGCGATCGCGAAAGCGGACAACAAGCGCTACGAGGAGATCGAGAAAGTGCTCCCTGCGCTCACTATCCGGCAGTTGAAGGTTGATCGTGCTGCCATTACGAAGGATTCCATCCAGATTGCCCGCGCGGATAACTTCACAAAGCGGTTGAAGAAGGATGTCTACTTACAGGAAGCAGTGAACATCGTACACGATTTGTAAGATCGTCAGCTAACAAGTTTGGCCATAAAAAGCGCCCTGATGCCTGCTGGTGTCAGGGCGTTTTTTAGGGCCCTTACGGGACGTGTGGCGGCCCCGGTTAGCACTAGTTTGGAGCGCTGAAGGGGTGCTAAAAAATAACTTGCAAATTACTGATAATTAGCAAGTTATAATGACATTTTTGTGAGTAAAAACCTGCCATTCAGGCACTCTGTGCTGGTCCGAAGGGTTATGCTGTCGTATGAAACAGGAACACGAAGCCCGCATTATCCCGCTGTTCGGCGTCGCCCCAGAGGCGGAGCCAGTAGCTGATCCTGAGACTTGGCGGAAGTCAATTCCGGCCCAGGTTTTCCTTAACTATTTCCACGCCATCGCTTACCATCTCGGTCAGGCGGATGACGTTACTCCGCTCCGGCAGCTTCCCTTCTTCCGGGACGCGCCGACGGCTACGCTCACGGATGAAGAGCAGGCCGAAGTTATCCGGCTGTTGCATACTGGCTGGAGCACGGAATACGCGCTACGCGCCACCGCTGAGCTGGGCGACGAAAGCTATCTGCGCAACGCCCTCCACTGGACGTTCCCGCAAGCCTACTATGCCATCTTTGGCGTGCTTGAGGCGTTCTTGCACACGCGCGGGGTCAAGAGCCGAAACGCGGCCGTGGTGGCGCGTGAAGTGGGGCGGTTGGTCGTGCGCGGCGCGTACCCGCGATCAGTAGGGTATTATGCCGCTGGTCACTACCCGGATTTTGCCGTTCAGCGGCTACCGCTTGCTGCTTATAAACCAGGGTTGAATCTGGCAGGCAAAGACGTTGAAGCCCAAGCCCAGATTGGTCAGTTCCTGCGCACCACGCGCCGCTTGAAGGCTACCGCGGTGCGTCAGCAGGTGCAGGCTAATCCGAACACGGCTGTGCGCAGCGCCCGCACTGGTCAGCCACTTGATAAATGGAAGCCGCAGCACTGGCAGCAAATCACCTGGCGCCTGGGCTACACGACGATTTTCGACCTGCTGGGCCGGCTACGTATCTCAGCTACGAGTCGCGAGATTGAGCGCTACGTGGAAGCCGATATCGATTACACGCACTTTCACGAGTCGCTGCTGACAATCGTGCGTTACCTCAATGGTGTGCACGAGACGTACGTAGCCCAAGCCCTTGGCCTGCAAAAGTATCGCGAGGTAATCGCGACGCTCCCCGCGCATTTGCGCGAATCGTTCCCGGCCGAGCGCCTGCGGGCGGTTGTAGAGCCAACCCTGGCGGCCGAAACGCCGCTGATGCGTCGCGCCGACGACCGCCCAGAGGTACTGCCAATGGCCGCGTAAGTCGCTTGCGATTTAGATGATGTTGATGCCCTCTTTCGCGCTTGCCGGAAGGGGGCATTTTCTTTGCGCCATTGTAGCTTTTACGTTTTCATTACCGGTTGCCATGAAGCACTTTGTTTTCCTGCTGCTCCTGCTAACCGCTGGTGGTTCCGCTCGTGCCGCCCGGCCCCTGTTGTTTACCGTTGAAGTGACGCGCTTGCGCGTGAACGATGCCCAGACGCTGGTAGAATATTACGTGACCGTAGACGGCAATTCTGTGCGTTATGCCCGGACATCAGCCGGCTTTGAGGCGCGCGTAGCGATGACCGTAACCGTAGCCGACTCTACGGGTGGCATCCGCACTGCCAAGAAATATGTGCTACGCTCGCCGCCGCTCCCTGACACTACAACGGCGGTGCGGTTGCCTTTTCGATTGCACGAACGCTTGGGAGTCGCCACTGGCCGCAGCACGCTCGCGTGGGTCGGTACGGATCAGGTACGCGGACTGGGTGGTGACGAGGTTCGTTTAGAAATGCCACTCACTGCTACCGGCTACCCCGCGCGCCTGGGCGTTCAGGTGGCGGATGTGCAGCTGCTCGAATCGTTTCAAAAGACGACGACGCCCGACCTATTTACGAAGGGTGACCTTGCGCTGGAAGGCCGCGCAACGGACTTCTATCCGGCGGAAGTAGAAACTCTGAAGTTCTACACCGAGGTCTACCACGCCGATGCGGTCTTGGGAGCGGGTAAGCCGCTGTTGCTGCGTTATCGCGTCCGGCTGCTCGATGGCCGCTCCCCCGTGACGGTCGGTGAGCGCCGCACGCAGCAATCGGCGGCGGCTACCAATGCGGTGATCGGTCAGCTCAATCTAGCGGCCGTGCCGTCGGGCAATTGTGAGCTGCTGGTGGAGGTGCTCGATAAGGATGATAAAGTAATCGCCCATAGCGTACGGCCATTTCAG
Organism: Hymenobacteraceae bacterium; assembly: GCA_046590685.1. Classification (GTDB taxonomy): domain Bacteria; phylum Bacteroidota; class Bacteroidia; order Cytophagales; family Hymenobacteraceae; genus JANNMJ01. Next base: position 2,905 of record JBKJUQ010000068.1, read on the forward strand.
CGCTCGAATCCTGGCATACCCGTACCAGGGGCGACAGATGAACTCGCGGCGCGGGCTACCGCCACCTCTGCCGATGAGTTGCGGGGCACGTTCGTAGCGGACCTCGATTCGACCCGGCTGGCGCATTACCTCTTGAGCTTGCGCCCCGTGACAACGACCGTTGAGGCGGAGTTCGTACAGTCACTAGCGCGAAGCGGTACGGCGCGCCAGCAGCGCGCGTACCTCTACCATTTTTGGAAAAAACAGAGCGCCACGGAAGCGGCCGCGCGGTGGGCGGAGTATAAGCGGCGCATTGAGTACGTCGACGGCAAGTTTGCCAATACTACTTTCCGCGCCTACGAAACCGATCAAGGGCGCGTGTACTTGCAGTACGGACCACCCGACCAGGTTTTCACCGAGCGCACCGATCCGCAGCGCGCGGTGGCGAATTCTGATGGGCGCCCCTACCAAATCTGGAATTACTATAAGCTTAGGAATGTGACGGCGCCGTCAAATCAGACCAACCGCACGTTTGTCTTCTTTCAACGTAATCTCGGCGATCCGAGCCCGCGCCTGATTCACTCTAATGCCATCAGTGAGGCCTCGGACCCGAATTGGCGGTCAGTGGTAGGGGATAAGTTCTCGGGCCGTTCGCGCTTCGACCGAAACGCTGGGGGGCAGTGATGGGCTTGGCCACGTACCGCGCGTTGGGTTGACCTTTGCGGTAATGTCTGAACGCGCTGTCAAATCCGTTGTCGTACCACCTGTGCTTCGGCGCCACCCTGGATGGTGGGCGCTGTGGCTGCTCTCGAGCTTGCCTTTGGGGCTGCTGTATGTGATGGCCGACGTGCTCGCGTGGCTGTTGGGCCGCGTTGTCGGGTACCGGCGGGCAGTGGTGCTGGAAAATCTGCGCAAGTCGTTCCCGGAGAAAACCGAAGCGGAACGGAGCCAGATTGCCCGCCACTTTTACCACAATCTAGGCGACGTATTCGTCGAAACTCTCAAGCTCCTCACCATTGACCGCGCGGAACTGGCGCGGCGCGTCCAGATTGAGGGCGCGGAACCTATGTTGGCCTATTTGGCCGAAGGGCGGACCGTGCTCGCCCTTGGTTCGCACTTCGTGAACTGGGAGTGGATCCTGCCCGGCGCCACCGTCGGGCTGCCTACCGCCCGCATCGATGGCGTATACCGGCCCTTAGGCAGCGCGTTCGGCGAGGCGCTAGTGACGCACCTGCGTACCCGCTTGGGCGGCCATCTGATTCGGATGCAGGACGTCGGACGCGATATTATCCGGCAGCGTACGGTGCCTCGGGCCTTATCGATGGTAGCCGATCAGACGCCGCCGGGCGGTGAAATCCAGTTCTACACGCGGTTCCTAAATCAAGACACGCCGTTTTTCGTTGGTCCCGATAAGCTGGCTGCTTCGTTTCGGTTGCCGGTGTTCTTCCTGAGTCAGACGCGGGTGCGGCGCGGCCACTACCGGTATCGACTACAGCTCCACTACGACGGCGCCACGCCCCTGCCAGCTCCCCCCAAGCACCTCACTGACGACCCCGCGTTGCACCCCATCACGGCGGCGTACGCGCAGTTTCTAGAGGCCGAAATTCGCCGCTCGCCGGCCGATTACCTCTGGTCGCATAAGCGATGGAAGAACAGCCGCCCGGGGAGGTGAAGCGTCGTTCGCGGATGGCTGGTTTTGGAATTTCTTAATCAGCGCAACTGCCCCTAATCGCGCCGGCCGACCACTACCTCAATCATCGCCGATGGCGTGAGGTACTCATTGGCGAGCTCGCGCAAGTCGGCCGCCGTCACTGTTCGCAGCGTGCTTAGCAGCTGGTCGTAATGGTCAACGGGCAGGCCGCGCAACACGAGGTACTGGTACTTGCTGAGCTGGTCGAAAATGGTGCTCGTCTCACTCACGAACTTGCCAGCGGCGTATTGACGAACCGTATCGAGCTCCGCATCGGGCACTAACTCGTCGCGCAGGCGCGCCATCTCGCGGTGAATCTCGGTGAAAGTGGCCTCCGTGGAGTCTGCATTCACATCAGCGCCCACCACGAAGGAAGAGGCATGCTCGCGGTGCGTTACGCTGGAATAAATTCCGTAGGTAAAGCCTTTGTCTTCGCGGATATTCTTCATCAGTCGCGAGCCGAAGTATCCTCCGAAAATCTTGTTCAGCACGAACAAGCGGTGCGTATCGGGGTGGTCGGGCCCGGGCCATAGGCGACCCATTCGTACTGCTGACTGCATGCTCGGCGGCAGGCGAATCTCATCCCGAAGCGGGGTGCTGGCGGTCACTACGGTACGCGCATTCGTATCCAAGTTATCAGCCTTGCTGCTGGACTCCCCTGTCGCTAATGCCAGCACGGCGGCGACATCTTCGTCGCGCACGTCGCCGCAGACAAAAATTTCCGCCTTGCCCAGCGCGTAGCGGCTGGCATAGAACGCGCGCAACTGCTCGGGCGTGATCGCCGCCACCGCATCGAGGTCGATTTCGGAGGCGTACGGGTGCGTGGCGCCAAACAGATTGCGCGAAAATCGTTCCGACGCGCGCGTAGCGTTCTTCTCGCGCTCAACCCGCACCTGCTGCACGAAGCGCTGAATCGCGGCCGCGGTTTCGGCGGCAGGGTAAGTGGCTTCCGAGATAAGCTCACCTAAGAGTGGCAGTAGGGCCGACAAGTGACGGCGCAGCGCGTAGAGCGATACACTGGCGCGGTCGGGGCCGGCCGTATTTTCCAGAAAAGCCCCGTACGTGGCTACGTGCTCGGCGATCTGAGTGGCGGTTCGGCGGCGCGTGCCTTCAGTCAGGGTGCGGGCCGTTAAGCTCGCGATGCCGACTGCTGGCTGCTGCCACTGGCCGGCAGGGAATACGATCTGCACTTGGACAACCGGCAGGGCGGCGTTGCGCAGTACGTGTAGGCGCCCGCCACCGGGCAGTGGCAGCACCTCAGGCGTGAGAAGCGAGATGGCGTGAACCGGCTGCGAGGCCGGGGCGGTAGTACGGTTGAGGATGGCAGCGGACATCAGAACGGCGAAGGGACGTGGCGAAACACGATCGGCACGGTTGAGAAAGCAAAAGTCGGCAGTCAGCACCGCTTACGGACTGACTGCCGACTCTGGCTGGTTGACTTTGCGCGCGGGGCCGAGCAGCCCGGCTCCGCGTTCTACTCTGCGGCTGGCGCCGCCGGGCCTTTCTCTTCCTCCTGCCCATCGAAGCGGAAGACGAGCGAGATGCGGATCGTGTTGGAGAGCGGGTTGGTCTTTTTGTTCGGCAGTAAATACGCCGCGTCTACGCCGAATACCTGATAGCGCAGGCCCAGGCCCATGCTCAGGTACTGGCGGTCGCCCTTCGACGGGTTCTCGTAGAAATAGCCCCCGCGGACGGCCAACAGCTCGTTGTACCAGTATTCAACACCCGTGCAGAGGTTGATTTCCTTCAACTCCTCTTTCGCGCCGCCCGGCGCGTCATTGAAAGAAGAGAAGATCGCGTTCACGGTGCCTTTGTTGCGCAAGGCTTGATTGGCCTGCGCCGCCGCCGTGGCAGAACCGGCCGAGGCCGCGTCGGCCGGGGTCGGCACGAGCAGCTTATTGGCATCAACCGTAAGCGTGATCTTGTTGAAGGGGTCCAGATCGTAGGTAATCGCTGTTCCCAGGCGCAGGTTCGTGGGCAGAAAGTCTTTCTGGTCAGCCACCGTGTAGGTGATCTTGCCCCCAATGTTTGATACGTTTGCCCCGAAAGATATATTGCCCGTGTTGGCGCCGAAGTTGACGTCGCGGGTGTAGTAGGCGCCCAGATCGACGGCCGCCGAGCGCCCGGGGCGCGTGGCGCTGCCGTTGAAGTTCGTGCCGCCCGTCAGATTAGAGTTGATGAAGCGCGCCGCGATGCCCAAGCCAAAGTACGGACTGAGCTTCTGGCCATAAGCGGCCGAAATAGCGTATTCCTTGGGCGAAAAGGTGCCTTTGTCGACATTGCTCTCGTCGCGGAAATTGATTTCACCTAAGTTGAAATACAACATCGAAAGCGAGAAGGCCGAACCCGGAGTCAGGCGGCGGTAGCCCGACAGGTACGCCAAACCCATATCATCGGTGATATTGCGCAGCCACGGCGTGTACGATGTCGAAAACCCGTACTTATGCTGCACAAAGCCAAGCTTAGCCGCATTCCAGTACGAAGCGTTAGGGTCTGGCGAGGTAGCAACGCCGGCCTCGCCCAAGCCAGCCGCCCGCGAATCCGGGGAGATGGTAAGTACGGGGACCGCCGTAGTGATAACCCGGACGGGAGTAGCCGTCTGGGCCCGCGCCGCCATTGGAGCAAAAACCCCTATCACCAGCAGGCCCGGAGCCGCACGAAAGAATCGACGCATAGATTGAAAAATCACCATTAATTCAGGAAACGAAGGTACACGGTGGATAGCCGCTCGGTCACGGGAAGCGCCACCGCTGAGCGCTGTTGCTGGACCCCGGGAGGGGTAAATCAGTTCAGAATAACAAGCTTTTCGTATTTCGAAGCGTGGGAGCCGTCGCGCGTTGACCGCACGTTGACTTTGTAGACGTACACGCCTCGTCCCAACACATCACCATACTCGTCGCGCCCATCCCATACCAGCTCCGCCAGGTGGCTGGTGGCACTGGCCGCGCGCGTTTGGAGCGTCCGCACCAGGCGTCCGGTGACGGTGAACAGCTGTACCTGCACGTCAAGGTCATCTCCCTGGCGGTTGTGGTCGAAATGGAAAGTAGTGTGGTTCGCGAACGGATTGGGGTAGTTGAGGACGTGGCTGAGGGTGAGACCTTCCTTATTAGCTACCACAAATTCGAGCGTCCGTTCCGCGGAGTTGTTAAACGTATCCCACGCTTTGAGCGTGAGCGTATGCGGGCCGGGCGTCAGGCCCTTGAACAGATACCGAACGGTGCCCGACTGGTACGAATCGACATCAGACGTGTAGTAAGGATTCATCACGAGCACGTTCTGCCGATTGCCATCGAGCAACACCGTGATCTCGTGCCCAATGCCGGTGCCCGCCGTGTTGATGCCGCTGGCGTCGGAGAGCGGCGCGATGAGTGTTGCGTCAGTTCCCGTGGTACCCCCATTCTGGAAGGAGAGGTCATCCATAAACAGCTTGATCTCCGGCGCGATGCGATCATCGACCGTGTTCAGGCTCGATCCGCCGACTATGATAGCTGTATTCGCGCCAGCAGCGTCGCGGTCAGCCGACCAGGCGTAGAGACTGATCTTGCCGGGGCCGTAACTGTAGCCAATATCGCGCGGCACCACAAAACTGACCGTCCAGCGGCCCGCTGTCACGGTGGCGAGGCCATCGTACAGGACGCTCTCACGTACCTGAAACGGCTTTGGTACGATTGGCTGGTACGGCGGTAGCGGGCTCTCATCGGCCAGCGTCATGACGGTCGTTGGCTTGTCGTAAAAGGTGAGTTGAATGCGCCCGTTGAAAGTCGACAGCGGCGCACCCGCGCCATCTTCAATAATGCCCGTCACCTGCACTACGCTCAGGGCCCGCAGGGTATCAGCGCTTACTTGCTTTACGGTAGCACGCAGCTCGGGGAAGGCAAGCCGCATGGAAGGATCGCCGAGCAAGGCGAAGTTGCGGCTATTTCGGACGGCTCCCGACGGGGTCGCTTTCGTGCGGCGTAAGGTCTCGCCGATTCGCTGCGGCCTGCCGTCAGCGGCGGGGATGAAGACCTGATCGTGAAACTCCTCGTTCAGGGCGGAATTATCAGTGGCGTATACGGGCCGGGTAGTTGTGAAAAGCCCCACCGCGCCCCCTTGCGGGTTGTAGAGGGCATATTCCCCCCCCGAAGAGCGCGCCGGGTCGTCGTAGCGCCCAAAATCGCAGGTCGCCGTCATCATAAAGGTCAAGCGATCGGCGTTGCGCCAGTTGTTGATAGTCGGCACGTCGAGGATATGCTCCGCCGCCCAGCCCGTTTCGCCGCCGTGGCCGATGTAGTTCATCAGCAAGGTTCCTTGCTCAACGGCTTGCTCAACCGCTCGTGCGTTGGCGGGCGAGCGCTGGCCGCTCGGTACGCTGATCTGCGGAAACAGATCGAGGTACAGCTTCTTCACGTTGAAAGCCGGCGCTTTGACCTCGACGATGGTAGTGACGTACTTATCAGCCTCTGCCGAATAAGCGCCGCCGTCGGCATCATCCGCTACGTAGCTTAGCACATTGCGCCAACGGCCGAAACTCGTGGGAGCGTCGTAGCGCAGTAGCTTGTCCACTATGGCGGCTGCGCTGGCATCGTCGTGGGCCGGTAGGCGGCCTACACCCGTATCCATCATCTCGACGATCGTGCCATCGGTTTCGCTCCAATTCCCCTCGGTGTCGTCCATAAGGGTGAAGTAGTCTTCGGACGAAAAACCTGTAATAGGGTCAAGCGACTCACGGGCTTCGTAGACCGGGACAAAGTTGGTATTGTCCGGTGTGGGTGTGCGCGGAGCACCAGCCCGTTGCTCATACCACTGGTTGGACTTGTAGTCGTAGCTCGCATCTCCGAATAACAGCAGGTTAATCGGGTACGCCAATGGATCGGTGGTGCGGTCGTATACCAATCGCATCAGGTCGCGGATGGCTGTAATGTCCTGCCGCCCCGAGCTGAACTCGTTCCAGACCTGCGTCGTCGTGGCGACGGCCACCTGGAGCCCGTCGTGCTGGCGGCGGTGCTCGGCGAGGCGGTTGGCCTGCGAAAGGAATCGCGGATGCGTGACGATAACCAGGTCGAGCTGATCAGCAGGTGCCGCGCCCACGTTCAGCGCGTGCAAATCCTGATTCGGCACGACGCCAAAGCCGCGTACCTCGGGCCGCGCTTCGGCGGGGTTGAAGACGATGAATTCGCGCAGGGAGTCGGCCGCGGCGGCGAAAGAGCCCGTAGAGCCGGCCAGCGCAACGGCTTGCTGGCGGGGCTGGCGCGGGTCGGTTACGTCCCAAACCTGCGTAGCGGCATCACAACCAGCTATTTCGTACTGACGGACCGTGCCCGCGCCCACTGCCTGCGCACTACGGAAGGTCGTTTGCGCGCCGTAGCGCCGTAGGGAGCGGCGGTAGTTGAACTCCAGATAGTCGAGATTGCCCGTCGCGGAGCCCCCCGTGGTGCTGAATGCCAGTGATACACGCACCCGCCCGTCAGGCCCGATGCTGCCCGCCGGGGCCGGCCACGTATTCGTTGCTGGGGTAGACACTACGTGATAGGCCCAGCCCGCATCATAGCCCCCACACTGAAGGGCGCCCAGACGTACACTATTGATCGAAGCCGTAAACGTCGCCGTATTCGGATCGGCCACGGCGCCGGCAACCCTAGCCGTCAGCTGCACGGGAGCGCTCGGTTCGATGCCATCAAGCGTAAAATCGAAGTCGCGGGTCGCCGTGAAAGAGTCAAAGCTTTCGCCGTACCAATCGCGTCCTTGTTTGAGCAGGCTGATCAGCTCGCGCTCGTAGAAAACGTGTTCGTCGAAGCTGTTAATGGCCGCGCCGGTAGGCGTAGCGGCCGGCGCGTCAGCCAGTACGCGGCGACCCGGGCGAGTGCCCACGGTCAGGAAGTAGTAAGCGGTATCGCTGTACAGATTCTGCTCGTGAACATAGCGCCCAGTAGTGGGCTGATATTTCCAGGTGTGTGGCCCTTGAGCGTAGAACGTAAGGGCGCCGAATGAGCCACCGGTTTCTTCCACCAGCACCGGATTCTCGATCAGATCATCCGGTCGGGGGGCGCTGTTGCGTTGCGGCAGCATCTGCCCCCCGTTGCCCCAAAGCTGGAGATTGCGCGCGTCGAGCGAAGCCGGATCAAGCCCCAGGCTTTGCAGCTGATTGCGGTCGATGCGGTACATCCCCGTTTCCGCTACGCCTATCTTGATCCAGCGGCCCTCGCTTAGTGCTGAGTGCGTGGCGTACTGGCGCGACGACGAAACAGAACGCTGGGCAGGGGCTGGGGTGGAAGAGATGTCGAATCCGAGCAGTCGTTCCACAACACCCGTGCCCGGGTTGCGCCGCAGCGGTAGCACGCTAACTAACGTCACTGATTGACGGGTCTCCGTGCCAATCTGCAAACGAATGAGTGGCTCCGGTGCCAGCACTATCCCCTTAAGCAAGGCCGCTTCGGCGGGCGAGACGGGCTCATAGCGTGGGGCGCGCAACGAAACAGACGCGAGGGCTTGGCCCGTCAGCCGGAAGCCGTAGGTGGGTAAGCCCGTGGTGGCGTCGTGAGTAGCGCCGACGAATGTTGGGATCAACCGCGCTTTCCCGCCTGTCAAGGTCGTGCGGCGGGGGGCAGCCCAGCGCAACTCGTAGCTACTAAGCGGAGCCGCTACTACCGGTACGCTGACCGCTGCCTTACCGAGCGCTGCCGGAGCCGTTACTAACTGCCGGGGCGTGGCGGAAGGGAGCGAAGCCTTTGCCGGGGTACGTGGCACGGCCGGCACGACAACGGCCTTATCCCGGATTGGAGCGGCCTGTTTCAGAACGACCTGAGCCGCTGCCAGCTCTGGGAGTAGTCCAACAGCTAAGCTGCCGGCTACCCAGCCAAATACCCGCGATGCAGTAAGAGACAAACGCATAAACTACGAAAAAACGACTCTGCCTTTAACCCCAGATCACCCAGCTAACGAGCCGTGCGGGCAACAAGCCGCTGGTGGCGTCGGTTCGAGCCGAAGGGTTGGAAGACTATAACGTACTTCAAGGGCAATTTATTGCCTGGCAGCGGTAAAATTTGTGCAGTAGGCGCCTACACGGCCTCAACGGGTGTTAGTCGAAACGAATAACCTTCCATAATGGGGTTGGCTAATAGCTGCCGGCAAGCTGCCTCAACTTGAGTGTGCGCTTCGGCTTCCGTGGCGGCGTCGACGGTCAGGCGGATATGCTTTCCAATGCGGACATCGGCTACCTGCTGAAGGCCTAAATGCTCCAGGCCCAGCTGCACGGCTTTGCCCTGGGGGTCGAGTAGCTCGGGGTGGGGCAGTACGTCGATTTCGGCGGCAAATTTCATGGGGTTGGGAGTTGCGTGGTGAAGGAAAAACGCGTGCCGGACGCCTATCGTCTGTCAGCGAAGCCGAGCGACTGGTAGCAGGGAAAGACCGATGTACAGCAGAATAGCCAGCGGAATCCCCGTCCATCCTAGGATTGCTACGAGCGCGGCCGCCGCCAGCACGAACCCGTATCGCAGGAGATTCAACGGTTCGGGGCGGAGCGACGTAAACTTGAGAGCAAAAAGCGGAATCTCCGATATCATGAGCCAGCACAGCAGTGCCGTAAGGGCCAATAACACCGGCGCCATCCGCAGGAATGGCGCCAGCAGGCCGTTGCCAATACCCGAGACGGGGGCAGCCAGCACCAGCGGGAGCGCCGCCACGAACAGCGTCGCGGCCGGTGTTGGTACGCCCATGAAAGAAGTGGTCTGGCGAGTATCGACGTTGAATTTGGCAAGCCGCAACGCGGCAAATACGGCCAGCACAAACCCCGTCAGCGGTAGCCAAGGCACGTGAGTCGCGGTGGGCGTAGCGGCCAAGAGCTGTGCCATTAACACGGCGGGTAGTACACCAAAACTCACCATATCAGCCAGCGAGTCCAACTCCTTGCCCACCGGCGAATACATTTTTAGCGCCCGCGCCACCAGACCGTCGGCAAAGTCGAACGCCGCCGCCAGCCCGACCAGGTAACAAGCCGTTACCGAATCGCCCCGCATGGCCAGCCAGATACCCACGCACCCGGTCAGCAGATTGGCGCAGGTGATAAGGTTAGGAAGGGAAAATAGGTGAAAAGACGGCATCGGGCAAGTAACTGGTTAGCGAAAGAGTATGCGCACGGGCAAGCATAGCCTTAGGCTCTGACGAAGGGGTTCGTGCGTTTTTCGTGGCCAATCGTCGTGCTCGGGCCGTGGCCGGGATATACCGTCACCGCATCGGGCAGCGTGTAGAGCTGCGCGCGGATGCTGGTTTCGAGGGTCGCGAAATCGCCCCCCGGCAAATCGGTGCGCCCCACTGAGCCCTGAAATAGCACGTCGCCACCAAGCAGCTGCGCCGTGGGCGCGTGGTAAAACACCACGTGCCCCGGTGCGTGACCGGGCACGAAGCGAACTTCCAGCGTTACGCCGCCGAACGTTACCGTCCCGTCGGCGGGCAACAGAGACGTGGCATCCGGTAGGCGAAAGCCCGGAAACCCGTAGGTGCCCGCGTAGAGCGGCACGGCCCGCAGCGTTTCCTGATCGAGAGCGTGATGCTGCGCGACAAGCCCCCACGTTCGGCTTACGAAGTCGAGGCCTAGTACATGGTCAATGTGACTATGCGTGAGCAGCAGGGCCGTGGGCGTTAGCCCTTCCTGCTCGAAGAAACCGCGGAGCGCGGCCTGCTCAGCCGGCGTGTGGCAGCCGGGGTCCACTACGGCGCACTGCCGGGTGGTGTCGTCGATGAGCACGTACGTGTTCTCGGCGAAGGGATTGAAAGTGAACGAGTGGACGCGCATCGGAGAAGATGCGCGCAAAGGTAGGCCGGCGCACGATGCGCCCCGTAGGTTTGCGCCCGTGTCGTCTTCCCCCCTCGCTGCCATTTCGCTCGATGCGCTCCTGATCGGTCACGGGCTGGCCGGGGCCGTGTTGGCGCATACCCTGGCGGAAGCCGGTTGGCGCGTCCTGGTGCTCGATCATCCGCAACCCAACTCGGCCTCGCGGGTAGCGGCCGGACTAGTGAATCCATTGGCGGGGCGCCGTTTCGCGCTCACCTGGCGCGCGATGGACTTGCTGCCCGCTGCGGCCTCCTTTTACCGGGGCGTAGAAGCTACTTTGCATGATGGGCCGTGGTGGCACGAGCGACCGATCTGGAAGTTCTTCTCTTCTGCGGAAGATGCTGCCGCTGGCCGGGAGCGAGTCGGAACGCCCTTCATCGCGGCGGCGGTGCCCCCAACTGACACCGCCGCCCTGCGAATCCCTTTCGGCGGACTGGTGCTGAGCGGGGGCGGGTTTCTGCAAACGGAGCCTTTTCTCCTCTCCCTTGCGACTCATCGGCGCACGCGGGGAGAGCTACGGGAGGAAGAGTTTGCATTGACCCGGCTGGATACTGCCCGCGCGGCCCCGGCCCCCGTGCGGTACCAATTGGCGGATGGCTCCTGGGTGACGGCTCGGCACCTGATCTTCTGTGAAGGCGCGGCAGCCGAGCATAATCCCCTGTTCAACTGGCTGCCGCTGGTGCCGAACAACGGGCAAGTCCTCGATATTCAAGTCGCCGCCGATCTGCCGCCCAATGTCGTGCTCAACGGCGGGGCGTACGCGGTGCCGCAGCCAAACCGACCGGGCGTCTACCGGCTCGGGGCTACTTACGAGTGGAGCACCGAATCGCCCCAGCCAACGGCGACGGGCGCGGCCGATCTGCTCGGGCGTATGGCCCGGTTCTCACCGGCTCCAGTGACCGTCAGCGGCCACCGCGCCGGCCGGCGGCCGGCCGTACGGGACCGCCGGCCGCTCCTCGGGTTTCATCCTCGTGACGCACGATTGGTCCTGTTCAATGGCCTGGGATCAAAAGGCGTGGGGCTTGCGCCGGGGCTGGCTAGCCACTTGCTCGACGTGCTCAATGGTCGCGCGACCCTCTGGCCCGAGGTGAACTTAGATCGCTTCGCGGCGTTGTATTCACCGGCTTGAAGGCGCAACGCGAGCGGGGCGCTACGTTTGCTTTTCCTTAATTTGTAGTAATGCCTTTCTCGATCGTTCTGCGGCAGCGGGTGCTGGGTGTATTGCTGGCCGCGCTGGTGCTCGGGCTGGCCCCGGGAGCCTCGGCGCAGGTTACGCAGGAAGTATTCGGACCGAACCGGATTCAGTATCGCCGCTTTGAGTGGCAGATCTACGGTACGGCGAACTTCAACGTCTACTACTACGCGGGTGGCCAGGAGGCGGCGCGTAACGCGGCTGAATTTGCCGAGAAGGAGCTGCGGCGGGTGTCGTCGCTGATCGGCTACTACCCGTACGCCAAAACCACGCTGTTGCTCTACAACTCCGTGGTCGATTTGCGCCAGAGCAATATCGGCCTTGACGACGCCCACTACCAAACCGGCGGCGAGACGGCGCTGTCAAAAAACCGAATCGAGCTGGCGTTTGATGGTCGGCAGCCGCAGTTTCGGCGCGATCTGAGCTACCGGCTCACGCGCCTGCTGTTGCAGGATATGCTGTACGGCGGCTCGCTCAAAGACCAGCTACGCTCATCGTACCTGTTACAGCTGCCCCCGTGGTTCGTCGATGGCGCCGCCGCGTACGTGGCCGAGGGCTGGAGCACGGAGATGGATGATTACATCCGCTCGCAGGTGCGCCACACGTCGCCGCGCAAGCTCGAAACGATTCTGGCCCGCAACCCGCGCCTGGCCGGCCAGAGTCTCTGGAACTACGTGGCGGAACGGTACGGCTACACCAGCCTGCAAAACGTCCTCAATCTCACGCGCATCACCCGCGACGAGGAAATCGGGTTTGCCAGTAGCCTCAACGTGCCACCGCGCCAGTTTATGCGCGACTGGTTTACGTATTACTACCAGCAAAGCAACCAGCCGCCGGTTCCCTTTGCGGAGGTGGAGGAGGCGCGCCGCTTGCGCGCCAAAAACCGTCACGGGTTGCTGTACACCGAGCCCGTGCTGTCGCCCGACGGCCAAACGCTCGCTTACGTTGAAAACGACCGGGGTACGTACCGGGTGCGGGTGCGCGAGGTAGCCAGCGGCAAGGAACGGCAGTTGTTGCGCGGCGGCTACAAGACGCCCGATCAGCAGGTCGACGTGCGGATGCCGTTGCTGGCGTGGCGGAGCGCCACGCAGTTGGCCGTGGCCGAAGTGCGGCGCGGCCAGGTGGAGCTACGCCTGAAAACGCTGAGTGGGGCGCGGGCCGATGAGGAAGGACTGCTGACGCGCCTGAAGCTGGCGGTCGGGCTCCAGAAAGGCTCCGGCGCATTGGCTGGCTTCGAGCAAGTGCTCGATATGAATTACTCGGCGGATGGCAAGCAGCTCGTGTTCAGCGCCGTGCGGAATGGACAAAGCGACCTCTACCTGTTGCGCGCCGGCCAACGGGCCGCGCAGCCGCTGACCAACGACTTATACGACGATCTGCACGGCGTCTTTCTGCCCGATGGCGGCTTGGTCTTCAGCTCCAACCGGCCGGCGGGCGATTCGCTCGGCCAGGACCGGGGCTCGTTCGTGCGGGCCGTCGACAACTTCGATTTGTTTCGCGTGAGCTTGCCCGAGGGAAAAACCCCGCGGTTTCACGCCCTGACCGGCGGGATTGCCAATGAGACGCGCCCGCGCGCTCTCGGCCCCGGACGGATTGCATTTCTGAACGAAGAGAGTGGCGTGCGCAGCGTGTGGCAGCTGGACTTGGCCACCGGTCAGCGGCAACCACTCACGAGCTTCGGCGAGAACATCAAAACCTTTGATCTCAGCCCGCTGACCAATCACCTGGCGTTTGTTTTCGCTGACCAAGGGCTTGAGTACGTCGCGCTGTTTCCCGCTTATGCGCCGCCGGCAGGCTTGCAGCTGGCTAAAACAGTGCGGCAGGAAACGCTCGAAGACCGGGCGGCCCGCGCTACCCGCGCCGCTTTGCCCAAGGCGCCAGCGCCGGCTGTGGCGGCGGCCGCCGATTCGGCCCAGCGTCGCCTGGCCCGACCTGCCAACCCGAGCACGCCCGATTCGACTGCCCGGCGGAAGACGCCCGTGGTGGGCATCAATACGGACGACTACCAGTTCGACGCCGAACCACCCAAGCCGCGCGCGCGCCGGGCCAAGACACCCCTTTCCTTCTCGCCGCCACCACCGCCGCTGAGCACCCTCGCCGGGCCGGTGCCGTACGATATTCGCTTCGGCACGACCGACGTCGTGACCAGTCTCTACGCGGACCCGCTGCTCGGTACCGGCCTGGTGGGCGAGGTGCGAATGGCCGATGCGCTCGAAAATCACCGGGTGCGGGCGGGCGCCTTCACGCTGACCGATTTTCGCACCAACCACCTGTATGGCGAGTACGCTTACCTGGGGCGGCGCTACGACCTCAAGGCGAATTACCTGCAGTCGACCTTCCTGTTCAATACCGAAACCAATCAGCTGCGCATCAGCCGCCACGCGTTCACGGGCTCGGTTATCTACCCGCTGACGCACTCCCTAAGCGTGCGCTTCTCGCCCACGGTGGTAGCCACGCGCCTGACCGTGGTCGACCGGCTCAACCTGCCCGACTTTACCACCAACTTCGCTGGCGGGACGGTGGAGGCGGTTTACGACAACTCGATTATCACGGGCCTCAACCAGATGGAAGGCACCCGCATGAAGTTCGGGATGCTCCAGCTGCGAGCTTTTGGCCAGCCAACCGAGAGCTTCGGGAAGCTTTACCTCGATGCTCGTCACTACCAAAAGATTCACCGGGGGCTGGTGTGGGCCACCCGCGTGTCGGCGGGGGCATTTCTGGGGGCCTCGCCTAAGCAATTTATTCTCGGTGGGGTGGATAACTGGATTTTTACCGCCCGTCGGGCCGACGATCTGCAGTACTCGGCTATTCCGGCCGACCTCTTCTACCAGCAGTTCGTGCTGCCGATGCGCGGCTTTCCGTACGGCGCCCGCACCGGGCCGCGTCACGTGCTGTTGAATACGGAGCTGCGCTGGCCGATTGTTCAGTACCTGGCCGGCAACGCTCCCATTGGGTCAGGTTTTTTCCGTAATCTCCAGCTCATCGGCTTCTTCGATGCGGGTTCGGCTTACTCGGGCGGCAACCCGTTCACGACGGATAACTCGTTCAACACGCAGACCATCCGGAACGGGCCGTTTACGGCAACGGTCATCAACTACCGCAACCCGTTTCTGATTGGCTACGGCGGCGGCGCCCGCACCACCTTGCTGGGCTTCTACCTCAAGTATGACCTCGGCTGGGGCGTGCAGGATGGGGTAGAGCTCGCCCCGCGCTACATCTACCTTTGCGGGAGTGAGTGTCTGGCAAGAAGTACGGTGGCTGATTCGGCGCGAGGCCGTGCAGGAG
>JBKJUQ010000499.1:0-2015 GCA_046590685.1 Hymenobacteraceae bacterium
CGTTGTTTTTGTCAAAACAAAACCGTAGCTTTGTGCCCGTTTTCGCCGGTTTCCAAGTCCGTTTTTGGCTTGAATCGGCGCTAGTAGCTTGTCAATCAGGCCGTGAGGCCTTACCATCCCAATGGATCACCTGAGTTATAAGACCCAGTACGTCAGCACCGAAACCGCCCAGCGCAGCTGGGTAGTCATTGACGCGGGCGACAACACGCTCGGCCGCGTGGCCAGCCAGATCGCTAATTTTCTGCGCGGCAAGCATAAGCCGTCGTTCACGCCCCACGCCGATTGCGGCGACTCAGTGATCGTCATCAACGCCGACAATCTGCGCGTGACGGGCAAGAAGCTGACCGATAAGACGTACATCACGCACTCGGGCTACCCCGGCGGCCAGAAGTACCAGACGGTGCGCGAGATGAAGGCTAAGTCGGCCTCGCGCGTGATCGAGCACGCGGTGCGCGGCATGCTGCCCCGCACGCGCCTCGGCCGCGAGCAGTTCCGGAGCCTTTTCGTCTACAACGGCGCCGAGCACCCGCACGCGGCCCAGCAGCCGAAGGCCGTCAGCCTGACGCACATCTAGTCGGTTGGTCGGTTGGCTATTGGTCGGTTGGTAACTAGTGTAAGCTACTAATCGACTAACTGACCAAGTACCAACTGACCAAAATAAGTTTTTTCAGCGGGCCGGTTTGCCGGCCCGCTTTGCTTTTTTTCATTTCGTTTCACTCAATGTTGAACACCTCTGGGAGGAGAAAAACCTCGGTGGCCCGCGTGTATATGCAGGCCGGGCAAGGTACCGTCACGATCAATGATCGGGACATGAAAACGTACTTCGGCAATGAATTGCTGGAGAATATCGTCAATCAGCCGTTCGGTACGCTGGACATGATGGGCAAGTACGACGTGCGCGTAAACGTGCACGGCGGGGGGATTTCGGCGCAGGCCGAGGCGATCCGGCTGGCCATCTCGAAGGCACTGGTTGAGGAAAACGGCGAAGTAAAATCGGCGCTGCGCAAGGAAGGCTTTATGACCCGCGACTCGCGGATGGTGGAGCGCAAGAAGTTCGGTAAGCGCAAGGCGCGTCGTTCGTTCCAGTTCTCGAAGCGCTAGGCGTCTGTTTTCTTTTCGCAATCACTCCCCAGACGTAACCACCCGATGGCTCAGGAAATAACTTACAAAGATCTGCTCGACGCAGGGGCCCATTTTGGCCACTTGACGCGCAAGTGGGATCCGAAAATGGCGCCGTTCATCTTCATGGAGAAGAACGGTATCCACATCATCGACCTCAACAAAACCCTCGCGCAGCTCGACCGCGCGCAGGCGGCGATTCGCGGCATCGCGAAGTCGGGCCGGAAGGTGCTGTTTGTGGCGACCAAGAAGCAAGCGCAGGAAATCGTGGCCGATGAGGCGCGGCGCCTGAAAATGCCGTTCGTGACGGACCGTTGGTTGGGCGGCATGCTCACCAACTTCGCCACGGTGCGCAAGTCGCTCAAGAAAATGGCCACTATCGACAAGATGGTGAAAGAGAACACGGCCTACGCCGCGCTCGCCAAGAAAGAGCGCCTGATGATGAGCCGCGAGCGCGACAAGCTCGAGCGCGTACTGGGCGGCATTGCCGACCTTGGCCGGCTGCCAGCGGCGCTGTTTATCGTGGACATCAAGCGCGAGAGCATCGCGGTGAAGGAAGCGAAGAAACTCGGCTTGCCGGTATTCGCGATCTGCGACACGAACTCGAACCCAGAGACTGTCGACTTCCCGATCCCGGCGAACGACGACGCTTCGAAAGCCATTGCCCTCATCGTGGGCGCGATGGGCCAGGCGATCGAGGACGGAATGTCGGAGCGCAAAGTAGATAAAGAGGAGAACGATACCAAGCAGGCCGAAGCCGAAGGCATCGCCGAGAAGGTAGCGTCGACGGAGGAGTAAGCCTGCGATAGGCAGCTCCGCGCTGATTTCGCCTCAATTGGAAGCGAATCCCTGATCGGCCTTGCTGGCGGCGGGGGTTCGCTTTCCGTTTTTTTGAC
>JBKJUQ010000045.1:0-1102 GCA_046590685.1 Hymenobacteraceae bacterium
TACGTCGCTCGTTCGCAAACTGGCTGCCGCCGCGCTGGCCGCCCTCGCCACTTCCAATGTGCTGGAGATGGGGTTAGAGTTTGTGCCCCCTACGTGGTGGAAAGGCTTGGAAGACTACGAGAGCTTGATTGTGTTTGGCCCGCTGATACTAGCGTTGGTACTGGGCGTAGGATTCGCCCTCGCCTGGCACCAACGGGAGCGCCGCACCGGCCCTACCGCCGCCGGCGCCCGCTGGCACGCGCTATTGCAAGGCGTCATCCGCTACTGGCTGGCGTTCGAGATCGCTACTTACGGCTTCGCCAAGCTCTTGCAGACGCAGTTTCATACGGCTAATTATCAGCTCGACCGGCCGCTGGGGGCGGTATCAGGGTTCACGCTGACGTGGTATTACTTTGGGTACTCGCGGCCGTTTGCCATTATTTTGGGCGTGATTCAGATTGGTGGAGCGGCCTTGCTGCTCTGGCGGCGCACCACGCTGCTGGGGGCGCTGCTGCTGCTGCCGGTGCTGGTCAATATCGTTTTCATCAATCTTTTTTACAGTATCGCCACCGGCGCGTTCGCTAACTCGGTCCTTTTCACGCTCGGCCTCGCCTTCCTGATCGGGCTGGACTGGCCGAAGCTGCGGGCGGCGCTGTTTGTACTGACAGATGCGCTGCCGGCCGTGCGGTTGGGCGGAGCGGCTCCGAAAACGGTGTTGCGGCTGGCGGTGCTGCTGGTGGCGGCGGGCTTCATCTACCGCCTGAAATCACAGCAGCAGCCGCCTTCGCCGCTCGACGGCGTGTGGCGGGTCGATTCGCTGACGCGGGCGGGGCAAGTGGTACCCCTCGACTCGTGCGGCACCCATCCGCAGGGTTGGACGCGCCTCTATTTTGCCGGCTGGCACGGCGCGGTGGCACGCTTCGCTTCTGACAAGTACGAGCCGACTCGCGAGTTGCGCGGCCAATATGCCTACGATGCCGCCCGCCACCGCCTGCGCGCGGCGTTCGCCACGAAACCGTTCTGGGATAAAAACCCTACGGCCCCCGGCGACTCGCTCCTGGCCACAGTGGCGCTCACCGACCCGAAGCACGCCCGCCTGCGCGGCACCTTCGGGAAAGATTCA
>JBKJUQ010000135.1:0-3138 GCA_046590685.1 Hymenobacteraceae bacterium
AGGCGGTGGAGGTGGTCGTGGATAGCGCGCATTCGAGCGAAAATGTAGCGCGGGGCGCTGGCCCGCGACGAGCGAAGCGAGTAACACCCGAAGCTTGGTGCGCTTAACGTGAAAGCCGCTTCGCGGCTCGCGGGCCAGCGCCCCGCGCTACTTTTTTAAATCACCGTGTTCACGTCGAACTGCTCCAGGTAATCGCCCACCCGGCGGACGAACATCCCGCCGAGGGCGCCGTCGACGACGCGGTGGTCGTAGGAGTGCGAAAGGAACATAAACTGGCGGATGCCGATCAGATCGCCCTGGGGGGTCTCGATCACCGCGGGCTTCTTGCGGATCGCGCCGAGGGCCATAATCGCCACCTGCGGCTGCATAATGATGGGCGTACCCATCACGTTGCCGAACGACCCGACGTTGGAGGTCGTGTAGGTGCCGCCTTCCAGATCGGCGGGGGTGAGCTTGCCGAGGCGGGCGCGGCTGGCCAGATCATTCACCTTCTTGGTGAGGCCGTGGAGGTTGAGCTGGTCGGCGTTGTGGATGACGGGCACGATCAGGTTGCCGCTCGGCAGCGCCACGGCCATCCCGATGTTGATGTCGCGCTTCTTGATGATGTAGTCGCCGTCGATGGAGACGTTGATCATCGGGAAGTCCTGGATGGCCTTCACCACGGCTTGCAGCAGCAAGGGCGTGAAGGTGAGGGCCTCGCCGTGGCGCTTCTTATAAGCGTCCTTATTGGCTTCGCGCCACTTCACCAGCTCCGTGACGTCGGCCTCGACGAACGACGTGACGTGCGGCGAGATGCGCTTCGAGTCGACCATCCGCTGCGCTATCATCTTGCGCATGCGGTCCATCTCGATGAGCTCCTGGTTGCCGCTGACGCTTGGGGCAGCTTTGGGGGCCGGCGCGGCGGTGGGCTGGGCGGCCGGCGCGGGGGCTGCGGCGGGCTGGGTAGCACCGTTCGCACTCGGAGTCGCGGCGGGCTGGGCGGCAGGGGCTGCCGGTGCGTTGGCGCGCTGCTGCACGTACGCGAGGATGTCTTTCTTCGTCACGCGGCCTTCCTGGCCGGTGCCGGCCATCGCCTCCAGCTCGCCCATGCCGATGCTTTCCTGCCGGGCGATGTTGAGCACGAGCGGCGAGTAGAAGCGGGGTCCGCCGCCGTTGCTCACCGGCCCGCCCGTCGGGACGTGCGGAATCGCGGCGGCCATCTGCACTTCCTCGGCCGTGACGGCGGCCTCGACGCGGGCGTTGGCGGAGCCCAGGGCCTGGGCGCCGGAGCCGTTGGGGCTCGGGGCGGGCGTGCTGGTGCCGGCTTCCGCGCCCGTCGTGATGACGGCAATCGCGGCGCCCACGGCTACCACGTCGCCCTCCTGGGCCAGAATCTCGGTCAGCGTGCCGGCGTGGATGGACGGCACTTCGGTATCGACCTTGTCGGTCGCCACTTCGAGCACCGACTCGTCGGCCTCAATCCGGTCACCGACCTTTTTGAGCCACTTGAGCACGGTCCCTTCCATAATGCTCTCGCCCATCTTGGGCATCACCATCTCGACACGGGCCATAGAATTCTGCGGGGGTTTGACGGGGGTTGTATTGGGTAGGGCAAAGGTAGGCGGAAACGCCCACGCCCCCGCACCGAGGGGGCACGGGGGCGTCGAGCAAAAGCGTAGCGCGAAGCTCCTGCTTCGCCAGCCGAAGGCTTTCGCGCGATGCTTGCCGAATGCTGGCCGCGAAAGCCGCTGCCGCGGCTGGCGAAGCAGGAGCTCAATTTAGTACGTCAACGAGAGAGTAGCCGGACTGCCGCGCACTACAATTAGTCTTTGGTTAATAAATGGAGTGCCAGCAGGCCGGCGGTTTATTGCCCAAAATTCTATGTTAAGCTCGACTCCGCAAGGAGCCCAATAAGTACGCGTGACCGTTCCGGCACCTCCCCTGATGATCGGCCCCTGTCCCCTAAATGAGTTGTGAACTTGGATCAAGTCACCGGTGAGTACCTGAGTGTCATAGAATGGCTCTTTTAATTGCCAGCTAGTGTAAGCCCAGTAATGAAGAGGGGGTGTTATGGGTGGGTTAGTAGCCCGCCGCACAATAAGCTGGACCGAATCTGCCATCGTAGCGGGAGGAACGTTTTCTAGCGTTATTGTCAACCGTTCGAATGCTTCCAGGTAACGAACGGTACCAAAGTCATAGTGACCATCTTCAGGGATTTTGCTAACACCAATATCCCATTCTTGATCGGTTATACCTGGCCGCCAATCTGGTTCTCGCGGGTCATTCGCTACAATCGCATAGTAAGTAGCAGGGCTCCACTCTGCGAAACTGACATCGAACTGACCATCAGCATTGGTCTGGACAGAGGTAGTGGGCCCATTCGTATCGTGTGAGCCGATATGGACGCCGTAAATCCGGAGCCACACGTTCGGTAGTGGGGTATCACTCGTGCGGTCAACCAAACGACCCGAAAAGCGGTGTGCCCCTCCATCCTTCTCGCAGCCCGTCATGAGTAACAACGAGCAGTAACAGGTAATGAGCGTTAGCAGGCGCCTCAGATTGGTCATACCGAAAGATACGCGAGCGTCGGGTAAATAATTGCCTGCTTCCCAAATGAAAACCGCCGCGCCCCACTTCGGAGCGCGGCGGTTTCACTGTAATCCTACCAACCCTTACCGCCCGCCGTGCACCACCGGGACGATATCCGACGGCATCCCCACCAGCTCATCATCCTGCAAGAGGTGGACGTAGTACTCGTACTCGCCGCTCAGGCCGGTTTCGGTGTCGATGTAGGGCGAGCGCATGTCGGTGGCGAGGTAGGTCCAGGCGGTTTCGCCGGCTTTGCGACGGAAGACTTTCACACCGTCCTGGCCGTTTTTCGACCAGTCGAGCTTCCAGCCGTCGGCGGTGCGGCTGATTTTGAGCGTGGGTTTGAGGGCGTCGCGATCGGCCACGGTGCCCCCGGTCGAAAGCCACTGGAGGTCGCGGCCGATGGCGTCGGAGTAGTTGGGGTGGGTTTTATCGCGAGCGATGTCGACGCGGACGCCCTGCTGATAGGTCTTGATGCGCTCATCGCGCCGCGCGACCTGGCTGCGGTAGGCCGTCTCGGCGGCAATCGTCTCCTCCAGCTCGGTCAGCACGGCGGCATCGGCGCTGTTG
>JBKJUQ010000489.1:0-3469 GCA_046590685.1 Hymenobacteraceae bacterium
TGGCCGGCAAACACCCTCGGGCGGGCGGCGCGCGAGGGTGTTTTGGGCGGTTACAATCTTGCGCGCCCGGCAAACACCCTTGTAAACGTCGTTTACTACCTTGTACGCGCGAAAAACACCCTCGTGCGCCGGGTTTACACCCTTGCACGGCGCGAGAACACCCTTGCGCGGCCGGTTTACTACCTCACTCCTTCAGCAAACACCCTCGTGCGGCCGGTTTATTACCTTGCGCGTGTAGAAAACACCCTTGGGCGGGGGCTGAACAAGGGTGCGCGGTGCGGGGTGACGGCAGACTTACGCGGATTCTGCGAGCAGCTCGGTTTCCAGCCGCCGAATCCCGGCCAGCAGGTTGCGGAAGGTGGGGGAACGGGTATTACTCAGGTCGAGGTGCTGGCCGATGGCGCGCGAGTCGTTGACTTTCTGATAGGCGCCGTGGGTGATTGTTGCCAACTCCCGACTCGGTGAGCCGAGGTAATCGGGAGCGCGGAATTTTGCCGTGTTTTGCTGCTTGACCAATCCTCGCAGGTCGAGCGCTTTTTCCACCGCCGTCAGATCGGCGAGGTACATCGTTTCCAGCTCGGTACACGCGATACGGACCCGGGTCACGGCTTCCTTACCGGCGTCGCGGCATTTGTCGAGCAACTGACGTTTTAGCTTTCGGCAATCGGGATGACCGTCAAGGTCGCGCACGACCAGAAATCGCGCGTCTGCCGCCGGATTGTAGTACCCGCGTAGCTGCTGCACGAGGCGTTTGTCCATGTCCTGCTTGCCGCGAAAAACCTGTACGCGCACACTGATCCGCACGTCGAGCTGTAAGCGGGGGAGCAAGCTATCGAACAGCGCTTTTGCTGAAAGTTCTTCGACCAGAATCACTAACTCCTTCATTGCGGGTCGGCGTCGGTGAACAGCCCTTCATGCCACAAATACCCCATATGGCCGCCATCGGCCATATAGGCCGCCACTTGCAGGTTGTCTTTCGCGCGCCGAATCTCCGTCTGCCCGTTGCGCTTCACCAGCCAGCAGACTTCGTCGACCTCCGTCCCGCCGAGGAAATCGGGCGAGTGGGTGGCAATCAGCACCTGCCCGCCACCGCGGATGGCGTAGTACCGAAACTCTTCCGCCAGCTCGGCCATCAGCTTTGGATAAAGATGGTTTTCGGGCTCATCCACGGCCAGCAGGCCGCGCGGGCGCGGGTCATAGAGCAGCACCAGATACGCGAACAGCTTCAGGGTACCATCCGACATCTGCCGGTCCAGAAACGGCGCCTTGAACGAGCCATCCTGAAACCGCAGAATCAGCGAGCCATCCTGCATCACCAGCGGCTCCACATCGGCCAACCCCGGCACGTGCCGCGCAAGACGCTTCAGAATCTTGGCGAAAACGTCGGGGTGCTGCTCATAAAGGGTCCGCGCGACGAGCGCCAAGTTATCGCCGGATTCGGAGAGTTGCTCCGGGTCGCCGATGCGCTCCTTGCGGCCGATAGCGGTGTTGAGGTTGAAGTTGAAAAGGTGGAAGGAGGTGAGAAGCTCACTGAATGCGCTGATCGTTTTGTATTTCTTGAACTGGCCTAATCCGCCAAGTGCCAACTCTGATGAATTTATTCGATACCAATCAGTATTAGCGTTTGCGCCGTATTCTGATAAGTCCTCGTCGGATAACGCGTCGCCTACACCCCCTTCAAAATTTAAGAAGTAGTGCGGGAGGCCATGTCTGTCTTTGCCGTAGCTGATGGATTCGTATTCCGCACAAGGCCCCTCCTTGCTATCTGTAATTTGGAGGAAATAAGTTGCCAGCTCCTGTTTCTGGCCGATTTTGATCAAGGACGTGATTTCGAGTTGAATTACCTGCTCTTCCGCCTCCCGGCTCAGCACCTCCCGGAACCCCCCGCGCATGTTCAACGCCTTGCGCACGTCGTACGTCAGGCAATCGCGCAGAAAAGCAAAAACATCGAATAGCGTGGACTTACCCGTGCCATTGGCGCCCACCACTACCAGCATGGCGGGAATATCCGTCAGGTGGACGTCGCGGAATACCTTGAAATTCTTGACGCGGAGCGATTCAATTCTCATCCGGCCGAAGGTACTGAAAAAGGCCCGCCTCCTTGCGGAGACGGGCCTTTTCGGGGTTGATTGGAGTGTAGGGTTAGGCGCTGGCTTCGGCCTGCACGTTGGGAGCGCCGGCGAGAATTTCGTCGTTGGCGAAGTCGGCGTACTTCTTAAAGTTCTTCACGAACTTCTCGGCCAGCGCATTGGCGGTGCGGTCGTAGGCGTCTTTGTCGGACCAGGTGTGACGCGGGTCGAGGATTTCGGCCGGTACGCCGGGGCACGCGGCCGGCATCAACACACCGAAGACGGGATGCTGACGATACTTCACACCGTCGAGGCCCCCGGTGAGGGCGGCGGTGAGCATCGCGCGGGTGTAGTTGAGCTTCATCCGCGAGCCGGTGCCGTAGGCGCCGCCGGTCCAGCCGGTGTTGATGAGCCAGACGTGCACGTCGGGATTTTCGTCCATCTTCTGGCCCAGCATCTCGGCGTATTTGGTCGGGTGGAGCGGCAGGAACACGGCGCCGAAGCAGGCCGAGAACGTGGTCTGCGGCTCGGTCACGCCCACCTCCGTGCCGGCCACCTTGGCGGTGTAGCCCGACATAAAGTGGTACATCGCCTGGCTCTTGGTGAGCTTGCTGATGGGGGGCAGTACGCCGTACGCGTCGGCCGTGAGGAAGAAGATGTTCTTCGGAACCGGCCCGCGCGAGGGCGTCACGGCGTTGTCGATGAACGTGATCGGGTAGGCGGCGCGGGTGTTCTCGGTGACGCTCTTGTTGGCGTAATCCACGGTGGTGGTGCCGGGGATAAAGCGCGTATTCTCGACGATGGAGGTGGCGCGGATGGCGTCCCAGATTTGCGGCTCCTTCTCCTTGGTGAGGTCGATGGCTTTGGCGTAGCAGCCGCCTTCGAAGTTGAAGACCGAATCGCTCGCCCAGCCGTGCTCGTCGTCGCCGATGAGGCCGCGGTTGGGGTCGGCGGAAAGGGTGGTTTTGCCGGTGCCCGACAGGCCGAAGAAGATGGCCGTGTCGCCGCTTTCGCCCACGTTGGCTGAGCAGTGCATGGGCAGCGTACTCATTTCGTGGGGCAGCAGGTAGTTCAGTACGCCGAAGATGCCTTTTTTCATCTCGCCAGCGTAGCCCGTGCCGCCAATGAGAATCATCTTCTTGGTGAAGTTGAGGATGGCAAAGTTGGGCTGGCGGGTGCCGTCCACGGCCGGGTCGGCCTCAAAGCCGGGGGCGCAGATGATGCTGAAGTCGGGCGTCCAGGAAGTGTCGGCGCCATCTTCAGGACGCAAAAACATGTTGTAGCAGAACAGATTGTGCCAGGCTTGCTCGTTCACGATGCGCAGCTTGAGCTGGTAGTCGGGGTTGGAGCCGGCGTAGGCTTCACGCACGTACAGCTCCTTGTCGGCCAGGTAGGCCACC
>JBKJUQ010000451.1:0-5031 GCA_046590685.1 Hymenobacteraceae bacterium
GCCAAGAGCGTTCGTCGACCTCATATGCTCCCGGTGCCAAATCGCAAACAGGAGCCGGCGCTCGCTCATCGTCGGGACCGACGCTACGCCCTTATCATCCCGTTGATCTTGACGCCGACCTGGGGGCATTGTATGCAAAGTGTGAGAAGGTACTGCAACGGTTCACTATCGAGAAGGGCCGCGATACAACACTGGTTTGCGCGGAAAAAACGCGCATTAAGGTGCCGGATTCTGCTTTTGTCGACTCTCACACCGGAAAGACAGTCAAAGACTCCGTCAGTCTGTGGGTTGGTGAGTATTACTCGCTTGCCGATATGGTGCTCAATGAAGTGAGTACCGTGAGCAACGGCCAAATCCTCGAAACGGGCGGTATGCTCCGCCTCTATGCTTTTGCTGGCCGCCGGATGCTAGAGCTTCGCCCCGGCGTCACCCTGACGGCGGTCTTGCCCCGGCCGGGTCCAGCCAAGCCGGGTATGAAAGTATTTACGACCCAGACCTATGATAAAGGCACTCCATCCAATTGGCAGTCGAGCTCCTATCAGCTACAAGCAATGGCTATGGCTTACATCATGGAAGTTGGGGAGTTTGGCTGGATCAACTGTGATCGGCTCATGGAGCAATATCAAGTGGCGAAGCTGCGGATCAAGACGCCCGCCGCTGATATCATGCTGATTATGCGCAACAGCCGCTCCATTATACGCGGATACCCTCAGGAGAACGGCGATGTCTTGTTTGAAGCGGTGCCGATAGGGGAGCCCGTCACAATGTTGGCTTTGCGTTACGTCGACGGCCAGATCCAGCTGGCTACCAAGCAGACCGTTATGGGCACGGAACCCAACGAAACCCCTACTTTCCACTATCAGGTCGTCACCTTAGCTAAACTGAAAAACGAAATCGCGAAGCTAGATAAGCAATAAACTAACGCGTGAATATCGAAATTCGAGACTTCGCACATCAAGGTCTCAATGTGGTCGTGTCGCCGACGGGGGTGCGGATTCGGCAAGGACCAATCCCGTGGCGCGGCAACCGGTTCGTGCCCGCGAGAGGCATCCGGCGGGTGCGTCTGCTCACGCGCGCCGCCGGCCCCGACGATGAGTTGTCCGTGAGCATCCTCTATGGCGATGCTGATGGACAAGAGCACCCGCTGCTGGACTTACGCGCCGACTGCGATGCGGCCTACATTGCCCACGCAGTGGCGCGCGGCTTGGGCCTAGGCTCACCGCTCGGCTGATGCCCCGGGATTAGTGCGCCTATTCGGGTGCCAGCACCCGCCGCCGCACCATCTCCAGCACCTGCACGGACGTGTACTCGATGTTGATCGTCCGGCCGCGGTCGAAGTTGATGCGCCGACTGACGGTGCCCGCGGCATCGGCCACGGCGATGCAGATCGTGCCGACCGGTTTCTCCGGGGTGCCGCCCCCGGGGCCGGCCACGCCGCTGGTCGCGAGGGCCACATCAACGCCAAGCACGCGCCGGGCGCCTTCGGCCATCTCGCGCACCGTTTCCTCGCTCACGGCGCCGTGGGCGGCTAAGGTTTCGGCCCGCACGCCGAGAACGGCTTGCTTGACGTCATTATCGTACGCCACGATGCCGCCGCGCACGTACGCCGACGAGCCCGCGATGCTCGTCAGCCGATGCGCCACGAAGCCGCCCGTGCAGCTTTCGGCCGTGCCGATGGTCAGCTTTTTCTCCATCAGCCGCTGGCCGACGGCCTCTTCCAGCGTCACTTCGCCTTCGGCAAAAATGTACTCCCCGATGAGCGGGTAGAGCGCGGTGATGCGCTCGGCCATCTCCTGGTCGAGCGTCTCAGCGGTCATCCCGTCTGGCAACAGGCCGGTGAGGCGCAGGCGCAGCTGACCCATATTCGGCAGATAAGCCAGCTTGAGGTAAGCGGGCAGCGCGTCTTCCCAGGCGCTGATGGTCTGGGAGAGGAAGCTCTCGCCGAGGCCCACCGTCTGAACCACCCGGTGGCGCAGGGCGGGCGGCTGGAAGCGCTCCGTCAGGCGCGGGAGCACCGTGTCGGTCATCATCCGCTTCATCTCGAAGGGCACCCCCGGCATTGATACGAATACGACGCCTGCGTCCTCAAACCACATCCCCGGGGCCGTGCCGAGGGGGTTGGGTACCACCTCGCACGCGGCCGGCACGAGCGCCTGCGCCCGGTTCACGTCGAGCATCGGCCGATTGAAGCGGGCGAAGATGTCTTCCACGTGACGCAGCGTCGGCTCGTGCAGCACCAGCTCCGACTGAAAGTAGCGCGCGAGCACGTGCTTGGTCAGGTCATCCTTGGTCGGGCCGAGCCCCCCGGTTATCAGCACCGCGTTGGCGCGCTGCCGGGCGGCGTTGAGGGCGTCAACAATCGCTTCGGGGTCATCGGATACGGAGGTGATCTGGATGACCCGAACGCCGCGCATTCCCAGCTCGGCGCCCATCCAGGCCGCGTTCGTATTCACGACTTGCCCGTAGAGCAGCTCGTCGCCAATCGTTAAAAGTTCGGCCGTGATGGTCATCGGTTGGTATGATTTCGGAAAGGAAAGTGGGGCGGACTTCAGTCTGCAGTTTTGTTTTCCCGTTTCAACGGCGGACTCCAGTCCGCAACACTTTTGAATATGCGCACAAACCTACTGGCCACGGCGGCGATTTTCGTCGGCCTCTCCTTGCAAAGCTGTACCACGGCCCAGATTCAGCAGGGTGTCGGGGCCGTCCTCGGCGGCACCGCCCCGGGGCAACCACTGACGGAGGCTGAAGCGGGCTCCGGCCTGCGGGAAGCGCTTCAGCAAGGCATCTCGAAAGGCGCGGCGCAGGCCAGCCAGGCCGATGGCTACTTTCGCAACCCGCTCATCAAGCTGTTGTTCCCGCCGGAGGCGCAGAAGGTGGAGCAGCGTCTGCGCCAGATTGGTCTGGGCGCCGAGTGCGACAAGTTCATCCTCGCCCTTAATCGCGGCGCGGAGAATGCGGCGCAGGAGGCCAAGCCCATCTTCGTGCAGGCCATCAAGAGCCTCACGTTTGCCGATGTATGGGGAATCCTGACGGGCGAGAAAAACGCGGCCACGAATTACCTGCGCCGCACGACCACCACGCAGCTCGTCAGCCGCTTCAAGCCGCACCTGACGGCCGCCATCAACCAAACCAACGCCACGCGCCTGTACGGCGACCTCGTGACGAAGTACAATCAAATTCCGCTGGTCACCAAGGTCAACCCGGATTTAGCCGATTACGCTACCACCAAAGCAGTCGACGGCCTGTTTGCGCTGGTGGAGCAAGAGGAAGCCAATATTCGCACAAACCCCATTGCTCGCACCTCCGAGCTGCTGCGCCGCGTGTTCGCGAAGCAGGATAAGTAGCCTACGGGTAGCCGGCTCTGTCTCAGAGCCGGGGCGCCTCAGCCCACCGAACAAACGTCAAACGGCCCGACGGAAAATGCTCCATCGGGCCGTTTGTATTGAGATCCGGAAGTCCGGCGCTTTGGTAGTCGGCTACGAAAGAGTTGGATGCACCCTAGTAATCGTCGTCGTCGAAGGACCCACCGCGGCGGTTGGCCCCGCGCGTAAAGGAATCGCCGTCATCTTCGTCCTCGTCGTCATCGGCGCTGAAGGCCGGTTCGTCCTCATCACTCTCGAAGACGTCGCGCGAGCCCGCGCTTTGCGACTTGAACTCCGCGTCGGACATCGAAGCCAGATCGAGCGCCTCGTCGTGCGAGGAACCCGTGTCGCGGTACATCAGGTAGTCGGCGTACTTATCCTCCGCGGAGGCGCCTTTGCCTTTGCCGCGCTTGGCCGGGCGGGGCTCATCGTCGTCATCGCTCAGGTCTTCTTCCACGAACGCGTCCTTGGGCAGGTCATCGTCGTCGTCGCTATCGCCAAAGCCGAGATCGTCGTCGTCCTCGTCGTCGTCGGTGGGGCGGCCTTTACGGCCTTTCGGCAGATCGAGGTCATCATCCTCGTCGTGGCTGGGGCGCTTCATCAGTTAGAAATGATAAGGGAATGGGGGGTAGAGGTCCTGCTTGGGAGCACAAATAAAGAACGCCGGGCAAACTGAAGCAAATCGGAGTGGTCTAACGGGCCCGTGGCGCCGCAAAATTCGCCAGATTCAGCTGTTGGGTACAGAAGGAATACTCCTCTGCCACATTGGACGCTACGAGCACAAGGCGCTCCGGGGTACACGTATGCGCAATTAATTCGTGATACCACGCGATGCCCGCGCGATCGAGGTTCGCCGTTGGTTCATCGAGTAGCACCAGGCCGGCGTTGGTGAGTAAGGCAAAAGCCAGCCGCAAACGTTGCCGCATGCCGCTCGACAGGTCCCGCACCCGCCGGTGCGCTAAGGGGCCATCGAGCTTGGCCTGCGCCACCACCTCCGCCCAACCCGCTACCCCCGCCCGCCACGGCTTAAGCTGCGCTTGAAATGCGGCTGCCTCCGCCACCGTCAGCTCGTCGGGTAGATCAAGGTAAGGCGCCGCTACTGCCATGTCGCGATACAAATCATTTGAATCGACTTTCTGGCCATCAGCGGCATACGATACAGTACCTTCGGTTGGGAGTGCCCACCCGCCCAGCACGCCTAATAGCGTTGATTTGCCCGCGCCGTTTGCGCCCAGAATGGCGGTAGGCTCCCCGGCGCGGAATTCGTGGCTCAGGTTGCGGAACACCCACTGCCGTCCAAACCGGCGACTAAGTCCGTGGGCGGTAAGCGTAAACCTGGCGGCCAGCGGGTCTGCGGGGCTGATCGGCGGCGGTAGGACCTCAGGCGGCGTCATCCGCGCTGCCGCTCGCCCGAGGCGTGCGGATGACCCCGCGCCCGCTGGAACGCGCGAAGTGGAGGATTTCGTCGCGCTCCGGCGAAGGCGCCAGCTCCAGTTCAATGCGATTGAGCGCGGCCGAGGTGTTCAGGCCGCTCAGGTACATCAACCGAAAAACCTGCTGAATCTCGTTGATCTTCTCGTTCGAGTAGCCCCGGCGGCGCAGCCCGATGGAGTTGATGCCCGCGTAAGAGAGGGGTTCCCGGCCGGCCTTTATGTACGGCGGGACGTCC
>JBKJUQ010000073.1:0-4138 GCA_046590685.1 Hymenobacteraceae bacterium
GACGACGCTCGAAACGGCCAGTGTTAGCCCTAATTCCGTCCACGTCAGCGGCTCCGTCGTGAAGAGATTGTTGAAGAAGGGAACGTAGATAATCATCAGCTGGAGGCCGAAAGTCAGTACCAAGGCCCCCAGCATTGGCTTGTTCGCCAGCAGGCCGATGCTGAACACCGACTCGCGCGGGGAGCGAATGGCGAGCGCGAGGCCTAGCTGACTAAAACAGAGCACACTGAACGCCATCGTTTGCCAGTGCGCTACCTCCGCGCGAATGGCCCAGGCCTGCATCCCGATGGTGAGCCCCCCCACCAGCAACCCCACCCACAGAATAAACCAGCCCAGCCAGTCGGCAAAAATGGTTTTTCGGGGGTCGATGGGCGGGCGCTGCATACTGTTTTTCTCGGAGGGCTCGTACGCGAACGCCAGGCCGGGAAGGCCGTCGGTGATCAGATTGATCCACAGGATATGAATGGCGAGCAATGGGACGGGCAAACCGAACAGCGGTGCTAAAAAGAGCGCCCAGATTTCGCCCGCGCTGCCCGCCAGGAGGTAGCGGACAAACTTCAGCAGGTTGTCGTAAATCCGGCGCCCGTGCTTCACCGCTTCCACGATGGTGGCAAAGTCGTCGTCAAGCAGAATCAGGTGCGAGGCTTCCTTGGCTACTTCCGTTCCAGTGATGCCCATCGCGATGCCGATATCGGCGTTTTTGAGCGCCGGGGCGTCGTTCACGCCGTCGCCGGTCATCGCCACGAACTGGTGGCGGGCCTGCAACGCGCTGATGATGCGCAGCTTCTGAGCGGGGTCGACCCGGGCATAGACCCGCACTTTCTCCACGATCTCGCCGAAGGCGGCCTCATCCAGCTTGGTTAGCTCCGGCCCGGTGAGTACCACATCGTCGGCCGACGACACGATGCCCAAGCTCTCGGCGATCGCTTGGGCGGTCAGCTTGTGGTCGCCGGTGATCATCACCGACACGATGCCGGCGGCTTTGCACTCGGCCACGGCCTGGCGGGCTTCGGGGCGGGGTGGGTCGATCAGCCCGGCAAAGCCCATGAAGCGCAGACCGGATTCGACGGTCGCCGGGTCTAGGGGTTGGGGCAGCTCGGGCAGCAGCTTACCGGCGTAGCCCAGCACCCGGTAGCCCTTGCCGGCCATCGCATCGGTGCGGGCGCGCAGGTCGGGAATGGCGGCTTGCTGATCGGCGTCGAGCTGCTCCAGCAGGGCGCTCATTGCGCCTTTGGTGAGCACCAGCACGCCCTGATCGGTTTGGTGCAGCGTCGTCATACACATCCGGTCGGAGTCGAAGGGCAGCTCGGCGATGCGCGGGAATTTGGCTTCGAGCGCCGTCCGCTCATATTTGCTGTCGGCGGCATACTGCACCAGGGCCACTTCTGTGGAGTCGCCGACCCAGGCGCCGTCGTCGCCTTTAGTCACGTCGTTGTTGAGGGCCATTGCCGTCGGCAGCGCGTCGGCGTTGGCCAGAACCGGCAGGGCGAAATCGGGCGAAACGTCCGTTTCCTCCACCGTCATCTTGTTGATCGTCAGCGTGCCGGTTTTGTCGGTGCAGATGTAGGTGACCGACCCCAGCGTTTCCACGGCGGGCAGCTTTCGAATGAGCGCGTTGCTTTTGGCCAACCGGCTGGCTCCTAGCGCCAGGGAAACGGTAACCAGGGCAGGCAAGGCTTCGGGCAGCGCCGCGATCGCCAGCGAGATCGACACCAGCAACAGCTCGCGCAGCGGCTCGTCGCGGAGCCAGCCCACCCCGAAAAAAAGCAGGCCGATGCCCACGGCCACGGCGGCTAAGCGCTTGCCGAGGGTGGCCAGTCGCTTCTGGAGGGGCGTGGCGGTTTCGTCGGTCTGAATCAGCTTCGCGATCCGCCCCAGCTCGGTGTTCATCCCGGTCGCCACGACGTAAGCCGTGGCCCGGCCGTTGGTCACGAACGTGCCTTTGTAGCCGATATTCAGCCGGTCGCCGAGCGGGTACTCGCCGGCGGGCAGCACGTCGGGTTTCTTCTCGACGTTGGCCGACTCGCCCGTCAGCGATGATTCATCTACTTTCAGCGCGAACGCCTCGATAAACCGCACGTCGGCGGGGATGACGTTGCCGGCTTCGAGCACCGCCACATCGCCGGGCACCAGATCGGCCGCGGCCACTTTAACGGGTTGATCATTGCGCAGCACCTGGGCCTGCGTGGCGGCCATCTTCTGGAGGGCTTCCATCGCCTTTTCGGCCCGGTACTCCTGAATGAACCCCACCACGGCGTTGAGGACGACAATGGCCAGAATGACGTACGTCGATTTCAGCTCGCCCACCAGCCCCGAGACCAGAGCCGCCGCCAGGAGTACCAGAATCATCACATCGGCCAGCTGATGCAGCAGGAGCTGCCAGATAGTTTTCTTTTTGGCGTCCTCAATCTGGTTTTTGCCGTGCTCGATGAGCCGCTGCTGCGCCGTGGCGGGGTCGAGCCCGGCCGGCGAGGTATTCAGCGATTGGGCGACGTCCTCGACCGATGTAACATGGTAATCCATAGAATGAGGAGGGTTAGAGAGTAGCGACGCGCGGCGTGGGCTGGGTCAGCTCCTGACGAACATCCTCCCAGTCGTTTAAGTCGCTTCAGCCGGCAGCAGCAGCACCGGCACCCGGCAGCGGCGCAGAATCCGGGCGGTCACGCTACGGTGGAACAGCTGGCCCATAAAGCTCCGGGGGCGAGCGATCAGCACGAGCAGGTCGGCGCGGGTATCGTCGAGGGTTTCCAGCACCCCGATGGCCGGGTCGGGGAAGGGTGCGGCATACAGCTCCAGCGATACGGTGGCAGGCACGAGCCCACTGGCCCGTAGGTGGTTCAACGCTAGCTGGCCTTGCAACCCGTGGTAGTCGTCGCGCGCGGTGACGTGCACGACCGAGTAAGCCGCCGACCACGCGCCGAGCAGCGGGGCCAGCGCCCGCGTCGCGGCATTGAGCGTGAAGGCATCGGCATCGACAGCCACCAGCACCCGACGGGGCACGCGGGCGGTGGGGGCATTCGCCGGCACCAGCAACAGCGGCCTGTGGGTCGCACTTAGCACGGGCAGCAGGTGATTGCTCAACCAGCGATCGAGCCAGGTGTCTTCCGTATTCAGGCCCACGGCCAGCAATAACGGGTGGTAGTGGTGCACCGCCTTCTCCACAGAGTCGAATGCGGTTCCCGAGGCTACCTCCACTTCCACGGGGGCCGGTAAGCGCTGGGCCAATTTCCGCAGGGTAGCGGTGATTTCCGCCCGATCGCGGATGGCCTGAGTGAGCGTCATGGTCGCTAACTCAGGGTCCACTACGGGGTCAGGATACAGGTACAGCAACACCAGACCCGCGTGCAGGGGGGCGCCCAACGCGGCGGCGTACTGCGCTGTCTGCTCCGCCGTATCCGACAAATCACTGAGTACCAGAATAGTTGGCTTCACGGTGGAGAAGGCTATGATTGGGTGGACCAGAAAATACTGCAAGTGTCGTCCGGCGGGACCTTGGCGGCCCAACTTAGTCCTCGGCGGGTAGCAACAGCACCGGGATCGGGCTTTCGCGCAGCAGTTGGGCCGTTATGCTCTCGTGAAACAAACTGCCCAGCAGGCTGTGGCGCCGCGCTATTACCACCAGCATATCGGCGTCCTTGCGGGCAATCTCGCGCAGAATACCACCTACCACCGTCGGCTGGAACACCTCGTGCCCATCGCCCTCCGGCAGCGTATCCACCAGATCATTGTCGCGAATCGTGTCCAGTACGTCGGCGGCTGGCCCTTCGCCGTGGTCGTCGTCGATCACGTGTACGATGTGAAACGAGGCCAGCGTGGCCCGCAGCAGCCGGCGCACCACATCCTGGTGCGGGCAGAGGCGGAAGGGTTCGCCATCGACGGCCAGCAGCAGGCGGCGCGGCGGGTACACATCCCAGCCAATGGACGGCACCACCAGCAAGGGATACGGCACGTCCTGCAGCAGATTCATCGCCGTTTGGACCACGATATCTGCTGGCGGGTTGGCGGCGCCGGCCCGGCCCAGCACCAGCAGTAGCGGATGGTGCAGCCGCACCGCCTCCTTGATAGCATCGGGCAGCCACGCCTCCGAAATATCCACCTCGGTGGGCACCGGCTGGTTGGCGGCCAGCTTGTGCAGCGC
>JBKJUQ010000474.1:0-13874 GCA_046590685.1 Hymenobacteraceae bacterium
GGCGTTGCGCCCGCCTCAAAGTACACGATCACCTCATCCGCTACCGATGCCATCGCCCCGGTGCCTTCCACCGCGACCCGGGCCATCGGCCGCAAGTCGGGGGAGTTGCGGTAGTGAATGACGGTCGGGTCGAAGGTGGTCACGCGGGCTGCCTCCGAGAAGGTGAACGAGCCGGCACCCGCCGCCGAACGCCGCACGAAGATGCCCTGCATCGCGGGGATGATGCCGCCGGGCAGCGTATTGCCGCCCATGCCGTTGGTGTACGTCAGGTACACGCCGCCATTGCCCGAAGGCGAGGCTACCGGCCGTAGGACCGATACCTGACCGCTCATGCCGGCCGGGATCGTCACGTTATCCCAGTCGATGGGCGAGGCGAAGGGGTTGCCGAGCAGGTTCCAGCCCGCCCCACCGGAATTGGTGATGGTCTCTACCTCCGCGCCTTCCACGAAGGAACCCGTGAAGCGCAGCTTCGGCGTGCCGTTCAACGCGATGGAATAGCCGCGACCCACGGTCATCACATCCGTCAGCGCGTTCGGCGACTGGTAGCCCGCTACGAAGTCAAGGGCGGTTAGCGCCTCGTTAAAGAAGAAGATGTTCGGGAACGACGTCGCCGGCAGGTTAGGGTCGGAGTTGTACGCTGGGTTTACCCGCGGCGTGAAGCCGCTGGTGGCGAGCTGGCCAAAGGTCATTCCTTCCACGGGGGTGCTGTAATGGCGGTAGCCGCGGCCGGTGAACGACGTGCTCAGGGCGCACTCCATCCGGTTCGAGGAGCCCGTAACGGTGCCGCCGGCTCCCTGCTCGTTGTCGATCAGGGCCGTGCCGGTTGCCGACGAGAGCAGCGTCAGCGGCTGAGCCGAGGCGTTGAGGGTCGTGTTCGGTGCGACGTGTACTTCCTGGCGAACGCTCACGGCGTCGGTCAGGGCCACAGTGGTGGCGGCCATACCGGTGCTCGCCGTCAGCACTTCCAGCGTACGTACCGTGGAAGGCAGGCCGTTGCCCGTGCTGCCCGTGCTGCCCGTGTTGTACTGGTAGCGATACGTGGCGTCGTCGGAGAACGAGCGACCGCCCGTGAGCTGCACGCCGCCCGTCGGGCCCGCAGCCGTGATGCCGCCGGTTGAGCCGATGCGCAGCGAGCCGCCATCGGCAAGCGTAAAGGTGCCGGTGCCCGTCAGGTTACGCGAGTTAAACTCCCCAACCGTCAGCGCGCCGCCATTGGCGACCACGACGGCCGTGGCCGCGTCAAGTACGTCTTCGGCCGGGAACAGGACGCCACCGGAGGCCACTGTGATGGTGTTGAACTCGCCGCTCAGGAGCGCGCCGGGAGTCGAGACTGTCACGTCGCCGCGGCGGGCGGTGAAGAACTGTAGACCGGGGAAGTTAGCGAAGTTCGAGCCGCCAGGACCACCCAGGTTGCCATAAGTGAGGGGCAAGCCGCCGAGCGACTGGTTCGAGAGGAAACCGTAGTCGCCGCTCGTGATCAACGCCATTACGCGCAGGGGCGTGGTGGCGGTGATGCTCGAACCCAGCGCGCTGAGCGGGATGCGCAACTCGAAGCCGGTGTTGACGGCGCCGGGGTTGCCCACGGCTACATCGGATACCCCGGCGACGTTGGAGTTGTTGTAAGCGATCTCGCCAGAGCCCAGCCCTGCGGGGAACGTCAGGGTTTTGAGCGAGGTGTTGCCGGCCGGCGTCAGTAGCGTGCCGGTGCCGCCCGCGCCGTTCATGTTCACGTAGCCCGCCGCCACGGCCGAGCCGCTCAGGGCAATGGCAATGAAGCGCTCCGGCGTGAAGCTCAGGTCGAAGCCCATGCCGCCCAGGTTACTGGAGTTGTTGGCGAAGGAACCGTTCAGAGCCGGCTGCTGCGGGTTAGAGCCGTTGTATGACTGCTGGCCGCTGGACAGATCGGAGTCGAAAAACAGCAACAGCTTGTTGTTGTTGTTTTCCAGGTTGCCCGTCAGGTGGACATACAGGTCGCTGCCCTGCACCACGGCGTAGGCCCCGTCGAGCTCCGACTGGTTATCACCAAAACCGGTGGTATTCGTCTGGAGTGCTTTGGCGGCACCGTACAACGCGTCCTTGGAGCCGTCTACGACCACCATCCCGGCCGCGATACCCGTGCCGCTAACGTTTACCGTCGTCGCGGCTGGCGTCGTGTTCGGGTCGTTCGTGCTAACCACCAGCGTCCCCGACTGCGAGCCAGCCGAGCTGGGGTCGAAGGTGACGGTCACGGTCTGCGAAGCGCCGCCCGCGACCGAGAAGGCCGTTGGCGATACCGAGAAGGCTGGGTTGGAGGAGGATATTCCGCTCACCACCAGCGCCGAGGCGCCGGCGTCGTTGCTCACCGTGAAAGTGCGTTGGACGGTACCTCCCGTGACGCTTGCGTTGCCGAAGCTCAAGGTCAGCGGGTTAACCGTGACGTTGGGGTCGGCCGCGGCCACGCCGTTGGCGATGGTCACGAACTGGTTGCCGGCCTGCG
Source organism: Hymenobacteraceae bacterium (assembly GCA_046590685.1). Classification (GTDB taxonomy): domain Bacteria; phylum Bacteroidota; class Bacteroidia; order Cytophagales; family Hymenobacteraceae; genus JANNMJ01. The sequence continues at coordinate 2,477 of JBKJUQ010000474.1, forward strand.
CCGTCAGGTCTACGGTGGATCCCAGATTGCCGGTGCCGTTGGTCAAGGGGGCGAGGAACTGGTTCGAGGAGAAGTTCTGCGATCCGTTGCCGATGAAGGCCGTCAGCAGGATTGGGCCGTTGCCCACGCTGGTGCCCAGCGCGCTCAGCGGGATACGTAGCTCCAGGCCGGTATCCACGCTGCCGGGCGTCCCCACCGAAGAGCCAGTTACGCCTAAGGTGTTAGAGTTGTCGACGGCGCCTGCGCCGGAACCGGCGCCTAAGGTCAGTGCTTGCGATACGCCGCCCGTAGGGGCCGTGCCCGCCACCCCCCCGCCAGTGCCGGGCAGGGCGTTGAAGAAGAAGTTAAACTGGGTCGGGCTGGAAGCTTGCAGCGACAGCGCGTAATCAGCTCCGCCGAAGGTGGCATCCAGCACCGTGCCGTCGAGGCCCGCGGTGGGTACCGCGTTGCCAGCCTGGATCGTGTTCTGGCCGCCCGGCTTCGAGTTGAAGAGCAGCTCGATGCGGTTGCCGGAAGTTTCGATGTTCCCGCCGATGAAGATGTACAGGTCGGAGCCGATAATCTGCGCGTGGACGTTATCGAGCTCCGAGCCCCCAGCGGCTGACACGTCGCCGTTGGTGGAGTTGCCGAAGCCGGTCGGGTTGGCTTGAACGGCCAGCCCGGCGGGGTAAGTCGCGTCGCGGGTGCCATCAATAATGGCCGTACCCGGCGCCGTACCGATACCCGTCACGTTGACGGTGTTCGGGGTCGCCATCGGCGCGTCCGATACCACCGTCAGCGTGGCGCTCTGGGCGCCCGCTACTGAAGGGTCAAACGTGACGGTGATCGTCTGCGACAAGCCGGCGCCGAGCGCCGTAACCGTTTGGGGCGCGGCCGTGAACGCCAGGTTGCTGGTGTTGATCGCCGTTACGTTCAGCGGCGCGTTGCCAGTGTTGGTGATGGAGAAGGTGCGGTTGGCCGAGCCGGCCGTGGTCAGCACCGACCCGAAGCGCAGCGACGTAGGCGAAAGCCCTAGGTCGGGCTGCATCACCATCGGAGTATACGGAATCGTAACAAACTGATTGCCAGCAAAAGCCGTGAAGTTGACGCCTGCTACGTCGCCGGTAAAGCCGCCCGCATTGTTGCCGCCCAGGTTGCCCGTGCCCGAGGGCAGGCCGGCCAGCGTCTGGTTCGAGATGTAGTTGCGGCCACCCCCGTTGATGATCGCCGCGATATTGATGTTGCCGGTGGGGCTGATGGCCGACAGCGGAATGCGGATCTCGAAGCCCGTTGCCACGGCGCCGCCGCCGGCCGCTGAGCTGCCGTCCACACCGGCGGTGTTCGAGTTGTTGATGGCCACGTCGCCGAGGGTGGTGCCGGCGGTAAGGTCAAAGTCTACCGGGAAAGAGACCCCACCCGTGTTGGTCTGGCCGATGTTGTTGGAACCGGCCGCCCCCAGAATCGAAAATTGCGCCTGGAGGAAGCCCCCATTAAAGGTGAAGCCCAGCACATAGTCGGGGATGATGCCCGCATCGAGCGTCATGCCGGTGTAAGGACCGGCCGGCCCGTTGTTGCCCCCTGCGATTGGGTTCTGCCCGCCACTCTTGGAGTCGATGAATAGGTCCAGGGTGTTGCCGTTATCTGGGAGGTTTCCCCCTATAAAGAGGAAGAGGTCGGTGCCCACTATCTGGGCGTGGATGTTATCCAGCTCCGCTCCGCCGTTGGCGTACAGGATGGCGCCGTTGGTGGAGTTGCCGAAGCCGGTCGCGGCGGTTTGAACCGCCAGCGCTGTGCCGTAGCCTTCCGCACCACCGCGGGTGCCGTCAACGGTCTGCGCCAAACTGGGCCCGCCGGTCAAGGCAGCCGCAATAGTCAAGGCCGTTGCCGGGCCCCAACGTTTGAAAAGGTTGGACATAAGCAAGAAGAATTAGAAGGTGACTTGGACGCCCGGCACCTGCCGGGCGGTTTGGCCACAATGAGTGCGCAAGCTAGCCGCTAGCCGGCTGATATCCAAATGAATAAGGCCCTCTCCGGCGATACCGGAGAGGGCCTTAGGAAAAACCCGCTGAACGGAGCCTGATTCCGGACGACTGTCGGGAGAAGTGCTGACCTCTACGTGGTTGGTACGGCTACTGAACGACCACGATCCGGGTGATGGCCTCGCCGGTAGCCGGCACGACCAAACGCAAGGCATACGTCCCCGCAGGCAGGCTTGCGAGTGTCAGGCGGTGCGCGGCGGCGCCGCCGCGCACTGCCATCGTCGCGTGGCGCACCGTGCGACCCAGCGCGTCGGTGAGCTTTGCTTCAACCGAAGTCGCGTTAGTGGCAATTCCCCGCAGGGCTACCGTCAGCGACTCATTAATAACTACGGGATTCGGGTACACGTCCATTACCAGCGCTGAGGCCCCGATGGTGGGAGTCGGCCGGGCACCACCGATGCGTAGCGTGAACCGGGCGCCCGCAAAGGTCGGGGCCTGATCGAACGTCAAACGCGCGTTGGGCTGGCGCAGATCGATGGTACGGCCCGTTTGCGCATCGGTCAGCCAAAGTGGCAGGTTGGCGGGCAGGTTGCGCAGCGCGCTGGCGCGCAGCTCGTGCACACCGGCTACGTTGGTGAGCACGCGCAGGGGCAGATCGAGGCCTTCGCCCTCTGCCGGCGTCAAGGCCTCCGGCGCCAGGCCGCAGATAGCCAGATCCTGGCCATCGGCTACGACCGAGAGGGTTGGGGCCTGTGCGAGGCTGCGGCTTACTTTGGCCGCGTCGAAGTGCCCTTCGTAGGCGAGCGTTGCCCCGGCTTCGGCGTACACGAACGTCTCGTCGGTGATGCCGTCGGTCAGGTTAGTGAGGGCGAGCGTGAGCAACGGGCGCGAATCCGGCGCGGCGCGGTAGTGCGCGGGGTTGGCGTAGATAGTGGCGCGCATCGCGTTGGTGAACTGAAAGACCGGCGACGTTCCCACGGCCAGATTGCGGACGAAGAACCCTTGCGCGCTCGCAATCAGGCCATCTGGCAGGCTGCCCACGCCGTTGTTATACGTCAGGTAGGTGCCGGCAAGGCCGCCGGCCGTCTGGAAGACGCTTACGCCGTCTTCCATCCCGGCGGGAATCGCGCCGGGGATGGCCCGCACCAGATCCCAGTCGAGCGGCGCGGGGTACGGATTACCCAGCAGATGCCAGCCCGAAGAGGCCGTGCCGACCGTTCTGCTTAGCGGCTCGCTGTTGTATGGCCCGTTGTTGAGCGTTCCGATAAAGTCCGGAATCGACGGTGATCCGGTGCTCGCGGGCATGTAAACCGAGTAGCCCAGGCCGGGCGTCATCAGCGAGGCATCGGAAGCCGGCGAGCGGTAGCCACGGTCGAACTGCACGCCGCTGAGTGCTTCGTTGAAGAAAAAGGTATTGGGATACGGCTTGGCCAGCAGCGGGTTAGGATCTGTATTGTACGCCGGATTCGTTACCACCGCGAAGCTCGTGAAGTTGAGGTCGTTCAGGGGCGCAGCGGCCACCGGCGAGGCCATGTGGCGATACCCCAGCCCCGGTGCGGTGCCCGGAGTGATAAAGCGCTGGACCACCACCTGGCCATTTACCACGCCGCCATTGTTATGGACGACGGCCGTTCCCGTGCTGGTGGAAGCCAGTACGAACGGCTGCGCGCCAACGGTCAGGCTCCCCGTGAGCGTCAGCAGGCGGCTGACGCTCATCCCGGCCCCGCCGTCGGTGAGCCCGTTGGCGCCGACGGTCATGTTCGCGAAGCCGAGCTTGACACTGCCCGCCAGACTTTGCGGCGCGGCCCCGGTGAAGGTAGTCGTGCCACTCAGGTCGGTGCTGAACGAGTGATTCGTGAGCGTTCCCTTCACGTCGAGCGTACCGGCGGGCAGCTGCTGAAGCGCGCTGCCGCTTTCCAGCAGCAAATTGCGGATACTGGCGGCGGCGGCGATCGAAGGCTGATTGGCGGGCGCGGCGGGTACCACGGCGTCGGTCGTCGTCGTCGGGATAGCTAGGCGGCTCCAGTTGTTAGCGTTAGCCCACGCGATATCCTGATCTCCCGTCCAGGTCGTGCGCGCCAGATCGACAACCTGGGCCAGCGTCAGCGCGCCATTATAAATAACGAACTCGGCTATTTCTCCTTTCAGGGATTGACCGGCCTGATAGCCGCCATCGATGATGGCGTTGAGCAGCGCATCCTGATCCTGATCTTGCCCAATCACCAGGCCATTAGGCGCTACGTTGAGCGGCGCGATGGAAGGCGCGCCAGTGAGGGTATTTGTCGTACCCATTTGGATGCCATTCTGGTAAAAATTACTCGTCGTCACGCCGCCCATCGTCCGGCGCACGTACGCGATATGTACCCACTGGCCCGTCGTGGGCCGACTTGGGATCGGTACCGCAAACGTTTGCGCCGGGTTGCTGACAGTGGAGCTGCCCAAAAGCACGGTCCAGGCACCGGATGAGCGCCGGTACGCGATCTGGATAACATTGTCTTCCATACCCAGCGCGCCACTCAACACCGTGTTGAGGTGGACGGGTGGGGTAGCGGTTGAGTGTAGCGGGGTGATGTTGACTACGGCCGTGACCGAAAAATCGGTTAACCCATTCACTGCCGATTCCGGTACGCGTACCCGGCCAGTGGCATTTTCGGGGATGTTTAGCGTCGCGGCGCCAATGCTGGCGGCGCCGAGCAGCGTACCGTCGCGGCCGTTACCACTCTGGTCGAGGGCATTGCCCGCAAAACGGTACTGAACGGTTGGCGTTTGCGCCGTGGCGATTAGCGCGGTGCTGAGTGTCAGCACCGCTGTCAACAAAGGGAAGTAGGACCAGTGTCTCATGGGACGAAAAATGGAAAAATGAACGTGTACAAGGTAGATCAACCGCAGAGGCGGATCTGAAACAGATGAGCAAATTGAACAAATAAGGTGGTCTGGTACTATCACATAAGTATGTGGTTGTGGTAAATGTAGGCTATATCGGAGTAGCTAAGTGACTGACTGAACGGGACACTTGCTATGACTCTGGCTTAAACACACAAGTGGCGGCCCAGCGACATACGTCGTGCAGGCCGCCAACTGGTGTCGGGGGAAAATGAAATGCGGTGATGAGCCGAGAAATGACGCAGCCGCATCGTCAGCGGGCTGCCTTCGTGCCACCGTTGCCCGTTGCTAGGACGTTAGGCGTTGCCACAGAGCACGCAACCAACCCCGAGGCCGAGCCGCAGGATGGGGTGGATCCGGGCGCCCCGCCATAATGGCTTGGAAATACCCGGGTGGTAACGGGCAGCTGGCGGGCGGCTGGAGCCGCTCGCGCAGTACGGCCCGTCGCTCGGCCATCGTGGGGGTAGGCGAAGAAGAGTCGGAAATCAAAAGCGCCACCGGATGAGAGAAAAGAGGTAGGAATGGGCAGTGCCAGGGATACCGCCGCAGAATTAAAAGTTAGTGGGACTCATTGAATAAGCTGGGTTGAGAAGTCGCCTCGCGTAACGCACGGCGAGCATACCACGCACCAACCAACGCCAAGACGGTCAAGGCAGCATCTGATCCCAGGGGGACGTCGGTGGGGGATGGACCGCCGTCGCCGGGGTCGTCTTCAGCATCCATCACGTTCGAGCCATCACGATCGTACCGATACTCATCGACCGTATAGAAATCGTTTTCGTCGAGGGCCGCTTGGCTATTCAGCGGAGTCAACAGCAACAAGCCGAGCAGGCACAGCAGCGCGCGTTGGCCGAATCGCAGCCAGCGCTTACGGGATAATGGTAGGGGAAGTGGGAACATTAGGGAAGAGCGAAAACGAGGAGAGTGATTAAACGAAGATTATGAAGGCCAAAAATTTCCTCGTCAGCGGCGGAAGCGCGTTCCCGGCTTCCGCCGCCGACTAAGGGAAATTTTTCGGCTTATCGCCCAATAACCACTTTGCGGGTCCAGCCGATGGTGGTGGCCGCACCCAGCGGTTTCAGCCGCAGCGTGTATACGCCCTGTGGCAAGGCGCGGACGTTGAGCCCGGCTTCCGCCGTACCCAGCTCGGGCCGGAGCGTCGCGGTGAGCACCTCACGCCCGAGAGCGTCGACGAGCGTGGCCGTGAGCGCGCCCATCGTAGCGGGCAACCCGTCGAGGCGCACCGTGACGTCGGCCTGCGCCGGGTTCGGGTACACATTGAGGCGAGCCGTGGCCAGGTCGAGGGCCGGATTGGTGCCAGTTGGCATCCCGCGCCCAATGTTCAGGTAGAACCGGGGCGTGGTGTTCGCGGCGACCATCGAGAAGGCGTAGACCGAGTCGGTGGCGAGGTTCGTGACGGTGCCGAGCTGCCGGTCTTCGAGCCAAACCGGCGCGCCGGCGGGCAGGTTGAGCAGCTGGCGGGCGCTGAGCTTATACTGGCCATCGGCCGGCACGCGCACCGCGAGCGGAATGACGGTGCCACTGGTCAGATCAGCTGCGGGCAGACCGTTGATGGCCATCGACTCCGTGCCGTTTGAGCTCCAGAGCGTCGGGTAGCCAGCGCCGCCGAGGACGGGCTTGCCCGAGTCGAAGGCACGGTCGAAGGCGCGGGTGGCGCCGGCTTCGAAGTACACGACAGCTTCATCGGCCTTGCCCGTCGTCGGGGCCGTGACCACGAGGCGGATAACGGGCCGGGTTTCGGTCGTTGTCGCGGCGGGGCGGCCAAACACCGGGCTCGTCCAGGTGGTCAGGCGCGCCGCGTTGGTGAAGGTCAGCGTCGACGTGGCGCCGGGCGTATTGGCCCGCACGAAGAAGCCCGCCATCGAAGGCAGCACCGGCGAGGCCGAGTTGACGGCCATTCCGTTCACCCACGACGCGTATTGGCCGGTGTATTTACCAGTCGGCTGATGCACGTACAGCGCGTCGTTGATGGCGGCGGGCTTGCTCACCAGGCGCCAGTCGATCGGCGCCGGGAACGGGTTGCCGATCAGGCTCCAGCCCGAGGTGGTGAAGTCGCCGCGGGTGAGGGCCGGCGTCGTGACCGGACCGTTCTGGAACGTGCCGGTGATGTCGACCACCGTGTTGGCGTTGGTCTGGGCCGAGTAGCCTTTGCCCGGGATCAGCGGCGCCGTCGTCGCGGCGGGTACCATCCAGCCGCGGTCGAAGACGGGCGTCGCCACCGGAATCCGCGTTTCATCATACTGGAACAGCGTCGGGAACGGCGTGACCGAATTTGGCACCGGCGCCGTGTTGTACGCCGGGTTGATGTTGAAGACCGGCAGATCGTCGGCGAACTCGTTCACCGTCGAGGTACCCGCCCGCATCGGCGTACTGTAGTGGCGGTAGCCCGGCGCCGGGTTGGTGGCGCTGATGTACCGGATCATCGTGCCCAGGCCCGTGCAGACGCCACCCGTCGGGGTGTTGACGATCATCCCCGTGCCGATGGCGTTGGAGAGGAGCGTCACGGCGTTGCCGCAGGCGAGGTTGCCGCTGCCCGGCGCCATCGTCAGCACCTGTTGGATGCCGATAAAGCCCGGACCCGCGCAGCTCGCGCCGTTCGGGTTCTGGATGGTCCAGTCGCCGAAGGTGGTCGGGGAGGAGCCGCCGCAGGCTTGCGCTCCGCTGCCACCGCCGCCGCCGCCCGCCGCGCCGCCACCCCCGAGGTGACCGCCCGCGCCGTTACCGCCCGAGCCGTTGCCGCCGGTGCCACCGTTCGCCCATACGCCGTTACCGTTGTAGCCGAACGTGCCGTTGTTGGTGAACGGACCGCTGAAGTACAGCGGGCAGTTGGTGCCGAGGCTCACGCCGGCCGGCGTGGTGTTCGTGATGCGGATGCCGTAGAACTGGCAGTGCAGCATCGAGCCGCCGCGGGTGATGGTCTGCCCGCCGGTGCCTTGGAAGTAAACCGTCCAGGTAGCCGGGAAGAACAGGCCCGTCACGTGCCAGTTACCCGTCACGCCGATGTGGCCGCCCAGGGTCACGCCGCCCGCGCTGGTGTTGGCGAGGGTGATGTGGTGGAACGCCGACTGCAGCGTGTTGCAGGTGATGGTCTGCGGCGTGGTGCCCACGAAGCTGGAGAGGAACCCACAGCCGCAGTAGCGGCCGTCGTTCGTCCAGTTGCCGGTCCAGGCGGCGTCCCGGATCAGGCTGACGCCCGCGGCCGAGTTGTTCGTGTTGCGCCAGTCGTGGAAGGTCGTCAGGGCCGAGCCGCCGATGGTTTGACCGCTGGTCCCCGCGAAGAGAACGAGCTGGCCGTTCGCCGCGAAGCCGCCGTTGTTGAGCCAGTTGCCCGTCACGCCGATGGCGTTGAGGAGCGTCACGCCGGTGTTGTTGGCGAACGTGAGGTCGTGGAAGCGGGTGTTGCCCGAGTTGCACGCGATCGTCTGCGGCGCGATGCCGTCGAAGGTCGTCAGCCAGCCGCAGCCGCAGAAGACGCCGTTGTCGATGAAGTTGCCGCGGATGCGGATGTTCGCCGTCAAGCTCACGCTCACCGGGTTGTTGATCGTGATATGGTAGAAGTTCGTCACGGCCGGGCCGTTGATCGTCTGCGCCACCGTCCCGATAAACCATACGCGCCAGCTATTCGGCAGGAAGACGTTGCGGTTCGTCCAGTTGCCCGTCAGGCGAATGTCGAGGTTGAGCTGCACCGTCGCAGCCACGTCGATGATGACGTGGTGGAAGATGATAGCCGTTGGCCCGTACACGTTCTGCGTACCCGAAGTGCCGCCGAAGGTGACCCCGAAGCCGCCCGCGTTGAAGCCCGCCGTGTTGCGGAAATCGCCGGTGAGGCCCACGGGGCCGAAGAGCGTTACGCCGCTGCCGTTGTTGAAGGTCATGCCGCCGAAGCTCGTGCCGCCGCCGATCAGGCCGTAGATGCCCTGGCCGGCCGAGCCGTCGAAGGTCGTCAGGAACCCGCCGGCGCGCCAGCCGCTCTGGTCGCGGAAGTCGCCGGAGCACCGGATGTTCTGCGCGAGCGTCACCGTGCCGCCGGGGTTGTTCACGGTGATGCCGCAGAAGCGGGTCACCGTGTTGCCACCGATGGATTGGAGCGTCGTGCCGTCGAAGAACACCACCCGGCAGATGGGCCAGTTGATGGTGCCGTCGTTGACGAGGTCGTGGCGGATGTGGATATCGACTTCCACGTTCACCACGGCCAGGGTATTGACGGTGACGTCGTAGAAATTGAAAATCGTGCCCGTGCCGTAGATCCGCTGCGGCAGGGTGCCGCCGAAGATCACGCGGCAGATCGCCGGGTTGAACGTGCCGTTGAGGCGGAAATCGCCACGCAAATTCACGAACACGGCCAGCGTGACGGTCCCGTTGATGTAGAGGTGGTAGAACAGCGGGATGTTGGCCCCGCCGATGATGCTCACGCCCTGGAAGGTGCAGGCGTGGAGGTTCGCCAGCCACGCGCCGTCGTTCGTCAGGTTGCCCGTGAAGGCCACCGGTACGTTGAGGCTCGCCGTGGCGCCCGCCGCCGTGTAGGCGTTGCCGAACACGATGCCCGCGCCGCTGACGGTCTGGACGCCGCCGCCGTAGAAGCCCACGGTGCGGCCCGTGCCGATGAAGCCGGCCGTGTTGAGGAAGTTACCCGTCAGGCCGATGCCCGAGAGCAGCGTCACGCCGGTGCCGTTGGCGAAGGTCAGGTGCCCGAAGCGGGTGCCCGCGCCGGTGCTGATGGTCTGGCCGGCCGTACCGTCGAAGATCGTAAACCAGCCATCGCCGAGCAGCACGCCCGTCCCGCCGAAGTTGCCGCGCACCCGAATCGTCTGATTCAGGGTCACGTTCAGCAGGTTGTTGATGGTGAGGTGGTAGAAGTTCGTGACCATCGGGCCGTAGATGAGCTGCCCGGCGATGCCGTCGAAGAACACCGTGTAGAGGCCCGGCACGAAGACGCCATTCAGGAACCAGTCGCCGGTGACGTGGATATCGACGTTGAGCGTCAGATTGACGCTGCTCGTGATGCGCACGTGGTGGAAATCCCACCGGCCGGGGCCGCTGATAGTCTGGGCGCCGCCCGAGAACCACGTCTCGAATCCGCAGCCGCAGAAGCGGCCGGTGCCCGACCAGTCGCCCGTGCCGCGCACGTTCACGCCGAGCGTCAGGCCGGTCACGCTCGTGTTGTTGTTCACCAGGCCCGCGAAAATCGGCACGTTTGGGCCGTTGATGGCTTGGGTGGTGGTGCCGTCGAAGGTGACGCCAAAGCCACCCGCGCTCCACAGGCCGCCGAGGTAACCGAAGTTGCCAGCTACCCGAATCGGGCCGCCGAGCGTCACGCCGGCCGCGTTGTTCCACCGCACCTCACCGAAGCGGGTGGAGCCGCCGCCGCCGACGGTCTGCGCGCCCGTGCCGCTGAACAGCACGTAGTAGCCCAAGCCGATGAACGTGCCGTTATTCACCCAGTTGCCATCAACGATGATGTGCTGGTTGAGCGTCAGGTTCACCGTGTTGTTGAAGGTCACGGAGTAGAAATTCGTGATCGCCGACCCGCCGATGAGCTGGTTGGTACCGTCGAAAATCACCTGCCGGATACCGCAGTTGAAGAGGCCGTTGTTGATCAGGTCGCCACGGATGATGATGTTCACGTCAAGCGTCACGTTGGCCGTCACGTCGATCACCAGGTCGTAGAACACCACGTTTACGCCGGCGATGTTGGCCGACCCCGTGAAGCGCACCTGGCGGGTGCCGGGGTTGAAGACGTAGTTGTTCGTCCAGAAATTGGCGATGGCCAGGTCCGAGAGCTGATTGACGCCCGCCGGGTTGTTGAACGTCACGTTGTAGAACGGAATCGGGTTCGAGCCGGCGCCGCCGATGCTGCCCGCCGTGCCGCCGCCGGCCCCGAACGTAAAGCCGCTCGTGCCGGGGTTGATGGCGCCGCCGTTGTAGATACCCCACGCCGTCAGGCCGGTGTTCCAGCTCACCGAGCCGCCGGGCTGCACGTAGTAAGTGCCCCAGGTCATCGGGTTGCCGCTGAAGCTGCTGGTACCCGGCAGGTACAGGAAGTACTGGTAGCCCTGCGCCAGCCCGCCGTTGTTGAGCACGTTGCCGCGCACGGTCCAGGTGGTGTTCACCGTCAGGTTCACGGTGTTGTTCACCGTGATGTTCCAGAAGTTGAACGTACCCGTGCCGCCCACCGTCCAGGCGCCGCCACCGGCCCACACCCAACCCGAGCCGGAGCCCGCGCCGATGGTGCCGTTGTTCACCACGTTGCCCCACACCGTAAAGGTGGAGTTGACCGTGATGGTGGCGTTGAGATTGATGGTGATCGAGCGGACGATGCCGCCGCCCACGCCCACGATAGGGGAGAAGCCGCCGGGGTTGATGGTTACGTCGTCGTTCTGGCCCGGCACCACGCCGCAGCTCCAGTTGGCGGCGTTGTTCCAGTTGCTATCCGTTCCGCCGATCCACGTAAAGGCCGTCGCGCTGATGGTCAGCGGCCCGCTGGTGGTGCCGATCAGGTTCGGGTTCGAGGAGATGATCCGCACGAGGTAGCCCGT
>JBKJUQ010000295.1:0-2845 GCA_046590685.1 Hymenobacteraceae bacterium
ACTCCGTCGTCGAAGCGGGCACGGGTCTGCTGACGACGGCCGTGCTGCCCGTAGAGATCGTCTCCGTCGTGCTGCTCATCGCGCTTCTCGCCGCCGCGACCATCGCCGCTGACCCGGTGAAAGAGTAAGAGATTTTCGATTGAGTGATTGAGTGATTTTGGATTACGAGGCCGAAGTCATCCGGAATTCCTAAATCGAAAATCACTCAATCGAAAATGAAACTGAATTAGCGAAAATGCTCTACCTCTCCGCCTTACTCTTCGCCCTCGGCCTCGTAGCCGTCATCACGCGGCGCAACGCTATCGTGGTGCTGATGGGGATTGAGCTGCTCTTCAACGCCGCCAACCTCAACTTTGTGGCCTTCGCCCCGGCCGATCCGCTCCACCAGGGCCGGCTATGGGCCTTGCTCGTGATGGCCATCGCGGCGGCGGAAGCGGCCGTGGCGCTCGCCATCGTGCTGCGGGTAGCGCGGCTGCGGGGATCGGTCAACCTCACCGACTGACCTTTGCGACGTCTTTTCCCGCCAAGGATCGCTAAGGTTTCGCTAAGGTCCGCCAAGCTGGCTTCTTCTATTTTTGACTACGCTCGCCGCTTTCATTTGTCTGCTCCCGCTCCTGGTGGGCGCGCTGTTGCTGCTCACCGGGGAGCGACTGCGGCGCGTGGCCGGCGCCCTGGCGATAACCGGTACCACGAGCGCCCTCGCACTAGCGAGTTATGTAGCGGCGCAGACGTGGGGCCAGGCCGGCGTTGGCTCCGAGTGGACGTGGTTTAGGATCGGCGACACCGCCTTTACCGCCGGTGTCTGGCTCGATGGCCTCAGCCGGCCGCTGCTCGTGCTGGTGCCCCTGGTGGCGCTGCCCGTGATGATTTACGCCGCGCGCTACCTGCGCGGCGACGGGCGCTACGCCACCTTCTTCGGGTTGCTGAGCTTGTTCGTGGCCGCGATGCTGGGATTGGTGCTCGCGCGCGACGTCCTCGCGCTCACGCTCTGCTGGGAGCTGGTGGGATTCACGTCGTACCTGCTCATCGGCTTCTGGTTCGAAAAGCCCGAGGCGGTTACGGGGGCTCGGAGCGCCTTTTTGCTCAACCGACTCGGTGATCTGGGGTTGTTCGTGGCCATGGGCGCCTTGTTGGCAGCCAGCAAAGCGCCGGGCGCGGGTCTCGATCTGCCGGCCCTCATCGCCGGGCGCGACTTGCTCGCCGCGCACCACGGCGGGTTCCTCACGCTCGCCGGCGGCGGGTTCGCGCTCGCCGCCATCGCCAAATCGGCGCAGTTCCCCTTCACGCCGTGGCTGCCACGCGCGATGGCCGGCCCAACGCCCGTCTCGGCCCTGCTCCACGCCGCGACGCTGGTAGCGGCGGGCGCCTATCTGCTGGCCCGCACGTATCCGCTGCTTTCGCCGGCCGTGCTCACGGGGCTAGCGGTGGTGGGGGCCGTCACGAGCGTATGGGCCGCGGTGGCCGCGCTCGGCCAGACCGATCTGAAGAAAGTCCTGGCCTACTCCACCGCTTCGCAGCTCGGTTACGTGTTTCTGGCGCTGGGCACCGGCAGCCCCGTGGCGGCCGTGCTACACCTGATTGCGCACGCCTTTTTCAAAGCCAGCTTATTTCTGAACGCGGGAATCGTGACGCACGCCGTCGAGCACGCCGCCATCGGCCCCGTTGATCCGCAGGATCTGCGTCAGCTTGGCGGGTTACGGCGGCGCCTGCCCGTCACGTTCGCGACCTACTGCCTGGCGGCGGGCGCGCTCGTCGGGCTGCCGCTCACGACGGGGTTTCTAACCAAAGAAGCGATCCTGGCGAGTGCGGTAAGCTGGGCTGCCGCCCGAGCGCCGGGCATCGGCTGGGCGTGGCTCGTGCCCGACGCGGCGTTGCTCACGGTCCTGCTCACGGCGCTCTACGTAGCCCGCCACGGCCGACTCATTTTTCTCGGCGAAGCCCGGGGCGCTTTCGACCCGGCGCGCGTCCGCGAGTCGAGCCAGCGCGAGGTGCCGTTGGCCCTGCTCGCGCCCGTGGCGGGGCTGGCGGCGCTGGCGCTTTGGGCGTGGCTCGCACCCGCCAATCCGCTGCACCTCCCCACCGAGCCGAACATGCTGGCGCGCACCTTACCCTACCCCGCAACCTCCAACTGGCTGCCGCACGCCCCGGCGTGGCTGACTATGGCGAGCCTAGCGCTCATCGGCGGCGGATTGCTGGCGGGGCTGCGCGGAATCGGGCCGGCGGTCGGCTGGGCGTGGGCGCGGCGGCCGGAAGGCATGCTGGGCCAGTTCTGGACCGAAGCCGGACCACGCGCCGCCCTCTCGGTAGCCCGGGCCGTAGCCCGGTTCGACGAGCGCGGCCTCGACCGGCAAGTGCTGCGCGTGGGCAAGGGCCTCGTGATTGGTGCCAAGCTCACCGGCTGGTTCGACCGCTGGGTCGTGGACCGGTTGCTGGTGCACGGCTCCGCGCGGGGGCTGGCGTGGCTTAGTCAGCGCCTCACGACCTCATCGACCGCGGGCGTACAGACCTACTACCGCTGGCTCGTAGCCGCGGGGCTGGCGGCCGGGGCGTGGGCATGGTGGAGATGAAGCTCAGCCAAGCGACCTCTTTCCCCACTCACCCGAGCATTCGCGGCGCGGCGGTGCGCGCTTCCAGCGCCTTCGTAGCTTCTTCGAGCAGCCGGAAAGCATTGGTGGCCATGGTGTTCCCGGTATCTAGCGTAGGGTTGATCTCGACCATCTCGAAGCACCCCACCCGCGAATCGCTCAACAGATGCCGAAGCAGGGCGCCGGCTTGGCCAAGGCTTAGACCGTGCTCGACGGGCGTACCGGTGCCGCGCGAAAACTCGGGATCGAGCGAGTCAACG
>JBKJUQ010000305.1:0-2852 GCA_046590685.1 Hymenobacteraceae bacterium
TGAGTTGCAGCGCCGGCACGTGCGCGGCCATCAACTCTCCGGGAGTTAGATCATCTGCTCCATCCACCACTCTTGCCAACGGAACGAGACCCACCGCAGGCGCCGCATCGAGCACCATCGAGTGATACCGCGTAACCTGAAATTGCCGCGGCAGTCCGCCGAACAGCGGCCCGTCGGCCAGCACGTCCATCGCCGAAAGCATCCCGTGCATCGGCCGGCGCGCCAGCCCCAGGCGGGCACCCACCAGCTCGCCGATGGCCTGCAAGCCCAGGCAAATGCCCAGCACTGGCACCCGCCCCGCCCACCGTTCCAGGGTAGGCATCAGTCCCCCGGCCCGCGCGGGCGTGCCGGGGCCCGGCGACAGCACCAGCGCCCCGAACGCCTCCCGCTCTACTTCGCGCCGCGTCGCGTCGTTCGGCACTACGCGCGTCGTCAACCCAAGCTGCCCGAAATAGTCGAGCAGATTGTAGGTAAACGAATCGTAGTTATCAAAAAGGAGCAGGTCGGTCAAGGGAAGGAGGGTGGGAAGGTTAGAAGGTGGGAAGGTTAGAGGGTTGAGTTATCAACTCCCACCCCCCTACCCTCTCACCCTCCCACCTTCTTTAAAAATCCGTGTTGCTCAGCAGGCTGTTGACGGCCATCGAGATCGCCCGACCGTCGGCCTGGCCCGAAAGCTCGCGCGCCGCCACGCCCATCACCTTGCCCAGATCGGACGGGCCGTGAGCGCCCACGCGTTGAATAATTTCAGCCAGCCGCATCCGAAGCGTGCCTTCGTCCATCTGCGCGGGCAGAAACTCCTCGATGACGGCCAGCTCGGCGAGCTCCTGGGCTTCGAGCTCCGAGCGAAACTGCTCCTGGTAGATCGCCGCCGACTCGCGGCGCTGCTTAGCCGCCTTGTTGAGCAGCTTGAGCTCGGCTTCGGCGGTCAGGACGCCATCTTCGGCGGCGCCTTTCTCACTTTCGGCGAGCAGAATCTGGGATTTAATGGCGCGCAGAGCCGTCAGGCGCACTTTGTCCTGGGCGCGCATAGCGTCCTTGATGGCGTTGTCGATATCGGTTTTGAGGGCCATTGGGCAGCGGAGGTTAGAGTCGGGGCGGTTGGCCACGACCAGTGGGGAATCTGAACGCTGCAAAGTACGCAGGTGAGGAGAGGATGGGTACTTTTGAGTGAATCCTTCGGCTGCCCGATCCCCGGCCCGGCCCCGAAACTCCTCCCTACCAGTGCCTAAGCTCAGCGTCAACATCAACAAAATCGCCACCCTGCGCAACGCGCGCGGCCACAACCGCCCCGACGTCGTGCAAACCGCCCGCGACTGCGAGCGCTTCGGCGCCGACGGTATCACCGTCCACCCGCGCCCCGACGAGCGCCACATCCGCTACCAGGACGTGCGCGACCTCACGCCCGTCGTGACCACCGAGTTCAACATTGAAGGCAACCCCACGCCCGATTTTATTGAGCTCGTCCTCGCCGCGCGCCCCGCCCAGGTCACGCTCGTGCCCGACGCCCCCGATGCCCTCACCTCCAACGCCGGCTGGGACTGCGTCCGCCACGCCGATTTCCTGCGGCCCATCATTGCCCAATTCCGCGCCGCCGGCATCCGCACGAGCCTTTTCGTCGACCCCGACCCAACGCAAGTGCGCGCCGCCGCCGCTACCGGTACCCACCGCGTCGAGCTCTACACCGAAGCCTACGCCCGCGAGTACCCCACCGACCGCGCCGCCGCCGTCGCCCCGTTCGTCGCGGCCGCCGAAGCCGCCGCAGCCGCCGGCCTCGGCCTCAACGCCGGCCACGACCTCGACCTCGACAACCTCGCCTACTTCGCCACCTCGGTCCCCAACCTGCTCGAAGTCAGCATCGGCCACGCTCTCATCTGCGATGCGCTCTACTACGGCCTCGAAAACGCCATCCAGCTCTACCAGCGCGCGCTGCACGCCAAAGCGTAAGGCCCTACTGAACCCGCTAACCCGTAGTACGAACCCCGAAACTCGACGTAAGCACCCGCCAACCCGCAGCATGAACGCGCTAAGCCGCAGCATGAACGCGCTAAGTCGTTGCTGAACCCGCTAAGCCGCAGTATCGACCCGCTAAATCGATTTTCGATGCGCTAACCCAATTTTCGATGCGCTCCGGCGTATTCAATGCGCTCCGGCGTATTCAACGCGCTCCGGATACAGCCCCGTAATCCGCGCAATCTGCTAAATTCGTTTAATCTGTGGTCCTGACAGCTACCCTTCCCGAGTTCCTCGCCGCCCCCGGCCCCATCCTCGACGTGCGCGCGCCGATCGAGTTCGCCGCGGGCCACATCCCCGGCGCCATCTCCTTCCCGCTGTTTTCCGACGACGAGCGCGCCCGCATCGGCACCACCTACAAGCAGATCAACCCCGACAAAGCCGTCCTGCTGGGCCTCGATTTCTTTGGCCCGAAGATGAGCGAGCTGGTGCGCCAGGCCAAAAAGCTCGCGCCCGGTCAGGCCGTCCGCGTGCACTGCTGGCGCGGCGGGCTGCGCTCGGGCGCCGTGGCGTGGCTGCTCGACCTCGCCGGCCTCGAAACGCGCCAGCTCATCGGCGGCTACAAAGTGTACCGCCACGCGGTGCTGGCCGAAATCGACCGGCCCCGCGCCCTGCGGGTGCTTGGCGGGATGACCGGCTCGGGCAAAACCGCCGTCCTCCACGCCCTGGCCGCCCTGGGAGAGTCCGTGCTGGATCTGGAAGGAATCGCGCGCCATAAAGGCTCGGCGTTCGGCGCCATTGGCCAGCCCACGCAGCCCACCCAGGAACAGTTTGAGAACGACCTCGCCGCCGCCCTCGTCCGCCTCCCGCCCGCCACCCCGCTCTGGGTCGAGGACGAAAGC
>JBKJUQ010000493.1:0-3580 GCA_046590685.1 Hymenobacteraceae bacterium
CGGCGCGTTCGGCAGGCGCGCTTGCAGCAGCGCCAGCATCTCGTCGGCCGTTTTACCGGTGGCACATACAATGAAGATGTAGCCAAATTTGGCTTCGTATGCCGCATTGCCCGCCGCTAATGCTTCCAGCACGGCCTGCGCGGCGCCTTGCACCGCACCTTGCTCCCCGGCGGCCCACTGGGCCGTACTCGCGAATTTTTCCTTCAGCGAATTCACGTCGCCAATCTTCGGATGGTGCGTAAAGGCTTCGCGCCAGTCGGCTTCGGTCAGACTGTGCCAGATGGTGTGCGCCTGCTGGTAGAGCGTGGCGGCGTCGGGCAACGGAAAGCAGGCGTTCAGCTCCGTCACCCAGCGGGTAGCGCCGCAGCATGTGGCCAGGGCGTCGGCTCGGGCGGCGCCGGAAAGGGCGTTCAGCTCAGCTAGCGTCATTAGACTGCCGTCGGGAAACGGTTGACGTTCTTATAATAGATGTACACCGACGGCTCCTGACCCATCGCCGTCGCCCACTGCTGGCAATAAGGCGCCATCCAGATCGAGTCGCCTTTTTTCACCGGGTACCACTGGCCGTCGAGCATATAGATCGCCTGACCCTGCAAATACAGCAGCCCGTGCTCCATGATGTGCGTCTCAACCATCGGCAGGTGCCCGCCGGTGTCGTAGGTGAAGATGTTGACGGCCATATCGAACGCGGGCACGTTCGGCAGCAGCTCCTGAATGTGGAGCGCGGTGTCGCCCATGTAGCTATCGGGGTACGTCGCGTCTTTCCGGTCGCCCCACACCACGCCGGGCGTCGGCTGGCCCGCCAGGGGCTCGTACACCTTGTGAAAGGTCAGGAGTTGCGTGTCGTTCTCGATGCTGTCGATGCGATAGTGCTGCCCAACGGGTACGTACACGTACTGACCCGCCTCGAGTACCCGGCTCTGGTCGCCGATCTGGACGTTGGCGCCGCCCTGCACGACGTAAAAGAAAATCTGCGCCGCCTCGGTACGGCCGTTCAGTACGCCATCAACGGTTAGCGTCACCAGCGTCTGGCACAGCCGCGCGCCCATCTGCTCGTTGATGATGACGTTGACCGTGCAGCCCGTCCAGCCGGGCACGTTCGAGTTGATGTAGCCATCGGGGGAGATGATGGCGTGGTTGGGCCGGACGACCGAGCGCGTGAGGGCGGAGTGAATCTGATTGACCATCGAAAAATCTACAACAGGGGAGAATGGAGCCGGCCGCCGCCTACCGGACGGACGGCGCGGGTACCGGCGCGAGCGAACTCGCCAGCCGGTGCAAAAAACGCTCAGCCACGGCAATCGCGGCGGCGACGTCGGCGAGCTCCACGTTTTCGAGCGGATTATGGCTGATGCCGCGGTAGCAGCGGATGAAGAGCATCGTGGCGGGCGCGACCGCCGAGATCGGCACCGCGTCGTGGCCCGCGCCGCTCACCAGCCGCACCACCTCGTAGCCGGCCTCCGCGACGGCGGCTTCCAGATGGGCATTGAGCCCCGTGTCGCACTGCACCGGCGCGCTCTGCTGCACGGGCTTCCACTCCACCGTCACGCCGCGCCGCGCCGCGATGGCCTCGGCCCGGGTGCGCAGCTCCGCGACCGCCGCCGCCAGGTTTGCGCTGTCGGGGCTGCGCACGTCGAGGCTGCACGTCACTTCCCCTGGAATCACGTTGCTCGCCGCCAGCGGTAGGTGCAGCTTGCCCACCGTAGCTACCAGTCCGGCCGGGCCGGCGAGGGCCACGGCTTCGGCAGCCAGTACGAACTCGGCGGCGGCGGCCAGCGCGTCCTGCCGCATCGCCATCGGTACGGTGCCCGCGTGGCCAGCCATCCCGCGCCACGCCAGCTCCAGGCGCTGCTGACCGGCAATGGCTGTTACGACGCCCACCGGCAGCGGCTTTTCCCACAGCACCGGCCCCTGCTCGATGTGAACCTCCAGGTACCCGAGCCACTGGTCGGCGGGCTTGGCCTGCTCCGGAATGCGGTGGGTATCGGTGATGCCCATCTCCGCGAGCGCCTCGGCGAGCGTGATGCCATTGGCGTCGGCCTTTTTGAGCAGCTCCATATCGAACGACCCTGCCAGCACCTGACTGCCCAGGTACGTGGTGTGGAACCGCACGCCTTCCTCGTCGCTGAACGCCACCAGGTCGAGATTAAACGGCAGGTGGTTGACGTTGAAGTGTTCGAGCACGTCGAGGCCGAGCAGCACCCCGAGCGGCCCGTCGTACTTGCCCGCGTTCACTACCGTATCGATGTGCGAGCCGATTACGAAGGTCTTGGCGTTCGGGTCAGGGCTTTCCAGGCAGCCGTGCAGGTTGCCGATGCTGTCGGTGCGCACGCGCAGGCCCGCGGCCTCAAACCAGCCCTGCACTAGATCGCGGCCCCGCAGAAAAGCGGGCGTACCGAAGGTGCGCGTCACGACGCCGTCCGGGTGCTCGCTGATCGCGGCCAGCTCGTCGATGCGGGCGAGCACGCGCTCGGCGCGTTCTTTATAAGTAAGGGAAGTAGGCAAGAGCGTCGGTGGGCGGACGTTAGTCCGCCGTTATGCAGAAGCGAGCAGCGCAAGCGGGTCGTAAACGGCGGAGCGAAGTCCGCTCAATTTCGGCCGCCGCCCACTCAGCGTCCCAAAAGTACCGCCCCCCGGTTAGCCGCCACCACCGCCGGCCGTTCGTACACGGTTTCGCCCGCCAGTAGCGTGCGCTCCACCACGCCGCAGAGGGTGCGGCCGTGGTAAGGACTGACCGGGTGGCGATGGAAAAGCGTAGTCGCATCCACGGTGAAAGCTGCCTCCGGCGCGAACACCACCAGATCGGCGTCGTAGCCTTTCTCGATGTGCCCCTTGCGCCTGTCCAGCCCCGCGAGCCGTGCGGGCCGCTCACTCAGCCACCGCGCCACGTCCGCCAGCCCGAAGCTGCGGTCGCGCGCCGCCGTCCAGAGGACGGGCAGGGCGAGCTGCAGCGACGCGATGCCACCCCAGGCGGTAGAAAAGTCGCCGGATTCGAGCTGTTTTAAATCCGGGGGCGCCGGCGAGTGATCGGTTGCTACGAAATCAATCACGCCTTCGCTCAACCCCTCCCACAGCGCCTCGCGGTTGATGGCATCCCGAATCGGCGGCGCGCACTTGTACTGCGTCGCGCCATCCGGAATCTCCTCGGCGCTGAAAAACAGGTAATGCTGGCCCGTTTCCACCGTCAGGGGCAGCCCTTCGGCCTTGGCGGCGGCCAGCATCGGCAGCGCCGCGGCGGTGGCCAGGTGCACGATGTGGGTCCGGCAGCCCGTTTCGCGGCATAGCCGGATCATCAGCGCGATCGCGTCCGTTTCCCACCGCGCCGGCCGCGACGCTAAGTAGTGCGCGTACGACCGCACGTCGCCGCGCGCCCAGTGCGCGGCGTTGTCTTCCGATAGCTCGCAGTGCACCAGCAGCGGCAGCCCGTGCCGCGCCAGCACCGGCATCACGGCGCGCAAGTCGGCCTCGGTAGCGTTCGGGAAATCATCGATTCCTGACGCACTCGGGGATTGATGATTTCCCGAACGCCACCGAAGCCGATTTGCGCGCCGTGATGCCGATTCTGGCGCGCCACGGCCTG
>JBKJUQ010000541.1:0-2986 GCA_046590685.1 Hymenobacteraceae bacterium
CCACAATGGCCGCCAAGCGAGCCAGAATCGCGGGCGAGAGGGTTACGGATGCAACGGGGGCGGTATCAATAGCAGGCACGGGCACAATAGAAAACAAGCTTCTTCAACAACAACTTCAATGGCTACTCTTCCGCAGCAACCCCGGCCCGTAAAAGTACGCCGCCCCTTGAGCGGGTTCCCCAACGCGGCGCGACTGGCCGTGTGGGTGCTGCTGGGCGCCTCGCTCCTACTCGGCGGGTGCGCCCGTAAGCTCAACCAGTGGAGCGACGGAAAGTATTACTCGGCCCGCGAGATCGCCCAGAAGAAGCGCGACGCCCGCCGCCTCGCCCGGGGCGTGGACAAGGCCCGCGCGACCCGCGTCAAAGCCACCGCCAAAGCCGGCCGGCCGCGCAACCCCAGCCGCTACGCCGGCTCGCCCACCGACGCCGCCGCACGCCTCATCGGCACCGCCCGCACCTACACCGGCACGCCCTACCGCTCGGGCGGCACCACCCGCCTCGGGATGGACTGCTCGGGTCTGCTGAGCACCACGTTTCAGGAAACGGGCTTCGAGATTCCGCGCAGCAGCAGCGAGCAAAGCACCTTCGGCGACGACCTGCGCCCGCGCGAGCTGCGCCCCGGCGACCTGATCTTCTTCGCCACCGACGGCGGCACCTCCCGCCGCATCTCGCACGTGGGAATGGTGACCGAAACGCCCGACGTCGAAACGTCCGACGTGCTCTTCATCCATTCCTCCTCCTCGCTCGGCGTCAAGGAAGACAACCTGAAGATTCCCTACTGGCAGCGCGCCTACGTGAAAGCGGTGCGGCCGCGCCTCGTGCCGCGCGCCACGCTGACCGCGCCGCTCACCGCGCCCGCCTCGGCGAGCAGCCCCGTGCCGGGGATTCTGCAACAGATTCTGAAGCCGGAGTAGGCGGCTTGGCTCCCTTGCCCGGGATTTAAATCCCGGGCAAGGGAGTGCCTACTCCACCACCAGCCGGCGGCTTTATATATGCTTTATGGCAACTGCGGAAGCCGAGCGACGAACATTGTATTATCGTTGGGATCACCCAACGTGCGCAGCGTTGCACGACCAAACACTGCCTCTGCCTTGTGAAAGTAACCGGTGAGCAACATTCCGCCTTGGCGATCTGGCGCCACGCGCTCGGCCCGAACACTTCCTTTTATGCCTACCTGGCTTACCCAGTGCCAGCTACCGGCTGGGGTAAGCTTCGCAACGAACACATTGTCTTGGTCTGACACATCGTTCGTCAGCGAAATACTGCCAAAAACGGCTTTCGGCCCGCTGAAACTACCTGCGACTACGATGTGATCGGTGACATCTACCATGACACTGTTGCCACTCACTCTCCCGGTGCCGGGAACGCTGGCGACCCATTGCCAGTCACCATCGGTAGTTAGCTTCGCCACAAAGGCATCTGGTTGATTTGAACCCCACGAGTTCACCTGCTGGATCTTCCCGAATGTGAGAGTATCACTCGTAAAGTACCCGGTGATGACCGGATGATCGCTTCTATCTAGCGCAATGTCATAGCTGTAATTATTCCCCCTACCGATCGCACTGGTGACCCACTGCCACTTTCCGCTTGGCGTAAGTTTCGCCACGAAAAGGCCGTGGCCAGTTAAAGTCAGCTTACCGAAAGAAGTTGGATGGCTGCTAAAGATGCCGGTAAGGAGGATGTTATCCTGTTGGTCTACTGTTACCGCGTAACTGTACTCATTGTCGTCACCACCAGCCGAGACGGCCCACTGCCAGGCACCAACTGAGCTCAGCTTCGCCACGAACAGATCGGCCTTGTTGCTCGGGCCTCTTTTACTCAACGTTTGCTCGCCAAAGTCAGCGCCTTGACTGCGATAGAAACCCGTAATGACCACATTGCCCTGTGTATCCAGTACTAAGTCTTCGCTGTAATCGCTACTGGTACCACCCGCGGCGCTGACCCACTGCCACGCACCCGTTGGCGAAAGCTTCGCCACGAAAACGTCGTAATTGCCGGTACTAGTCAGTTTCCACGGACCAAAGGTGGCAGAGCTGCTATCGGGTGTCTGTCGGACCTGTTTCCTCTCATTCTTATTCAATGAACGGGACCGGCTAGGTAAGCCACTAAAAGTGCCGGTTACGAAAACGTTGCCGCCGCCATCGACCGCCACGCCCACGCCTGCATCGCAGTTAGGACCGCCCGCCCGCACCACCCACTGATATACTCCCTGACTGCTGATTTTGGCAACGAACGCATCGTAGTCGCCCTCGCTGCTTAGCGTGATAGCTCCAAAGGCTGTAATGCCCCTAAAACGCCCTGCTACGTACACGTTGCCGTCGGCATCTGTGACGGCAGCGTTAGCGTAGCTGCCGCTATGGCTTGTGCTGGCTACCCATTCCGGCACCTGCGCCACCGTATACCCCGTTGCACCTAGCAACAGCAAGAGGAAGTAAAGCAGCCGTTGCGTAAACAGAAAGCTCATCGGCGGCAAGAGTTGGGTAGTAAGGTAGTCCGAAGATACCCCACGCGTCTGCCTGAGCGCCTTAATAATCCGTGGCAGGGGCCCGGGGCATGCCGCAAAGCCCATCCCCAACCCCAAAAGCCGCCCGAGGCACGCCGCGACGCCCTTCCCGGATCCCGAAAGCCATCCGAGGCATGCCGCGATGCCCTTCCCGTACTGTATAAGCCCCTCGCGGCGTGCCGCGACGCCCATTCACAAAGCGAAAAGCCTTTCGCGGCATGCCGCGAAAGGCTTTTACAGTTCGGAACGCGGCCCGCGGCGTACCGCGAGGCTAATTCGGGAATTTGGGTTAGGCGCTGGGCGACGTACCGGGGGCCGCTTTGCCAGACTTGCGGCGCACCTTCGAGAAGTCGAAGAACGAGTACACCTTATCCGGGTCGTTGGGGAAGCGCAGGTGGAGCTGGCACTTGAGGTTGAAGAGGTCGGTGGCGATCTCGTCGCGGTCGCCGGCGAGGGCGAGCGTGGCGGTATCGAGATCGGCTTC
>JBKJUQ010000192.1:0-2449 GCA_046590685.1 Hymenobacteraceae bacterium
GCCCGTTAGCGTGGGCTGATTGGCCGGCGCGCTCGGAATCACGATGTTGGTCGTGGACGTCGGGACAGTAGCCGGATTCCAGTTGCCGGGGGTGTTCCAGTCGGTATCCACCGCACCGGTCCAGAACGTGGCGTTCGCCAGGCGCAGGGCCAGGTCGCGGATGGCGATGCCGCCGCCGATGCGGCTCACGAACGTGGCGACGCCGGTGGCCAAGTTCACGGTGTAGAGGTTGTCGAACGTGGCGACCTCGGGGTTCGCGCCGGCCACGTTGGCCGTCAGGAACGCCGTGGTGGGCGTGCCGGCGGGCGGCGTGAGGATGTCGAGATCGACGCTGCGGTCGGCGGGGTTGAGCGTAATGCCCAGCGAGCCCGCGCCAACCGTGTTCTGCGTACCGTTGTTGGGCGGCACCTGCGTATTCAGCTGCTGGAGCTGCTCGTCGATGGTGTAGAGCGTGGTGCTGCTCGCGCCGGCGAACGAGTTGGTGTACGCCGCCGTGCCGATGTTGGTGCTGGTGCCGAAGCGGAGGTCGCCGACCGCATAGGCCAGGTCAGTGTCCGTCGCCGCGATGCCACCGGTGTTGGGGTTGAGGCGGTAGTTCTTGCCCGTCGTCGTCACCACGCGAATGCGGTCGACGGTGGGGTTGAAGTCGAAGCCGATCGGGCTGGAGCCCGCGCCGGTGAGGGTGAACGGACCGGCGCCCACGGCCGTGGCGATGCCCGTGCCGGGCGCCACCACGTAGAGGCGCGCCGACTCAGTGCCCGGCGTGTAGCCCAGCGCGAACAGCTCGCCGGTGTTGGGGCGGGTATCGAAGCCGGCAATCGTCATCTCCGTGATGCCCGTGATGGGCCGCAAGCTGCGAATGAATGTCGGGTTGTCGGTATCGAACGTCACGAAGGAGTTCGTCGTGGTTTGCAGCGCCCACGCAATGGTGCCGGTAACGGCGGGCGCCGTGCGGTCGATGAAGACGGCAATATCGACGACTGGCGTCGCCGTCAGCCCGGCCCCGACGGTGCCTTGGTTGACGATGGTGGCCGTCGCGAAGTCGATGATCCCGAGCTGGTTGACAAACGTCCCCCCGCCGCCAGTGTACGTCGCGACGGTGTAGCCCGTCTGCATCCCGGTTGCGAGGTTCGCATAAACGTCAATGTCGAGGTCGGCGAGCTGAATCGGCTGCACCCCGGAGTTGATCGTGTTGAGCGTCCCCGCGTTCGGCGGATTCTGAACGGCCAGGATGACGGTGACCCCGCCCGGCGAGAGCACGCCAAAATCGAGATCGGCGTCGTAGAGCGTGGTGCTGGTGGCGCCCAGGTACGAGTTGGAGTACGCCACGGCGCCAATGTTAGGGTTCCGGCCGGCGTTGGCGTCGGCTGGGGCATACGCCAGGCTACCATCGGTGAACGCCAGTCCACCCGTCACGGGGTTGAGGCGGTAGTTGGCGTCGTTGCTCGACGACACCACGCGGATGCGGTCGACGGTGGGGTTGAAGTCGAGGCCGATGTTCGCGGCCGATTCCACGCCCAGGTCAATCGGGAACGTCCCGGCGCCGAGGGGCGTCGCGACGGCCGTAGCCGGGTTAATGGTGTACAGGCGCCCCGTCAGGGTACCCTGATCGTAACCCAGGGCGATCAGCTCGCCGGTAGCGGGCCGAAAGTCCATCCCTACCAGCGTTTGCCCGGCCGTCACCGGGCCTATAGCGCCTACTGTGGTCACCACCGCCGGCGTGGCCGGCTGAAACGACACGAGTGTATTGTCGGTCTGGAGACCGTAAATCGTTTGCCCGTAGGCTGAGCCGAGCGACAGCGCACTGCTCATGAGGGTCAGCAGCGCTGGCCTCAGCAAGGAAAATTTCCGCATGGGGAAAAGGGAAAAAGTGGACGTTACGAACGCAGGAAGGGTTAGATAACGAGGCTCCTTGGCCGAGCACAATCGAAAGTACACCAGAGCTACGCCGCACCAAAGTCAAGGGTTAGTTAACAATCAGTTGAGGAGACCAAAAAGCCGCGAACGGCTCATTTTTAAGGACTACTGGCGGGTGGTGCCGGCCGGCGGCTTAAAAATATATTTCCCGGCGTAGGGGTGCCGCGCGATGCTCGTGTCTTTCCTGCCGAAGCCCGGGCCGTTTGCTCCCGCACGCCGGCGGGCTTCGGGCACTACCGCCAGTACCATCCCGCTCCTCTCCGTTGATGAAATCGCATCGGCTCCCTTTGTCTTTGAGCACCCGCCTGTTCGTATTGTTGCTTGGAACAGGCCTCGCGGCCGGTGCGCCGGTCGCGGCGCAAGTCCCGGTGCCCCCGGCGCCTGCGAGCGCCGCCGGCAGTCCGGCCCCCGTTACCGTTAAAGGCCACCTGCGCGACGCCGCCTCCGGCGAGGCGCTCATTGGTGCGTCGGTGGGCGTTAAGGAGCGGCCGGGCACCGGGGCAGTGGCCAACGAGTACGGCTTCTACTCGCT
>JBKJUQ010000240.1:0-2627 GCA_046590685.1 Hymenobacteraceae bacterium
GCTGGCGTCGTACATCCCCCCGTTGATGGCCAGCACAAGGTTAGCCCCTTTTAACTTGGCCAGCGAAGTAAGGGTATGGAGACTGCCGTCGGCTTGCCGATTCCACGCTTCTATCTCGTACTGCCGTGGGTCCGCCCGGCAAACCAGGTAGGGTTTTCCGTGATAGGTCAGGACTCGAAGCGGGCCAACGGCGAGCGGCGCAGCAGTGTAGGGCGCGCGGTAACAGATGGCCAAGATGGCGCTTAGTGTCAGTAACACGGTGCCAAGTGCGGCTATGCGTAAGACAGGACGCTTTTTCATTGAAAGCCGAGTGGTCGTTGCTGTGGTTTGCGCTTATGCTTCAGTAGGGTGATCAACAAAAAGCCGCCGCCGGGCAAGGTACCCAGCGGCGGGGGTGGGCTGCGGAATCAATTAGTCGAGCTCATTCGCCACCACAAGACGGTTGGTAGTCCTAGGCTACCCAACCAGCTTAACAAGGCAATCAGAAATGGGCCTGTTCGGGTTACTGGGTGGTACATCGCAGCCGCTAAAAGCAAACTGATGCTTACTGGTCCGATTGCCACGATTGGCCATTTGAGCGAATTGGCCTTCCGTAACAAGTAGCCGAATCCCCAAAGCGCACCTATTACTGGGAGCGAATATGACACGAACAAGTCAGCAACGTGTGCTGCACTACGACTTGGCGCATCATCAGGTGGGATTTCATTCCAGATCGCATAAGCGAAAAGGAGTATTAGCTCTACAGCGAACAGGCCAACCGCGGCAACGGAAGCTTTCAGTAACTGTCGATTTGTGTGCATTCTGATAATGACAGTTTAGGGTACCGCTAAAATAAAAGCCGCCGCCGGGCAAGGTACCCAGCGGCGGCTTTCTATTGAAAAGCAAAGCGAAACCCTACTTCAGAATCGCCCGCGCGATGACGAGCTTCTGAATCTCGGAGGTGCCTTCGCCGATGGTGCAGAGCTTGGAGTCGCGGTAGTACTTCTCGGCGGGGTAGTCTTTGGTGTAGCCGTAGCCGCCGAAGATCTGGACGCCCTCATTCGCGCAGCGCACGCACACTTCGGAGGCGTAGAGCTTGGCCATCGCCGATTCGAGGTTCACATTCTCGCCGGCATCCTTGAGAGCGGCGGCGCGGTAGGTGAGCAGCGAGGCGGCTTCGATCTCGGTCGCCATATCAGCGAGCTTGAACGAGATGCCCTGGAAGGAGCTGATCGGCTGGTTGAACTGGTGGCGCTCCTTGGAGTAGTTGAGGGCCGCGTCGAAGGCGCCGTGGGCGATGCCGAGCGAGAGGGCGGCGATGGAGATGCGCCCGCCATCGAGCACTTTGAGCGACTGCACGAAGCCATCGCCGACTTTGCCGATCACGTTCGCCACGGGTACGCGGCAATCGGTGAAGATCAGCTCGGTCGTTTCCGAGGCGCGCATCCCGAGCTTGTCTTCCTTGCGACCGGCGGCGAAGCCGGGCGTGCCACGCTCGACGATAAAGGCGGTCATCCCGCGCGAGTCGCCTACTTCCCCGGTGCGGGCAATCACGACGGCCACGTCGCCGGATTTACCGTGGGTGATGAAGTTCTTGGCGCCGTTGAGGACGTAGTGATCGCCGTCGAGGACGGCCGTGGTGCGCATATTCCCCGCATCGGAGCCGGTGTTCGGCTCCGTCAGGCCCCACGCGCCGATCCACTCGGCGGTGGCGAGCTTGGGCAAGTACTTCTGCTTCTGTTCCTCGGAGGCGTGCTGGAGGATGTGACCCGTGCAGAGCGAGTTGTGGGCGGCCATCGACAGGCCGATGGAGCCGTCGATGCGCGAAAGCTCCACGATGGCCGTCACGTATTCCATATAGCCGAAGCCGGCGCCGCCGTACTCGGTGGGTACCAGCACCCCCATCAATCCCAGCTCGCCGAGCTTCTTGAAGACGTGCACCGGAAACTCCTGGCTTTCGTCCCACTTCATCATATCGGGCTTGATGTGCTGGGCGCCAAAGTCGCGCACCATCTGCGCGATCATATCCTGGTTTTCGGTCGTCTCAGATTGGGTCAGAACGTCTTCCATTGCGGAGGTCAAAAAAGGCAAGCGGTTGATGGGTAGCGCGCGAAAAGCGCGCGAAGCCGGAAAAAGTTATGCGTTGGGCGCGCAAAGGCCCGATTTCCGGCCCCTGCCCCACAAAAATACGGCAGCGCGCGCGGCCCGCCTTAATTATAGTAGAACTCGTTCGGCAGCTTTTTGTAAACCGAGAACAGCCAGCCCGCGCGGATGCCAAACTGCAGGTCGAGGCGCTGGCGCGTATCGCGGCGCTCGGTGCTGAAATCCCACGCGCGGCGGCTTTGGGTGAAGCCTTCGGTGGCTTCGAGGTTGATAAAGAAGTTGAGCCGCCGCTTGGCGCCCAGGTAGAGGTAGCCGACGCGCTGGGTGAGGGCGGGGCCGTTGGTGAGGCGGTCGTAGCCCTTCTTATAGTCGCCGCTGAGCTGCACGGCCGATTTTGCCACGTCCTCGAAGTTGATCTTGTGCTGCCAGAACCCCACCCCCAGCGTGGTGAACAGCCCCGCGTTGGCGCCCGCGCCCGGCAAATGCAGCGGCCACACCCGCCCGCCAGTCAGGAACAGGGTATAACCCCGGCCGGTGACGCGCAC
>JBKJUQ010000328.1:0-3590 GCA_046590685.1 Hymenobacteraceae bacterium
GCTGCGCTTGTTGATAGTCGGTCATCGGAGCTGACAGTTAGGGGTGAAAACGGCCGAAAGATATAGTAGTGGCTTCCGACACGTCAAACCCCGCCGAAAATTGTGCGCTACGCCCCCGCCAGCCCCCGCTACGCCCTCTCCAGCAGGCGCTACGGCCGCTCCAGGGGCCGCCTACCCTTCTCCACAAGCCGCTACGGCCTCTTCACGGTTGGAAACGGCTGCTCCAGGGTTGGAAACGGGTGCTCCAAGGTCCGCATGTCTTTCTTCAGGGTTGGAGATGCCCGCTCCAGTGTTGGAAACGGGTGCTCCAGGGTTGGATACTCGATCTCCAGCGTTGGGGAGACGGAGGGGTAATATGTGTGAAGGGGTATGGAGTAGGCACCAGCCGCCCGCCTTCCTCCAGCAGCACGCGCATCACTTTGCGGGGCGGCCCGACGTCCGGTACTGATCGGGGGCGCGCGGGCAGGGCCGATGCGCGGGAAGGAAGCCGGTTGGTCCCCGTCAGGGGACACCGTTCGGTAGCCAACGATCGGGTTGTATTTTCTTTGGTGTCCCCGTTAGGGGATACCCCTTTTGCGATGTCAGCAGGCACCTTTACCCAGCTTCATTTTCACGTGGTGTTCGCGGTGAAATATCGCGCGGCCGTGCTAGCGCCGGCTTGGCGGCCGCGGTTGTTTCAGTACCTCGTGGGGATGTTTGCGCAGAGCGACCACCAGCTGCTGGGGGTTGGCGGGGTGGAAGACCACGTGCATCTGGCGTTTGGGATGCGGCCCACGGCGGCGCTGAGCGATTGGGTGGGCGCCATCAAACGCGGCTCGGCGCGGTGGGTGAATGACGCGGGCCTGACGCCGGGGCGGTTTGCGTGGCAGGAAGGCTACGGGGCGTTTTCGGTGAGTCGGTCGCATTTGCCCGCGCTGCTGACGTACATCGAGCAGCAGGAGGCGCATCATCACACCGAAACCTTCAGCACCGAATACCGGCGGATTTTAGCGCAGTTGGGGGTGGAATTTGATGAGCGGTTTTTGCCGAAGGAGCCGGGGTAGGGGATGGCGGCCGCAAGTGCGCCACCGGTCCCCGTCAGGGGATATCGCTCGGTAGAAACCCGGGGTGGATGAGGGGAATGTGTCCCCGTCAGGGGATACCATTCGGTAGATGAGCCGGGGTGGATGAGGGGAATGTGTCCCCGTCAGGGGATACCCGGCTGGCGAAATGGGTATCCCCTGACGGGGACACAAGAATGGGGGGGGACGGGCGTTTTTGCTACCGAACGGTGTCCCCTGACGGGGACCAGCGAAGGGGTGTTTCCCGTGCGTGCTACCGAACGGTGTCCCCTGACGGGGACCGGTGGGTGGGGTTTATTGGCGCTACCGAACGGTGCTCCCTGAAGGAGACGCTGGGGCGTTGCTATTTGGATCTGGCGCCAGAGGATTCCAAGATGTAGGCCCGACCGGCATAGTGGATCGAAGGGGGCTCGATTAAGATTCGCCTACTGATGCTGTCTGGCAGGCTGACAAGATGGTAGCGGCGAAATGCCGCGGCTACATTCCACGTCTCGATAATGCGGTGATTCGGGTTGCCGGTCACGCCCGTTTCGTAGTACTGAAGGATGATTTTATGCAGCGGCTCATCAGCGGCGCGGTAGACGGACACGTCGGTGTTAATATCTCCGGCGTCGAGTACTACAAAGAATGAAAGCAGCAGGCAGAAGCAAGTGGCTAAGCCGCTAAAGCTCATCAACAGTAGCCCAGCTACTGTTCTGAATTTGGCTTCAGGGACATTTACCAGACACCAGTATACGCCGAGGCCGGTCAAATAACAGAAAACAAACGACAGAAGAATTACCGCAATTGTCCAGTCCAAGAGCACTTTCGCGAAGGTTGTTCTTGGTTCAATGCCCGCAAAGGGAAGCACAATGAATAGTGCGGCTAACGCGGAAGCGCCTATTACCACCTGCTTTATTTTGGAGCCGAGCATTATAACAAACCTGATTTGTGTCAGCTATTTCACCAGAAGAGCCGGGGTGGATGTGTCCCCGTCAGGGGATACCCAGCTGGCGGACTGGGTATCCCCTGACGGGGACATAAGAACGGGGGACGGGCGTTTTGCTACCGAACGGTGTCCCCTGACGGGGACCTTGGGAAGACGGGATGCGGGGCGCTACCCGACGGTGCTCTCTGATGGGAACACAATATTTTGCCGAGGTTGAGATGAAACACGTTTTAGGCGAGATTGAATTTACCTTTGGCTGCTTCGTGTGCTGAAGCAATCCTTAATAGCTTAAATAATGTCTCAGCTGACTGAACATGATGTTCTAGACGCGCTAGATCACTCATTCGAGGTTTATTATGACCAGTTTGTCATGCTCGGTCACGTCTACTCCTATCTCATTGATACGAGACTAAATGTATTTCGTCATCCTGACGGACGCTGGGCTATTGCTATCGAACGCTTAGGGTACTCTCTGCGAGCAGGTTATATTGAGCTTGAGATTTACTACTACGGAAATTGCTTGGTGGGTTTAGATAACTACAACGGCAAGCCGGTAAGTAGCTACAGCGTTTATCCAATTGAACAGTCTTCATTTGAGGCTGCTTTCGGGATTGATGGATTAGGACCTCTGATAACAGGAGCACATTCCATTCTGGTACGAGGACAAGGGGTTGCACTTAGCCATAACCCACAGGATTATGCGGACGCTGGCATTCACTTGATGTATTCGGAAGCAGGCGAAATTTCTATAGAGGAAGCTGCGCGGCTGTTTGTGCCAACTGCTCAACATCTATTTAGAGCTACGCATGAGGAACTGCACCGCTCAATCCCAGTTGATCTACGCAAAATTTTGGTCCTAGACGAGTGGTTTCATAAGGACTTTTACATGGCTGAGCCACCAACTATGACCGGTGAACACTTGCGCCAAACCTATGAACTAAATGCAAGCTTTGGTGGCCCTCTCGCCGAGATGGGTTTTGATTATTTCGCTGCTATGGTTCGTCATAATCAATTGATGACAGAAGCAGGAAATAAGGACGCCTGGGAAAATCACAGACCAAGCACCTATGAAACGTGGCAGTTGATCGCGAAGGTTATCGCAACCAATAATGCGGGTTTATTTCGTCCCTCATTACCACCAAATACACACTGGTCTAATTGGCCAGAATCTGGAAGCCTTTAAAAGGCAATTCTAGTCACGCAGCTAAAGAGGCCTTCTGCTACTGGCTACTCCTCCACCAGTTCCCCCATCACCTTCCTTGCTTTGTCGAGGCTGGGCACGTTCTCGATGGTGACGATGAGCTGCTCTTTGCGCTCTTTGAGGGAGGCGGCGCGGGGGTGAGTCTGCACGTAGTTGAGGATGCGGCCGAACTGGTCGCCCTGGAAGAAGTCTTTGGGCTCGTCGCTGACGGGGCGCACTCCTTCAACTCAGTTGTTGCAGGGCCGCTTCGGGGCTGAGAACGGGCAACGAGCTAAGCTGAAAGCCGGTGGGGTCGCGGGTGATGATGGCCGATACGCCGGACTCGGCGCGGGCGGCGAAATACTGAAGCGCGTCTTCGAAGTCGGGCCAGTTGGCTGCCAGCGCGTCGGCCACGATGGCG
>JBKJUQ010000559.1:0-4314 GCA_046590685.1 Hymenobacteraceae bacterium
CTGGCTAGCCGCTTCTTCGGCTTGTGAGTTGAACGTGAGGAACGTGGTGATTTTGGGCATGGAAGGGGCAGGCAAAAAAGGAGTAACCAGTGAAGGGTGGGAACTGCCCAAATTTACTGGCCAGGCTCCTTTACGCGGCGCGGCGCTCCGTGCTCAAGCTGAAGGGCACCTAGAAACCTACTTGATGAAAGTGGTAGCCGGTATAGCCAGGCCCCGCGGCGTGCAGCAGCAACCGGGAGCGTAGTCCGCCGCCCACTGCTTAGAGCAGACATCCCGCTCCCCGAAGGCTGTAAATCCGGGTGGGAGCAGGGTGTTTTTAGCCCTGATTGGTTGATTTTCAGGACTTACGCACTGGTCGAAATGGGTAGTCCCTCCGGGACCACATATTGACTGGAAAGGCGGTTTTCTACCGGAAGGTAGTCCCTCCGGGACCGCCAAAACCGCGTTTTCAAGCCGGTTTTCGCGCCGGGCGTAAGTCCTGAAAAAGTAAGGGGCCGCTACACCAGGGTGGATTTCAGGCGGTGGCTGAAAGCGGTCTACTTCAACGGCGGACTTAAAGCGGTTTCGCAGTCGCGGCACGTACGGCGGACCTCCGAGCGACCGTAAACAGGGCTTAGCGGCGGACCGGAGGTCCGCGATACGGTGCTCGACGTACCCTGACGCTGAAATCGTTTTAAGGCCGCACAACGACTGAGTATCAGCCGGGATGGGCCACTGCGTGAGGGGGCTGCCTTATACGGGGCGCGCGCGGCGGCGGACGCGGGGCGCGACGAAGGTCATCGCGATCAGGCCGACGGCGAGGACGGGAGTCAGGTAGCCGATGAAATCACCGTTCCGGACGTAGAAGGTTTGTTCGGGATTGAGGTGAACGGTGGCGCGGAGCGCCCCGCGTCGCCACCAACCCAGGGTCTGGGTGATGCGGCCGCGCTGATCGATGAAGGCGGAGATGCCGGTGTTGGCGGAGCGGGCTACGTCGCGGCGCGTTTCGATGGCGCGCAGCGCGGCGTAGGCCATGTGCTGACGATGACCGGGGGTGTCGGCCCACCAGCCGTCGTTGGTGATGATGCCGATCAGGGAGGCGCCGCGCCGCACGTAGCCGGCGACGAAATCGGAGTAGATGCTCTCGTAGCAAATGACGGGACCAATGCGCGGCTGGGCCGCGGAAGTGGAATCGTAGGCGAAGACGCCGCGCTCGGGCTGGGTGCCGTAGGAGCCGACGGTGCCGCCTAGATCAATAGCGAACACCTTGAGAATGCCGAAGATGTTGGGGTAAGGCAGGCGCTCGACGCCGGGCACGAGCTTCGACTTGTGGTACACGGCCAGCGGGGCGGTGGGGCCGGGCAGGTGGAGGGCGGTGTTGAAAACGTCGTAGTACACGCCGTTGCGCTCGCGGACGGTCGGGGTGGCGTCGGGGCGGTCGTAGCGCTTGAGGGTGGTGATGCCGGTGATCAACTGCAGCCCAGGGTGGCCATCGAGCCACGACCGCACGCGCTGGATGCGCCAGTCGGCGGGGAGGTCGGCTTCGTCGACGCCCTGTTCGAGGCTGGTTTCGGGCCAGAGCACGAAGCGGGTCTGGGGGGTGAGGAGCGAATCGGAGAGCTGAATCAGGCGCTGGACCTGCTGCTCGTAGGGGATGAAGGCAATGTTGGAGGGAAACTTCTGGGTGTAGGGATCGACGTTGGGCTGCACCACGATGACTTCGGCGGCGGGGCCTTGCTCCTCGAAGCGCGCCAGCAGCAGTCCGGACCACAATAGGGGCAGCAGCAAGGCCAGCATTGGGGCCGCGTACGGCCGTTGCGACCACCAACCAGCTGGTTCAGAAGAGCGCGCAGTCAGGGCCCGAAACAGCAGCACGTTCACCACCAGCACCCATACCGAGCCACCGAGCTGGCCGGTGTACTCGTACCACTGGACCCAGGTGGGCGTGCTGGCGAAGCCGTTGCCGAGCGTGAGCCAGGGCCAGGTAAGGTCCCAGCTGAGGTGAATCTGCTCGAAAGCGACCCAGTAGACTACCAGGGAGGCGTAGCCCCAGGCGGGGCCGAGCGCGCGCTTGGTGCGGCGGAAGGCGAGCAGCGGCAGCAGCATCAGGCCGGCGTTGAGCACCACGGCCGCGATGCCGCCCCAGAGGGTCGCGAGCGATACCCACCACGTAGTGAGCGCGTTCCAGAGCACCAGAAACAGGTAGGCCCAGCGGGCAAACGCGGGATACCGGTGGGCGGAGCGGCTGGTGGTGAGGGCCGAGCCGGGTACCGGCAGCGGACCGGGCATGAGCGGGGCGGCGGTGCGCGCCTCGATCAGCAGCAGCGGCAGCCAGCCGATAAACAGCAGCCCCGCGAACCCACGGACCGGCCACGCGGCCCAGAGCAGCCCGGCGCCCAGCAGCGCCAATGCCCCAAGGGGCAGGCGGGCGGCCAAGGCGTTAGTCTTTTCCTTGAATGATGACAACGATTTCTCCTTTCGGGGGGTGAGCGGTGTAGTGCGCGGCGAGCTCGGTGAGGGAGCCGAGGCGGGTTTCTTCGTGGAGCTTGGTGAGCTCGCGGCAGACGGCGGCGGGGCGGTCGGCGCCCAGCGCAGTAGCCAGCTCGGCGAGGGAGCGGGCGAGCCGGTGCGGCGACTCGTAGAGGACGAGGGTGCGGGGCTCGATGGCCAGCTCGCGCAGGCGGGTCTGGCGGCCTTTTTTGGGCGGCAGGAAGCCCTCGAAGGTGAAGCGGTCGGCGGGCAGGCCGCTCTGCACCAGGGCGGGCACAAAGGCAGTGGGGCCGGGGAGGCAGTCGACGGCGAGGCCGGCGGCGCGCACGGCGCGCACGAGCAGAAAGCCGGGGTCGGAGATGGCGGGCGTGCCGGCGTCGCTGACGAGGGCGAGGCGCTGGCCGGCGACCAAGCGCGCTACCAGCCCCTCGGTGGTGCGGTGCTCGTTGTGCTGGTGGTGCGCAAACAAGCGCCCCTTCGCCTCGATCCCGAGCAGGTGCAGCAACTGACCGGTGGTGCGGGTGTCTTCGCAGAGCACGGCGTCGGCCTCGCGCAGCACCCGCAGGGCGCGCAGGGTGATGTCTTCGAGGTTGCCGATGGGAACCGGCACGAGCGTAAGCGGGGCGAGGGGAGCGAAAGCCATATCCACTACAAAGGTGGGGCGCCGGCAAGCGTACCCCGTTGGGCGCCCAAGTGAACGCGGGTAGCGGGTGGCGCGGTTCGTGCGTGCCGGCTAGGGGGGCGGAGCGTATCGGCGGCCCTGGGGCTTGCGTGCCTGGGGTAGATTTCGTTGAAATCAACCCCAGGCTGTGGTAAACAACCCCTTCAGGGTTCCTGCGGGTGGGCAAATTCGCTTGTTTTCATTTTTGCTTTTTTCTCTTCCCTTCCTTCCTAATATCTCATGAAGAATACCGCAATTCTGGCCCTGGTGGCCGCGACGGCCCTGGGTTTGGCCGGCTGCAAAAAAGACTCGGATACCGGCTCGGGCGCCGCGAAGATGGAAGTACGTCTCACCGACTCACCGGGCGACTACCGGGAAGTAAACATCGACGTGCGGAACGTGCAGATTCACGTGAAGGATGACAACGACCCGAACGGCTGGCAGGAGCTGACGCTGCTCCGCGCGGGTATCTACAACCTGCTGGAGCTGGTCAACGGCAACTCCGCGCTGCTGACGAGCGCCGATTTTCCGGCCGGGAAGGTGTCGCAGATTCGGCTGGTGCTGGGGCCGAATAACAGCGTGGTGACGCGCGACGGCGAAGTGTACCCCTTGAAGGTGCCGAGCGGCGCGGAAAGCGGGCTGAAGCTTAAGATCGACGCCGAGCTGACGGCGGACGTGACGTACCAGCTGCTGCTCGACTTCGACGTGGCCAAGTCGGTGAAGGACAAGGGCGGCGCGGATAAAAACGAGAAATTCAAGCTCAAGCCCACCATTCGGGCGGTGGCGACGGCAGTAGCCGGCGGGTTGAAAGGCTCGGTGGTGCCGGTGGCCGCGCGGCCGAGCATCATGGCGATTCGGACGAGCGCGCCGATCGATACGTTCAGCACGTATCCGGACGCGACGGGGGCGTTCCTGCTGCGGGGCTTACCGGCGGGCGGGTATCGGGTGGAGTTTTCGGCGGCGGCGCCTTACCACGATAAGACCGTGCAGGCGACCGTGCCGAACGACCGGATTCTGGATTTGGGGAGCGTGGATGTCAATTAGGACGGGTGGGCGATGTGCTGGTAGGCTTGCCGAGCATTGGGCGGGAGCCACTTGGGGGCTGGAGAAGCTAGGCGGCGGGCGGTTGCCATACGCGTACCCAGGGTTGCCGACCCTGCGTGATGGCAACCCTGGCCAAACCT
>JBKJUQ010000001.1:0-4529 GCA_046590685.1 Hymenobacteraceae bacterium
ATACGAGCAGATGGCCGAGCCCCGTTGGGTGCTGGCCATGGGCGCCTGCGCCTGTTCAGGCGGCATTTTCGACTCTTATTCGGTGTTGCAAGGCATCGACCGCATCATCCCCGTCGACGTGTACGTGCCCGGCTGCCCCCCGCGCCCCGAGCAGGTGCTCGACGGCCTGATGCAGGTGCAGGAACTGGCACGGAACGAAAGCCTGCGCCGCCGCAACTCACCGGAATATCAGGCCCTGCTGGCGTCGTATAACATCAAGTAAGTTTTGGTACTTGGTACAAGGTATTTGGTACTTGGACCAGCAGTCGTTCAAAGTAGCAAGTATCAGTACCAAGTACCAAGTACCAAATACCAAACGATGACCAACGAAACTATCCTCACCACGCTACGCGGCCATTTCGGGGAGGCCACTTTCACCGACGTGGAGGAACCTTACGGTTTGCTGACCGCGACGATTGAGCGCGAAAAGCTGATCGAGGTGATGCATTTTCTGAAAGAAGGCGAGCTCGGCTTCACGTTCCTGACGACGATGTGCGGCATCAATTATCCCAACAACCTCAACCGGGAGCTGGGCATGATCTACCACCTGCACAACCTCGCGCAGAACACGCGCCTGCGGCTCAAAACCTTCTTCCCGGTCCTCGACCCCGTCGTGCCCACCCTGACCACCATTTGGGCATCAGCTAATTGGATGGAGCGCGAAGCCTACGACTTCTTCGGCATTATCTTCCCCGGGCATCCTAACCTGATCCGCATCCTGAATGTGGAGGATATGGACTACTTCCCGATGCGCCGACAGTATCCGCTCGAAGACCAAACGCGCGAAGACAAGACGGACTCCTTCTTTGGCCGGTAGTTATTAGTTGATGGTTGATGGTTGATGGTTGTTGGGCTTACCAAAAAAAACTGTCAACTATCAACCATCAACCATCAACCAAACTCAATGGACAACCTTATCAGCGGCCCTTCCGGCCCGGAGCACACCAGCCGCCTCGTGCAGCCCACGCAGCAGCCGCTGCCGCTGTTTTCGGCGGCCGGGCCGGGCCCCGCGCTGCAAATCCGCGACGAATTCGAGAACGAGCTAACCACGCTCAACCTCGGCCCAACGCACCCGGCCACCCACGGCATCTTCCAGAATATTCTGAAGATGGACGGCGAGCGCATCATCTCCGGCGTGCCGACCATCGGCTACATCCACCGCGCGTTCGAGAAAATTGCCGAACACCGGCCGTTCTATCAGATCACGCCGCTCACCGATCGGATGAACTATTGTTCCAGCCCCATCAATAACATGGGCTGGCACATGACGGTCGAAAAGCTGCTCGGCATCACCGTACCGAAGCGCGCGGAGTACATCCGCGTCATCGCGATGGAGCTGGCCCGCATCTGCGACCACCTGATCTGCAACTCGATTCTCGGCGTCGATACGGGCGCCTTCACCGGCTTCCTGTACGTGTTTCAGGAGCGGGAGAAAGTGTACGAGATTTTCGAGGAGATCTGCGGCTCGCGCCTCACGACCAACATGGGGCGGATCGGCGGGATGGAGCGCGACCTCAACGAGGTGGCCATTGACAAGCTGCGGACATGGCTGCGCGAGTTTCCGGTGGTGATGCGCGAGTTCGAGACGATGTTCAACCGCAACCGCATTTTCATGGACCGCACCGAAGGCGTGGGGCCCATCTCGGCGGAGCGGGCGCTCAACTACGGCTTTACCGGCCCGAACCTGCGCGCGGCGGGCGTCGATTACGACTGCCGGGTGATGAACCCGTATTCGAGCTACCAGGATTTCGAGTTCGACATCCCCGTCGGCACTACCGGCGATACGTACGACCGCTTTATGGTGCGCCAGGAAGAAATCTGGCAGAGTCTGCGCATCATCAACCAGGCCCTCGAAAACCTGCCTCAAGGCCCTTTCCACGCCGATGCGCCCCACTACTACCTGCCCCCCAAGCAGGCCGTGTACCGCAACATGGAGGCGCTGATCTACCACTTCAAGATCATCATGGGCGAGATCGAAGCTCCAGTCGGCGAAGTCTACCACTCGGTGGAAGGCGGCAACGGCGAGCTCGGTTTCTACTTGATTTCGGACGGCGGCCGGACGCCCTACCGGCTGCACTTCCGCCGGCCGTGCTTCATCTACTACCAGGCGTATCCGGAGATGGTCGTCGGCTCGTCGCTCTCCGATGCCATCGTCACGCTAAGCTCGCTGAACGTGATTGCCGGCGAACTCGACGGATAGACATTTTTCTCGAAGCAATGCGTCTTTCAACCGAGCAACTCCGCGTCATCCAGTCCTACTTTCGCACCGCATCGCCGGTTCGGCGGGCGTGGCTGTTCGGCTCTTTTGCCCGGGGCGAGGCCGATGCCCAAAGCGATGTTGATCTGCTCGTAGATCTGGATTACCAGCAGTACATCGGCTCAAACCTGTTCGTGTGGCCGGAAGAGTTGACGCAATTGCTGGGGCGCAAAGTAGACGTGGTGCCGGAGGACAGCTTGTTTACCAGCATTCGCTCACTGGTAGAAGCCGACAAACAGCTGATTTATGAGAAATCCACCCCCAAATGATGCCGAGCGAATGGCGCACATCTTGGAGCGGGTGCTCGAAATTGAGCAGTTTGTGGCCGGTCTCACACGCGACACGTTTTCGAGTCACATAATGGCCGTGCGCGCCTCGGTTGGCAATCTGGAGATTATCGGTGAGGCTGCCGGCAGAGTCAGTCAGCAAGTAAAAGATCACTACCCGACCGTCAACTGGGCTCGGCTGAAAACTTACCGTAACTTCCTGGCCCACGAGTACTACGCGGTTCGTTACGAAATCACTTGGGACGTCATTGAGCATGAGCTGCTCCCTTTGAAAACTACTTTCCAGTCCATTCTGGCTTCTCTGACCTAAACTGACGGATGCAATCGGCACCAATCCTGGCTACCAAGCCGCAATTCTCCCCCGAAAACCAGCGCGAAGTCGCGCGGCTAATCAAGCAGTACCCCGAAGGCAAACAGAAATCGGCCATCCTGCCGATTCTGCATTTGGCGCAGGCGCAGTTTGGCGGCTGGGTGAGCCCCGAAGTGCAGGATCTGGTGGCCGAAACGCTCGGCATCCAACCCATCGAGGTCTACGAGGTGGCCACGTTCTACACGATGTTCAACCTCAAGCTCGTCGGCCGGAACGTCCTCGAAGTCTGCCGCACCGGGCCCTGCCTGCTGCGCGGTGCCGATGAGCTGATGGCCGAGCTGGAGCAGAAAACGGGTGCCAAATTCGGCGGCGTTCCCTCGCCCGACGGGATGTTTACGCTGAAAGAAGTAGAGTGCCTGGCCTCCTGCGGCACCGCGCCAATGCTCCAATGCCGCGAAGATTACCACGAGTGGCTCGATAAGCCTGGCGCCGTGGACGCGCTGCTGGCGAAATTGCGCCAATCCTAATCTGCTCTCTGACTCTTACCCTACTGCACCATTTCCAATGGGCCGCAAGCTATTAACTGAACACATCAACGTCCCCGGGATCGAAACCTTCGACGTCTACCGCCAGCACGGTGGCTACCGCTCGGTGGAAAAGGCGCTCAAGACGATGACGCCCGATGAAGTGACGGAAGAAGTCAAGACGTCGGGCCTGCGTGGTCGCGGCGGCGCGGGCTTCCCGACGGGCCTGAAGTGGAGCTTTCTCGACCGCAAGTCGGAAAAGCCGCGCTACTTGGTCTGCAACGCCGACGAGTCGGAGCCGGGCACCTTCAAAGACCGGCAGCTAATGAGCAAGCTGCCGCACCTGCTCATCGAGGGGATGATTACGTCGTCGTACGCGCTCGGCGCGAAGACCTCGTACATCTACATCCGCGGCGAGCTGATGTACGTGCTGCGGATTCTGCAAAAAGCCATTGATGAAGCCTACGCGAAAGGCTTTCTAGGCAAGAACATCCTTGGCTCGGGCTACGACCTGGATTTGTACGTCCATCCCGGCGGGGGCGCCTACATCTGCGGCGAAGAAACGGCCCTGCTCGAATCGCTCGAAGGCAAACGCGGCAACCCGCGCAACAAGCCGCCTTTCCCCGCCGTGTGGGGGCTGTACGGCTCGCCAACGGTAGTGAACAACGTGGAGTCGATCGCGGCCGTACCGGTCATCGTCAACGAAGGCGGCGCCGAATACGCCAAGATCGGGATCGGCAAAAGTACCGGCACGAAGCTCATTTCGGCTTGCGGCCACCTCAACAAGCCCGGCATCTACGAGATCGAGTTGGGCGTACCGGTCGAGGAGTTTATCTACTCCGACGAGTACTGCGGCGGCATCTGGAAAGGCCGCGAGCTGAAAGCCGTCGTGGCGGGCGGGTCGTCGGTGCCGATTCTGCCCAAAGAGCTGATCCTGAAAACGGCAGCCGGCGAAAATCGGCTGATGACGTACGAATCGCTCAGCGACGGCGGGTTCATCACGGGCACGATGCTCGGCTCGGGCGGCTTCATCGCGATGGATGAGACGACGTGCATCGTGCGCAATACGTGGTCGTTCTCGCGCTTTTACCACCACGAATCCTGCGGGCAGT
>JBKJUQ010000158.1:0-14295 GCA_046590685.1 Hymenobacteraceae bacterium
GTCGAAGCGGCGCACGTCAGGTTGTCGTTGCCGCTCACGCACGTCAGGGCGCCGCAGGCGCCGGTGTACACGAAGAGGTTGGTGTCGAAGTTGGTGCCGGCGTTGCAGGTGCTCATCGTCACGCTCCCGCCCGTACCCGTAAAGCGGTAAAACACCCCGCCCGACGCCGCATCGACGGAAAAGCCATTGCAGGCGCTCGTGGGGTCGTTGGTGGAGGTCGAAATCGTCGTACTGCCCGTTACGGACCTGCCGCAGCTGAGTACGGGCAGCGTACCGATGCACTGGTCGTTGGGGGGCGGTCCGGTAAAGGTGAAGTTCGTCGCGCTGACCCCCGTGCCGCCGGTGGGCGTCGTGACCGCGATGGGGCCGGTGGTAGAAAGGAAGGGTACGCTCACCGTAATCTGCGTGTCCGAGTTCACCACGAAGCTCGGCGCACTCGTGCCATTGAAGGTCACGCTGGTCGCGCCGGTGAAGAGGGAGCCCGTAATGACGACGCTCGTACCTTCGACTCCGCTGGTGGGGCTGAACGAGGTGATGATTGGGGCGCAGGTGGTACTGAGCGTGAAATCGCCCCGCGCACCCTGGAAGCCGCTCACGAATACCAGGTAGCTCGTGCCCGCCACGGACGCGAATGTAACGCTGGAGGCTTTGTCCGCCGGCGTGACCGATGCGCACGTCACGTTGTCATTGGCCGTCACGCACGTCAGCGCCCCGCAGGCGCCGGTGTACACGAAGAGCTTGGTGTCGAAGTTGGTGCCGGCGTTGCAGGTGCTCATCGTCACGCTCCCGCCCGTACCCGTAAAGCGGTAAAACACCCCGCCCGACGCCGCATCGATGGTGGCCGGTCTGCCGCAGGAGCCCATCGGGTCGCCGGTGCTCAGTGAACCCACGGTGGTGCCCGTCACAGACGTGCCGCAGCTGAGCACGGGCAGCGTGCCGGTGCACTGGTCGTTGGCTGGCGGCACCGTGACGGTGAAGTTCGTGGCGCTGACGACCGTGCCGCCGGTGGGCGTCGTGACCGCGATGGGGCCGGTGGTAGCGCCGGCCGGCAGGGTGACGGTAATCAGCGTGGCCGAATTCACCACGTAGTCCGGCGCGGTGGTGCCGTTGAAGGTCACGGCCGTAGCCCCGGTGAAGGCCGTGCCCACGATGGTCACGATCGTAGTCTCCGAGCCGGCGTCGGGCGAGAAGCCGGTAATGGCCAGCCCGACCGGCACGGTGAAGACGCTGCCCGACGTAGCCGAGCCCAGGGCGAGGGTCGAGACGGTAATAGGCCCGGTAGTGGTGCCCGCCCCAACGGTGGCCCGCACCTGGGTGGCCGAAACAACGGTGAACGCGCTGGCGGCCGTGCCGTTGAAGCGCACGCCGTTCACAGTGCTCAGGTTCGTGCCCGTGATGACGACCACCGTCCCCGCGGGTCCGTTGTTGGGCGAGAACGAGGTGATGGTCGGCGCGCCGGGCACGGCGTTGCTGATGGTGAAGCTCGTGTTCGAGATGTCGAAGAAGACGTTGTCGGCCGCTTCTACCATTATCCGCGCGGTGGTGGTAGGGGAGTTGGGTACCGCGATCGAGGCCGAGCCGGTGTTGGGTACACCGTTCAGGATGGTCGTCGGGAACGTAAGGCCCCCATCGGTGGAGAGCAGAATATTTACCGTGGCGCAGCTCACCGGGGCGAGGTTCGTGTTGTTCACGTCCCAAGTCACGGTCTGGGTTGAGTTGGCGGCCCAGGTCACGGCCGTGTTCGGCGCGGTCACGGCGAACGGGCCCGCAGTGGTGACCGTCGTGAGGGTGAGCATCCCGGACTGAATCACACCGCCCACCAGAATGTTGCCGGCGGCCGCCACGGCGCGCGTATCGCGCACGGTGCACCGAAACTGGAGCGTGCGCGCCACGGTAGGTAGGGCTTCGCCGAAAGCCACGGTGTTGTTGCGCAACTCGTTGAGGCGCGGGAAGTAGCGCGTGGGGCTCACCACCGGCAGCCACGAGCGAAACAGCGGCACCGTCGAGCCCGCCGTTTGGGTAGTAGTGGACGTCACGGGGGTGCTCCGCTCGCCCAGATCCATTTCTTCCCAGCAGTACGTCATCGGGTCGCCGTTGGCATCGGTGGCCGAAGCCGTCAGGCGGAAGGGCGTATTGGCTGGAATCGTCCGGTTCACCACGGGGCTGATCGCGGGAAGGGTGTTGCCGGTGGCCGTCGTTGTCGCGCAGGTGGCATTACCGACGATGAAGTTGCCCATCTCCTCGATGGAGCCACCGTGGAAGTAGGGGTCGGAGTTGGTTTGCAGGTCCTGATTAGGACAGATGCCCGCGTAAGCCTGAATGGTCGCCCCCGAGCCGGGCTCCCAGGCGGTAGAAGGGTTGCGGTTGCCCGCGCACGAGCCGGACGTGCCATTGAAGGTGTGGCTGCCGCCAAACTGGTGACCAATCTCGTGCGCAACGTAGTCGATCCAGAACGAATCGCCGGTGGGGGAAGGCGAGCCCGTCAGGCCCCGGGCTTTGAAGGTGCCACACACCACGCCCAGCCCCGCTACCCCGCCGCCGCCGGTGCCCACCAGGTGACCGATGTCGTAGTTGGCCGAGCCGATCACGGCGTCGATGGTTGTGATGTTGGCGGCCAGGTCGCCGCTAGTGTTGGCGTAGGGGTCAGTAGCAGCGTTGGTGTACACCAAGCTGCTGTTATTCGCTACCAGCACCAGCCGCACGGCCAGCTCTTTTTCGTACACGCCGGTCACGCGGTTGATGGTGCTTACGATGGCCGCCTGACCCAGCGCCACGGTGCCCCCGTGGAACGCGGTATACTCACCGGTAGCGGCCACAGCCGTGCGGTAGGTGCGCAGCGTGGTGCCCAGGCTGATGGTGGTCCGGCCCAGCCCGCCGGGCGCCGGCCCGGGTTGCCCACCGGGGGTGGCCCCGCCGGGGAGAGCTGGTCCGGCGGGCAGCGCGCCTTCGCAGAAGCTCATGCCGGCCGGCGCCCGTAGGTCGCCGCGCCAGTAGCTCAGGCAGGTGGTGGGCTGCGCGCGGCTCACCGGGTCGAGGTAGAAGGTTTTGCCCGGCTGGCCCGACAGCACCTGCGCGTGGAAGCCCTGCGGCGTCAGGTCCGCGCGGAGCGTGGCCGTCGGATCGTCGATCCCAACGCCGACGTAGGTCTTGATTTGCGGAAACTGCGCGGCCAACCCCGGCTCCATCACGCTCGACTCCACTACCTGAAACCGGGCGGTACCGCCGTCGGGCAGGGGCAGTGGTAGCTCCAGCGGCGCGGCGGCCGTGCCTTCCCGCGGGGCCGTCGCCAGTGCGGCGGCTAGGGTAGCGCGGTCGGTCGAGGTGGCGCGATAGGTGGTTAGCCGGCCCGCCAGCGGCGAAGCGGCCAGCAGCCGGGCCGCGGCCGGTTCCGCTTGCCAGCGCACGACAGCGGCGCGCTGTTGCGCCCGAAGGGGGGCAGGTAAATAAGCAATCAGCCCGAATACGATCAGGCGTAAAAG
This sequence comes from Hymenobacteraceae bacterium, assembly GCA_046590685.1. GTDB lineage: Bacteria > Bacteroidota > Bacteroidia > Cytophagales > Hymenobacteraceae > JANNMJ01. The sequence goes on from JBKJUQ010000158.1 coordinate 3,480, forward strand.
GTAACGGTTCGGCATCAGGCGAAATTTAAAATACGTTCTTACAGATGGAAAGGTGGCCTGTAGCCCGCGCGAGTGATAAGTAGGTTTGTTGCGATGGTCAGTTTGCCAGAAAGCTCGTTTGGGACCGTCCGGCGAACCCCGAAAGGGTTCTTTTCCACCGCCCGGGGTTGATTTCATCGAAATCTACCCCGGGTGCGCCGGCACGGCGCCGGCACCGGCGCCGACCAACACCCCAAAGGTGGGGGTTTGAGAAGGGCGTCGAAATAGCATTCTGATGCTACTCCCTGAAAATATTCCGGGGCCTTCGGTGCGTCCATCGGCGACCGCTCGTCCTTTCCTTGCCCGGCCTTTAAGTACTCCAGCAGAAGTACCCAGTAAGTTTGTCGTTGCGAGCAGGAGGCTTGGAGCTTGCCCCGAGCGTAGCGTGGGGGACGATGTGGCAATCTTCGTTTACCCGGAGTAGCTGGGCCGGCAGCCAAAGGAGCGCTTGTGCGCGACGGTGGGTTTTAACCGCCAGTGTTCCGTGCGCCAGTAAGGCCGATATGTATGTTTCGTCGGCGGGGGGCAGCGTGAGGCAAGTAGTAATCATAGCCCCAAAAACAACTTCTTACTGCTGAGACAGAGTACTTATTATGACCAGCCCGCTCACCTAAATCTGCTTACAAAAGCGCCCGCCCGGAAATACTTCCGGGCGGGCGCTTTCAGCTGTAACTCAACCGACCGAAGCCGTTACTCTACTACGAGGCGCGCCGTGGCTGTGCCGGCCCGCACCGTGTACACGCCGGGCACGAGGCGTTGCAGGTCAACGTCGGCGGCGCCGGTGGTGCTGGCGGGCAGCGCGCGGACCACGCGCCCCACCGCGTCGATCACGACCAGCGGTGCCCCCACGGGCAAGCCACTGATCCGTACGGCCCCGTGCGCCGGGTTCGGCACGAGGGCGAGCTTCGGGGTGGCGGCGGAAAGCGTAACTGCTTTGACCGTCACCACGTCCGAGCGCGTCACGCGGCCGTCGGTGTCCAGCTGGCGCAACCGGTAGTTGAGTGCGCCGGCCGGCGCGCTGGCATCAGTCCAGGCGTACGTACGCCCCATCGCTGAGCTACCCGCGCCGGCGACCAACGGAGAGACCGCCGCGAACGACCGGGCTTCCGTGGCGGTCGCGCGCTCCACGATCCAGCCCTGGTTGCGGCTTTCGGAGGCCGTCGCCCACGTCACGGCTACCCCGCCGGTGATGGTGCGCGTCGCGCGGAGGGTGGTCAGGCTCACGGGCAGCACATCCGCATTCTCGCCCTGGAGATAGAACTCGGAGAAGTGGTCATCTACGACCACTTCGGCGCGGAAGTAGGTGGCACCGTCGGGTTCGGTGATGGTCGGGGCGAGCAGCCGCAGATCGGCAGCGGGCGCGGGCACGTTGTTGATCAACAGGCAGTCCTCGTTGGGGCCACCGTACTGGCGGACTTTCAGGTTTACCAGGGCGTTTACGTCCGACGCGTCGCCGTCATTGGCGGCCTGGTAAGCGGCATACTCGCTGTTGAGGGCGTAAAAGCGCACCCCGACCGACTGACCCGTAAAGGTATTGGCCGCCGTGAGGCGCCAGTTGCGGTTGAGTACATCGTTGCCTGCGGCATCGGCGCGGGGGGCGCCGGTCGTCACGATCAGGTCGGCCGTCAGGGTGCCGAGGGCTTGCCCTTGGTCGTTGATGGCGGCTACCACTTGTCCGCCGGCCAGCAGGTAGCGCCAGTTGCCGGTGCCGGTGCTGGTGATGGACGTCGCGCTCACGCACTGGTTGGTGAGGGCGTTGTAGACGGTATACACCGTGAAGGCGATACCCCCGCTCGGGCCGTCGAGGTTGCTCACCACCACGGGGCCGCTGGTTGCGTTCGCCGGCACCACCGCGCTGATCTGGGTCGACGATACCACTGTGAAGCTAGCGGCTACGCCGTTGAACAGGACGCTCGTCGTGCCGGTGAACCCAGTGCCGGTGAGCGTAACGGGCGCGCCCGGCAGGTCGGCGGCGGGCCCCACGGCCGACAGCACGGGCGGCTCCGCCACATCGAGGATGCTGACGGTGAGCGACCGCTCAAAGCTCAGCCCCCCCTGATCGGTGGTGCGCACCCGAATGCTGTAGGAAGCGCGGGTTTCGAAATCAAACACTACCGAGGTGCGCAGCGTGGCGCCGGTGATGTTGAAGGAGGCATTGTCGGCCGAGCCCGTGCCCGTCACCAGGGTATAGGTGAAGGTGTTGCCCGGGTTAGGGTCCGTCGTGCTGAACGTGCCGACGGTGGTGTTGATCGGAGTGTTCTCGCTCACGCTCGCCGGGCTCAGCGCCAAGGCCGAAGGCGGGGCGTTCGCGCAGGTAGCGCTGAGTACGAAGTTGCCCGTGGCCCCGTTGAAGCCGCTCACGAAGATCAGGTAATCGGTGCCGGCCACCGACGTGAACGTTACGGCCGATACATTATTCTGGCGGGTCGGGCCGGAGCCGCAGCGCAGGTCATCGTTGCCGCCCACGCACGTCAGGCTCCCGCAGGTGCCCGAGTACACGAAGAGCTTGGTGTCGTAGTTGGTCGCCGCGCCGCACGTACTCACCGTCACGCTGGCGCCGGTGCCGGCGAAGCGGTAAAATACGCCGCCCGAGGCAGGGTCGATCGTGATGGTACTACAGGTCGCCGTCGGGTCGCCGGTGCTCGTCGAGAACGTAGTGGTACCCGTCACGGAGCCGCCGCAGGTCAGCACCGGCAGGTTTGTGGCGGTGCAGAGGTCGTTGGCCGGGGGCGTCGTCACGGTGAAGCTGGAGCCGCTCGTACCCGAGCCGGAAGCCGTCGAGACCGTGATGGTGCCCGTCGTGGCGCCCGTCGGCACGGTAGCTGTGGCGGCGGTGGCGCTGCTGGCCGAGAAGGTGGTAGCGGCCGTGCCGTTGAAGCTCACGCCCGTGAGGCCCGTCAGGTTCGTACCCGTGATGCTGACGACGGTGCCCACCGGTCCGCTCGTTGGCGTGAAGCTGGTGATGGTCGGCGCGGGCGCCGCGGCGCAGGTGGCCGTCAGGGTGAAGTTACCTTTCAGGCCCTGGTAGCCGCTCACGAAAATGACGTACGTCGTGCCCGACGTAGAAGTAAAGGTGACGGCCGATGTAAGCGCGCCGGCGCCGCAGACGGTCGTATTGTCGTCGTTGGCGGTTACGCAGGAGTAGGTGCCACACGCGCCGGTGTACACGAAGAGCTTGGTGTCATAGTTCGTCGTGCCGCCGCAAGTGCTGATCGTTACGCTGTTGCCGGTGCCCACGAAGCGATAAAATACCCCGCCCGACGCCGCGTCAACCACGATGGTGTTGCAAGTAACCGTTGGGTCGCCGGTGCTCGTCGAAAGGGTGGTGGTGCCGGTCAGGGGCGTACCGCAGGTAAGTAGCGGCAGGTTGGCGACAGTCGTGCACTGATCGTTTGCGGGCGGCGTGGTCACCGTGAAGCTGCTGCTGCTGTTGCCGGTGCCCAGGTTATTCGTCACGCTAATGGCGCCGGTGGTCGCGCCCGTCGGAACCGTCAGCGTGATCTGGGTGGCGGAGTTGACGGTGTACGTCGTCGCCGCCGTACCATTGACGCTCACGCCCGTGACGCCCGTAAAGCCGGTGCCGGTTACCGTGACGGAGGTGCCGACGGGACCGGAGGTGGGCGAGAAGCTAGTCACGATCGGGACCTGCGGCACCACGAAATCGGTCGAAGAAGTGCCCGTGCCGGTTCCGTTCGTAACCGTGATAGGGCCCGTGGTGGTCCCGGAGGCTACCGTCGCCGTGATCTGAGTCGAAGAGTTTACGGTAAAGCTGCTGGCGTTCGTGCCGTTGAAGCGCACCGCCGTCGAGCCGGTGAAGTTGGAGCCCGTAATCGTCACGGCCGTGCCCGCGGCCCCGGAGCCCGGCGAGAAGCTGCTGATGATCGGGCCGCCGGAGAGCGTGATGGTGAAGTTGGTATTCGAGATGTCGAAGAAGTAGTTGTCAGCGGCGGCCACCATAATCCGCGCCTGCGTCGTGGACGAGTTGGGTACCACGATGCTCGCCGAGCCATTGTTGGGCACGCCGCTCACGATGGTCGTCGGGAACGTCAGGCCTCCGTCGGTCGAGAGCAGCACATTGACCAGGGAGCACGAGACCGGCGCCACGTTCGTATTCGCCACGCTCCACGTTACGGTCTGGGTTGAACCGCCCACCCACGTTACGGCCGTATTCGGCGCACTTACCACGAAAGGGCCGGCCGTGCTCACCGCCGTGAGCACTACGTTACTCGACTGGTTGACGCCGCCTACCAGCAGATTGCCAGCCGCCGCCACGGAATGCACGTCGCGGATGGTACAGCGGAAAGTGAGCGTACGCGCGACTGTCGGCCAGTACTCGCCCACTGCGAAGGTGTTGTTGCGCAGATTGCTCAGGCGCGGGAAGTAGCGCGTAGGCGAAGCCACGGGCAGAAACGAGCGAAACAGCGGCGGGGTGGCGCTAGCCGTCTGCGTGGTGCCACTGTTGATAGGGGCGCCGGCCGCGCCCAAGTCCATCTCTTCCCAGCAGTACGTCAGCGGGTCGCCGTTGGCATCGCTGCCGGTGGCCGTCAGTTGAAATGGGGTGGAGACGGGAATCGACTTGTTCGCCGGGACCGCGACGGTCGGCAGGGTATTGCCGGTGGCCAGGGTCGTCGGGCACGAGGTGCCAGCGATAAACGCCCCCATCTCCGCCACGCTACCCCCGTGGAAGTAGGCGTCGGAGTTGGGTTGCAGATCCTGCGGCGAGCAAATGCCCGCGTAGGCCTGAATGGTGGCACCCGAGCCAGGCTCCCAGGCGGTGCTGGCGTTGCGGTTGCCGCCCGCACACGAGCCGGTGCTGCCATTGAACGTGTGATTGCCGCTGAACTGGTGGCCCATCTCGTGAGCAACGTAATCGATATCGAACGCATCGCCGATGGGGGCGGGCGAGCCGGTCAGCCCGCGCGCCTTTTGCGTGCTGTTGCACACCACGCCCAAGCCCGCTACGCCGCCGCCGCCCGTGCCCACCAAGTGGCCGATATCGTAGTTGGCGCTGCCGATGATGGTGGTAATATTGGTTTGGTTAGCGGCCAGGTCGCCGCTGGTGTTGGCGTAGGGGTCGGTGGCGGCGTTGGTGTAAATCAGCGAACTGTTGTTCGCTACCAGAATCATCCGCACGGCCAGCTCCTTCTCGTAAACGCCCGTCACGCGGTTGACCGTCGTCACAATAGCCGCCTGCCCGGCGGCTACGGTGCCGCCATGAAACTGGGTATATTCGCCGGTGGCGGCCACGGCCAGGCGGTAGGTGCGCAGACTGGTGCCGAGCGCGATGGTCGGCCGCGCCGCGCTGCCGCCGGTTGGGGCGGGGCTAGGAGCTGGTGCGCCCGGTCCGGCCGGGGCGATGCCGAGGCAGGCAGGCACCCCGCCATTGGGGGGGCGCAGATCGCGCCGCCAGTAGCTCAGGCAGGTGGTAGGCTGCGCGGGGCTGACGGGGTCGAGATAGAAGGTCTGGCCCGGCTGGCGCGAAAGCACCTGCGCGTGGAAACCCTGGGGCGTCAGGTCCGCGCGGAGCGTCGCCGTCGGGTCGTCGAGGCCGATGCCCACGTACGTTTTGATATCGGGAAACTGCGCGGCCAAACCCGGCTCCATCACGCTCGACTCGACTACCTGAAACCGGGCGGTGCCGCCGTCGGGCAGGGGCAGCAAAAGCTCAAGCGGCGCGGCAGACGTGCCTTCCAGCGGGGCCGTCGCCAGGGCAGCGGCAAGGGTAGCGCGATCGGCCGTGGTGGCGCGATAGGCCGTCAGGCGGCCGGCCAACGGGGAGGTTGCGAGCAGCCGGGCCGGCGCCGTTGCGGCCAGCCAGCGCACCGGAGCCGCCCGTTGTTGGGCCCGAAGCGGGGCCGGTAAGCAGGCAATCAGCCCGAACACAATCAGGCGAAAAAGGTAACGATGCGGCATCAGACGGACTTAAAATTTGCTTTTTAAAGCTGCAAAGGTAAGCCCTGGCCCGCACGGGTTACTAAGATTGAGTGCCCTCATCCAAGTTAACACAATGATAACGCGCGTGCCGATAAGATTTTTCGCAGGACTTATGCAGCGGTTGGCAAGACGACCGGAAAGGGCGGATTGAGCAATTGCTGTCGTAAGAAGGCCGTTCACGGCTGCTGAGGGGCCTGAATACATCGGTGGGCTCACCGAGCGGGCCTACTGGCGCAAGGCCCCCCCGGCCAGATAGCAACCGGTCAACTGATTGCGCTGGCGGGCCCGCAGCGCGGCGGCATCGACGGGGGGGCGAGCGGGTCGGGTGGGGGCAGCGCGGCGAAGGGGCGCCGGCGCGGGCCGTGGGGGCTAACCGAAACCTCCGGCGGCCAGGGGCAGCATCGAACAAAGCTACGCGGCCGCGCAAGCAAATGGAATAGATTCGGGCGATACTCCGAAATCTATTCCACGCAAAAACTTTATTCAATGGAATGGATTCGGGCGATACGCTGAAATCTATTCCACGCAAAAAAATTATTCGATGGAATAGATTCGGACGATGCGCTGGAATCTATTCCAAGTAAAAAAATATTCGGTGACAGGCCTACTGCCTGAAGCAAAAGATGGCCTGCAAACGCGGTGGGGGTGGCCCCGCAGAGCCCGCCCCTCATCTGTCGTCCGCGTAGTCGAAGGGGACTACGTGTTTCGACGAGCGGGTAAGTCCTGTGCTAGCAGGGGAGCCGGCGCCCAGCAGCTCCCGGCAGGCTGTACCGGGGGCAAGCCCGAAGGGCGGTTTGAGGCACAAAAAAATCGCCCACCGAAGAGGTACCTCTGCGGTGGGCGATTCCTGTGACTACGGACTGAGTAAGCCGCCAGCCGTCGTCGTGCCGCGGGTGACGGTGCGACGGTAATTGACGCTGGTTTTTTGGCCTATTCCGTCCGCACCACCCGGATCGCGTGCGTCCCGACCCGCACCGTGTACACGCCCGCCGGCAGCCCGCCGAGCCGGAGCACGGCCGAGCCGGCGGCGTCAGCGGTAGCGCGCGCCACGAGGCGGCCCGTCGCATCGAGTACGGCCAGGGCGGCGCGCGGTGCCAGGCCGCGCAAGTAGGTGTTACCAGTAGTCGGGTTCGGGTAAGCCGCCACGACCACGGCGGACGGTGAGACCGCGCCGGGGTTGAAGAGCAGCGCGAACCGGCCGCGCACCTCCCCCGCCCGGGTAGCCACGATCCGCTGGGTCAGCGGAGCGGCCAGGTTGTAGCGGGTGTTGGTGAGGCGGTCGAGCAGCAGCACCCGCGCGGTGGCGGGCAGGTTTGTCCACTGCCCGCGCGCCAGCTCGTAGGTGCCGGGCTGGGGCAGGTCGAGGAGCAGTTCTACCACGGCGGGCTGGCTGAGCACGGCTGCCGGCAAGCCGTTAACGGCCAACTCGTCGGCCGCCGCCGTCAAACTCGCCAGCGTCGGCACCGAGCCGGTGTTGTGGCCGGGTTTCTCGCCATCGAAGCGCGCGTCGAGGTCGGGTGTGGCGCCCGCCGCGGCGTAAAGCACGGTTTCATCCTGCTCGTCAGCGGGGGCCCCCGCGGCCCGTAGCGTCAGGCTGAGCACCGGCCGCCGGTCGGGGGCGGTGCGGTACACGTTCGGACTGGCGTACTCGGTCAGGCGCAGCGCATCGGTGAAGGTGAACGTCACGGCCACGGGATTGGTCGAGCGCAGGAAGAACGCCTGCCCCATCGGCACGAGTCCATCGGGTAAGGAGCCCAGGCCGTTGGCGCGCGTCAGGTACACACCGTTGAGGCCGCCGCTGGTTTTGAACACCGAGATACTCGGGTCGACACCGGCCGGCAGTTGGCCGAGGCCGGCCCCGGGCGTCACCAGATCCCAGTCGATGGGCGCCGGGTACGGGTTGCCGAGCAGCTGCCACCCCGCTTTAAACCCACCGTTAAGGTTGGTGCCCGTGCGGGTGAGAGTCAGCGGCACGTTGCCGGTGCCGAGGGTACCAACGAAGTCGAACGTGAGCGGCCGGACGTATACCGAGTAGCCGCGGCCACTCGTCAGGCCGCTGCCCAGTGCCTCGGGTGAGAAGTAGCCGAAGCCGAAGTCGGTTCTGGCCTCGCCGCCGCGCGCTTCGTCGTAGCCGAACACGTTGGGGTAGGGGCGCACATTGAGCGGAGCGGCCGCCGTATTGAACGCCGGATTCACCACGGGCACGAAGCCGCCGCTGCCGGCCACGGCCAGGTCGGCCACGGTCGTGTTGGTCACGGGCGAGCTCAGGTGGCGATAGCCGAGGCCAGTCCCCGCACCGGTTCCCGGCGTGACGTAGCGTTGCACCGTGGTCGCGCCGACCACCGTGCCGCCCGCGTTGACCACCAGCGCGGTACCGGCCGCGCGACTCAGTAGCTTGAAGACGCGGCCGTTCGTGGTGAGCGATCCTTCAAGGCGCAACAGACGCCCGACCTGCACGTTGTCGCTGGTGAGCGTAGCGCCCGCCGAGCCGACCGTGAGATCGCCGAAGGCCGTGACGGCCGCGCCGCCCAGTGCCTGCGGCGTAGTGCCGACCAGCCGCACAAGGCCGCCCGTCTGGGCGTACGTGCCGCCGTTAGTCCAGGCACCGGCTATGCTGAACGTGCCGATCGTGAGCGTCAGGCGCGCGCCGCTGGCGATGGTCAGGTTGGTGATGGCTTGATCGGTGAGCAGCTCGGGGTAGCGCGGCCGGCCCGCGGGCAGGAGGGCGTTGGCCGTAGCGGGCGGCACCAGGTTGGTGGCCCAGTTGCCGGGCACGTCCCAGGTGGTGCTCACGGCGCCGCTCCAGGTGTAGTCCTGCGTCACGGTGAAGCTGGTGGCCGAGGTGGCCGCGCCGCCCGAGCCGGTCAGGCTGATCGGGCCGGTGGTAGCCGTCGGCGGTACCGTAGCCGTCAGGCTCGTGGTGGAAGCCACGGTGAAGCTCGTCGCGTCGGTGCCGTTGAACCGCACGGCGCTCACGCCGAAGAAGTTGGTCCCCGTGACCGTCACCACCGTGCCGGCCGGGCCGCTCAGGGGCGTGAAGCTGACGATGGTGGGCACCGCCGCCGGGGTGCTGAACTCGACGGCCGCCGTCAGGTTCACCGACGTGGCGCACTGGCTCTTCACCGTGAGCGCGTACGTAGTGCCGGGCGTCAGGCTCGTCAGGTTCAAGGGCGAGCTGGCGCCGCTGACCGTCACCGGCGTTCCACCGGCCGTGGGGGTGGCCGTGGCGGTATAGCCGCCCGTTACGCTCGCCCCGGCTGCCACGAAGCTCACCCGCGCCGTGGTCGGCGTTAGCAGACTCATTGCCACGTTGGTGGCGGGTGGGCACGGGCTGATCGCGGCCTCGAAGGCGGTCTTCGTCGCTTCCTCGTTGTCGACGTTGTCAGTTGCCGTCGAGTAGAAGAAGTAGCTCCGGCCGGGCCGGGCGGTGAAGAGCACCGAATCACCCGCCAAAGCGCCGGCGATGGGCGCGTAGGTCAGGCCATTGTCTTCCGAGACGAAAATTTCAAACGCTTTGGCGCCGGAGCCACCCGCGTCGTCCGCGATCGCCACGCGTAGCACATACACCGAATCGGGCGAGGCCGCGATGGGCAGCACGTGCGAGGTCGGCGCGACAGCATCCACGAGGTTCACCTCGCGGTTGGTCAGAATTACTTCATTCTGGTCGAAAGCGATGGTCGCCTTGGCGCGGATCGAGTCGCCGGTCACCACGCCGCGGCGCGGGCGCACGGTGTAAGTCACGAAGCCTTCGCCGTTGCCAAGCGAGTCGTTCGGCGGCAGGAAGCCGGCGAAGGGATCAGCGGGCGGCAATCCGGTTTCGGCATCGATGGCCTGGAACTCCCAGAACACTTCGCGGGCCACTACGTCGACGCCGGCCGTCATTTCCACATCCACGCCCAGGCCGGCCGAGTCGGCCACGTGGTAGATGGTGTTGAACGCCGCCAGGTTGGCGGGCACCGGCAGTGTCAGGTTGCGGAAGCCTACCTCGCCAAGCTTCACGCTCGACGGGTTCACGTTGGCATCGAGCGGCACCCGCACGTTCACCCGCTGGGCGGCCGTGGCGGCACTGGCCGTATTCTCGAAGAGGACTTTGTAGGGCAGGCCAGGATTGGTGGCCGCCACGAACCCTTGGGGGCCGAAGCCGTCCGGGCCAATTATCTCATTGGGGTCGCACGACTGCACCACGGGTGCGCAGAGTAGCTTTTGTAGCGCGCAGGTGCCAGCGGCGTACGCGATGTCGGTAATACTGGATCCCTTAAGGCAATCTAGGGCATCAATCCATTCCTCCACCACTGGTTGGTTGTCCGGAAAGAAGGCCCCATTAAAGCAGTTGCCGAGCCGCAGACCGGTTTGCGCAGACGCGACAATGCCCGTCACTACTCGTGCCGGCCCCTTAGCCAAGCCAAAGTTGATGGCTTCCGCAGCAGTTTCGGTCGCAGTCTTTAGCAGGCAGTTGTCTTTGATGCCACCGGCGGCAAAACCCAAGCCCAGGGCGCTTAATTTATCGACCAGCTCGCCGGGGTCATCGGTGCCGTAGATATCGCGCAGGTTGTTCATTCCTCCCAGGATATCCTCACAGGTTTCCGGGGAGATGACCCCGCTGGAAGAATTGCCATCGAGTTTTGCGCAGCCCGGCCCACCGGGGGGCGGGGGTGGCACCGTGGGGCCGGGGCCGCCGGGAGCGCCGCCGTTGTTGCTGCCCCCGCCTCCGCCACCAGGTGAGCCGCCGCCACCGCTGCCGCCATCGCCGCCCGCGCCACCGCTACCGCCCGCGCCGCCATCGCCGCCCGCGCCGCCGGGGCCGTCGGAGCCGCCGTCGGAGCCACCGCCGTCGCCGCCGTCG
>JBKJUQ010000226.1:0-3617 GCA_046590685.1 Hymenobacteraceae bacterium
GAAGCCGCCATCACGCCGCGCACGAAAGCCATCATCTACTCCTCGCCGTGCAACCCGACGGGCGCCGTCTTCAACCGCGCCGAGCTGGAAGCCATCGCCGCCGTGGTGGCGCGCCACCCGCGCGTGCACGTCATCGCCGACGAGATCTACGAGTACATCTACTTCGGGCAGGAACCGCTGTTCAGCATCGGCCGGGTGGCGGAGATCGCCGACCGCGTGGTCACGGTCAACGGCTTTTCGAAGGGCTATGCCATGACGGGCTGGCGGGTGGGCTACCTCGCGGCGCGGCCCGAGATCGCCGCCGCCTGCGACAAGATGCAAAGCCAGGTGACGTCGGGCACGTGCTCCATCGCCCAGCGCGCGGCCCTCGCCGCGCTGCTCGGCGGGCGCGAAGCCTCCGATGAGATGTGCGCCCACTACCTGCGCCGCCGCGACCTGCTGCTGAAGGCGCTGGGCGATATTCCCGGCCTGGGCCTCACCGTGCCCGATGGCGCGTTCTATCTGTTCCCCGACGTGAGCGCCTTTTTCGGTCGCCACACCCCCGACGGGCAGGAGATCAAGCACGTCATGGACCTCACGCTTTACTTGCTCTCCGACGCCCACGTGGCGCTGGTGGGCGGCGATGCCTTCGGCGAGCCACGGTGCGTGCGTCTCTCGTACGCCGCCGCCGACGAGAAGCTCCTCGAAGCTGCCCGGCGAATGAAAGTGAGTTTGGCGAAACTTAGCTGATAGGGTTCATTTTCGATTGAGTGATTGTCGATTGAGTGATTGCGTGGTTCGTTGGAAAAATCGAAAACCAATCAGCTGATGGTGTTCATTTTCGATTGAGTGATTACTGGGTTCGTTGAAAAAATCGAAAATCGAAAATCACTCAATCGAAAATATCATCCTTGATGACGCTTCCCGACCTTTTTACCTCTTTCAACTCGCTCACCGTGCTCGTCGTCGGCGACGTGATGATCGATGCGTACTTGTGGGGGCAGGCCACGCGGCTTTCGCCCGAGGCGCCCGTACCCATCGTGAACGTGGTGCGGCGCGAGCGGCGGCTGGGCGGCGCGGCCAACGTGGCGCTCAACGTGCGCGCCCTGGGTGCCACGCCGCTGCTGTGCAGTGTTGTGGGCGACGACCGCGACGGCGCCGATCTGCTGCGTCTGCTGGCCGACGTGGGTTTGGCCTCTGACGGCATCGTGGCATCGGCCGAGCGCCCCACTACTGTTAAGGAGCGGATTCTGGCGAGCGATCAGCAGCTATTGCGGATCGACTGCGAGGTGGAAACGCCCCTCACCGATGCGGAAACGCACCGCCTCGAAGCCCGCTTCGCCGCGCTGCTGCCGCGCGCCGACGTGGTGATTTTTGAGGATTACGATAAGGGCGTGCTCACCGCGCAGAACATCCCGCGGCTGCTGGCGCTGGCCCGCGCGGCCGGCGTACCGACAGCCGTCGACCCCAAAAAGAAGAATTTCCTGGCGTACGTCGGCTGCTCGCTGTTCAAGCCGAATTTGAAGGAGCTCAAGGAAGGCGTCAAGCACGAGTTTGCCGGCTTCCAGCGCCCCGCGTTCGAGGCGGCGGTGGCGGAGCTGCGGCGCGTGCTGCACCCCGAGATCGTCCTCGTCACGCTCTCCGAGCACGGCGTATTCGTGCGGGCCACCGATGGCGCGCCGACGTATCTGCCGGCCCACCCGCGCGCGATCGTCGACGTCTCGGGCGCGGGCGATACGGTCATCAGCATCGCCGCGCTCGGGCTGGCCCGCCGGCTGCCGCCCGCCACGATCGCCGCGCTCGCCAACCTCGGCGGCGGGCTGGTGTGCGAGCGGGTAGGGGTGGTGCCGATTGATAAAGCCCAGCTGCTGGAGGAAGCGGGGGAGAAGCTGCGCGAGTTGACAGCAGTGGCGTCGTGACGTATGATCGTAGCTGGCTAGCAGACGCAATCGAGCAAGGTCAGGCGCTCAAGTTTCTGTATTTCTGGGGTCATACCAACAAGCAGAACGAACTCATGGGCAGGTTCTGCTTGAGTCAATGGTACGAAAGCTCCTTCGTCGTTGATGGGATCACTTACTTGACTGCTGAGCACTGGATGATGGCGCAGAAGGCGCATCTGTTTGGCGATACGGAAATAGCGCAACGAATCCTGAAAGCGACCAAGCCCGGCGAAGCCAAGCAGCTAGGGCGTGAAATCCACGGCTTCGAGGAAGCCGGGTGGGAAAAGGCGCGGTACGAGATTGTTAGGCGTGGCAATTGGCACAAGTTCGGGCAGCACCCGCCCCTGCGCGACTATCTGCTGCGCACGGCGGGCCGCGTGCTGGTTGAAGCCAGTCCCGTGGATCCTGTCTGGGGGATTGGGGTGGCCCAGGACGACCCGCGAGCCGCCGACGTAGGCGCGTGGCCCGGGCTTAATCTGTTGGGGTTTGCCCTGATGGAAGTGCGGGATGAGCTACGCGCTCGACCTGATTTCAGCAAGCAATGACCCTCCACGAACTCACCGCCGCCGACGCTGCCGAGTACAAAGCCTTCTTCACCGAAGCGCTCCACCGCCACCCGGATTGCTTCGGCATCAGCCCGACGGATGAAGCCGGGGAGCCTTTTCCGACGACGGGAGTGCCCGACTCTTTCACTTTGGGGCTGCGCACCGAAACCGGGGAGTTGGCCGGCGTCGTCAGCTTCCAGCGCGAAGGCGCCACCCGCGAGCGCCACCGGCACCGGGGCTCGCTGTTTCGGATGTACGTCGCGCGGGAGTTTGCGGGCTTGGGCCTCGGCAAGCAGCTGATGGTGGAAGTGCTGCGCCGGGCAGCGGAGTTGCCGGGGATTGAGAAGGTAAATCTGGTCGTCATCGCCACCAACACCCACGCCCGGCGGCTCTACGAGCAGTTCGGGTTCGTGGCGTGGGGAACGGAGGAGCGGGCCTTCAAGTACGGCGCCACGTACTTCGATAAAACCGAGATGTCGAAGTTTCTGCCGGCGTAGCAACGGGAGCGTCGAATGGCGCCTTCCAAGTGGTCAGATCAGCGCAGTACATTACTCACTATGCAGGCGGAGTACCTTGATTTATGGCACCGGATTGAGACGTTTGAGCTGGACGAACCCGGTGCCGACTTCTCCTTCACTGACCGGCTGGCGCGGGAGAACCGCTGGACGATCGCTTTCGCGGTGCGCGCGGTAGCTGAGTACAAGCGCTTTGTTTTTCTAGTGTGCGCGGGCGGGCATTCGCTCACCCCCTCGGATGCGGTTGATAGGGTGTGGCATCTACACCTGATTTACACCCGTTCCTATTGGATAGACCTCTGCGAAAACACCCTGCGCCGTCCGCTGCACCACGGTCCTACGCGCGGCGGCAAAAGCGAAGCTGCCAAATTCGGGGCGTGGTACGAGCAGACGCTGACGAGCTACCGACAATTTTTTGGGTCAGACCTGCCCCCCGATATCTGGCCGCCAGTAGAGCTGCGGTTTCGGGCTGCCCGGTTTCAGTGGGTTGATGCGCGGCGGTTCTGGCTGATTCAAAAGCCCTTGTTTATCGCACGACCATGAAATACTTACCGGTGCTGACACCTGCCGAAACGCTGGCCGTCGCTAAAGGAAACCAAGCGACTTTGCGAGAGCTGCTGCGCGCTACGTTTCTGGAT
>JBKJUQ010000279.1:0-4661 GCA_046590685.1 Hymenobacteraceae bacterium
ACGTGCCCGGCCCGGTAAGCGGGAAGCAGTTGCTTTGCCACGTGCCGCCATTCTGCACCACCACGTTGCCCGCCACGTAGATTGGGCCGGTCAGAATCGCCACGCCGTTGGGCCCTAAAACGGTAATGTTGTTGTAAGCCCCGCCGGCGGGAATAGATGTCGGGGTAGAAATCACCAAATTGTTGAGCGTGCCAGGGATGCGCGCCACGAAGGCCTCCATGAAGGGGCCTGCCGTGAGGTTGAATGGCAGGAACGCCGCGGGTGACGACGTATACTCACCGCACACGAAGACTCCGTTCAGGCTGTTGACGGCCACGCCACGGCCGGTTTCGTCGCGCGTGCCGCCCGCCTGGCGCGTCCAGAGCCAGGCACCCGCATTGGTGAGCTTGCTCACAAACACGTCCTGGTTGAAGCCCGTAGCGGTGAAGTTCGTCAGGATAGTGGCGCCGAACTGCGCCGTGATACTGTTGAACGCGCCCGTGGCGTAGATATTCCCCGCCGCGTCGTGGGCAATAGCGAAGCCCGAGTCGTCTCTGGACCCACCGCCCTGCCGCACCCACTGCCACGCGCCGGTGGCCGCGCTCTGGCGCGCCACGTAGGCATCAATGCCGGCAACCACCGCCGGAAACAGAATGCCGCCAAAGCTGGCCGGTGCCTGCTCGAAGCCGCCCGTGGTAATTACGTGGCCGGTGGAGTTGATGGCGACGTCCTGCCCGAGGTCGCGCCCGACGCCGCCGGCGGTCTGCGCCCACGACCAGCTGCTCAGATTCACCCCGCTCTTGGCGACGAAAATATCCGGGTTTGGCCCCCCCGACGCACTGACGCCACCCGAGTTGAAGAGTGGCGGCGTGGCGCCGAAGACGAGCACCGGGCTGGCGTACCCGCCCGTAATATAAACTTCCCCGACGGCATCAACGGCCACGCCGCGCGACAGGTCATCGGCCGGGCCCCCGACCGAGACGGCGGTCGGCAGCCAGCCGAGCCCGCCGGCGGCCAGCTGGCCGACGAAGATGTCGGCCGTGCCGGCGGCGGCGTTGGTGACCGGCGCGCCGAAGAAGGCCGTGCCGCTGCGGTAATCGCCCGTCACGTACAGCACGTTGGGGCCGGGATGAAAGGCAATGCCCCGCCCCACGTCGTTGCCAAAGCCGCCGCCGCTTACGTTGGCGAGGGGCAGGCCGCTGGCGGCGTTGAGCTTCACCACGAACACATCGAGGCCGCCACTGCCCGGTAGCGGCGGTAGCGGGGCGAACTGCACGAACGGATTTTCAAAATGCCCCGTCGCGTACACGTTCCCCGCGCCATCGACGGTGATGCCGAAGCCGCTGTCGTCGCCGGGCCCCGCGCCCTGGGTGACCCACAGCCAGTTGCCGGTCACCCCGTCGAGCTTGGCGACGAAGATGTCCGATGTGTTGCCGAGGCTCACCAGCGTACCCGCAGCACCAAAGGTCACGGTGCCCTTGAACATCCCCGTCACGTACACGTCACCGGCCGCGTCGGTGGCCGAGTGCTCAGCGCGCGAGAGGTTATTGGTGCCGGCGGTAGTGGCAGAGGTGGTCGCTGCCCATTGCCATTGCCCGTAGGCGGGAGCCAGAGGAGCCGCTAGTAGCAGCCCCCCCAAAAGTGTGGCCGGTAGATACCGGTGGAAGTAAGGTTTACGCATCGCCAACGAACGAAAAAAGGTGAAAAAACCAATTCGGTCGCAGGAAGGAGAGGTAAACAGGCCGCGGTTACGCGCGTGGCCCATCCCTGATGGTCGGCTCAGAAGCCAGGCAAAAGCGGGGTGGGGTTGGCGGGCGTACCCAAGGGATGTTTTAGGGGGTTAGGGCGGGCAAGATACTGCATTTGGAATAGGAATTCAAAAATTACCCGTAATTAATTGGGCGCGGTGCCAGCACACCCGCCGGGGACGTCGTCGTAATCGGTCTTCCGGGCGCCCTTCTACTGGCGCCTTTCTCCCCGCTGACTCCTACCCGTCTCCGCTCTACTCAGATGCCGGCCGTACCCGCAAGCGCTGCCGCCAGTCGCCCGGCCAACGTTTCAATATCGGCCCGGCGCACCAGAACAGCCAGCCACTCCGCCGGGATCGCGGCCTCCCCATAAGCCAGTCCGGCCAAGCCGCCCACCACCGCGGCGGTCGTATCAGTGTCCTCGCCGAGGTTGACGGCGGCAAGGACTGTGGCGGCATACGTGTTTTCGGTCAGCAGACACCACAGCGCCGCTTCGAGCGTGTGGACGACGTAGCCCGACGAGCGAATCACCGCCGCGGGCAGCCCCCCTAGCGATCCGTCGAGCACCCGCGCGTACGCGGCGCGCTCGGTGGCGAAGGCCGGCTTGGCAGGCGGCAGAAATGCGTTGGCATCGGCTTGCATCGCCGCGTAGGCGTCCGCCGGAGTGGCGCCGCGCATCAGGTGCCGCGCCATGGTCAGGTATAGCCAGCACCCCACCGACGAGCGCGGGTGGCCGTGGGTGATGCGCGCCGCGGCGTGAGTGAGCAGCAGCTGCGCGCCGAATTCGTTCGGAGCCAGTTGAAACGCGGGATGAAACACGAGCGGCAGCAGCCGCATCAGCGCGCCGTTGCCGTTGTCGAGCTCACTGGTGCCGCCCGCGTAGGCTGGCGCCGTGCCGCGCGCCAGCCGCCCCAGCGCCTGCCGGGTGGCGATGCCGACGTCGAACACGTCGCCGTGGGCCGTCCAGTAGCCGTCGTCAAGCCAGCGCCGCAAGCGCTCGGCCAGATCATCCTCGCGCAGGCCGGGGTAGGCCACCAGACTTTCGGCCAGGCAGAAGGAGAGGGAGGCGTCGTCGGACCACGTCCCCGCCGGCTGGTGGTGGGTGCCGTAGGCGCGGGGGGCGGTTACGGGATTATCGGCGCGATCAGCGCGCGACGAGAACTCGACCGGTACGCCGAGCGCATCGCCGACGGCGTGGCCCAATAGCGCGGCGCGGATGGCAGGGAGAAGCGGAGCGGTAGACACTCGGACGGGCTATTGGATGATGAGGCGGCGGGTGGCAGGCCAGCTGCGCGTCGAAGGTACCCCCTTGCCTCCGGGTCATTCGCACGAACCACAAGTACCCGTCTCGAACCATGCGAATAGGGGTGTGCAACTGCGCAGGCCACCAAAACGGTCGTTGGATAGGGGTGCGCAACTGCGCAGGCCACCAAAACGGCCGTTGGATAAGGGTGTGCAACTGCGCAGGCCACCAAAACGGTCGTTGGATAGGGGTGCGGCGTGCCGCACTCTTATCCAACAGCTCAGTGGGAGTGGCGCGAGCGCGCCTAAGTTTTCTTCGGGATCGGTTTGGGCGGCACCGCGCGGCTTTTGGGGCGCGGGGTGGCGGCACGGGTGGGGTGGCGTCGGAGCCGGTGCGTGGTAGGTACGCGGGTGCCCGTAGCCCGGTGGCGCGCCGTGACGGCGGCCGGCATGCGCGGTGCGGGCGTAACAAGAGGCACTTCGTGGGCCGTGAGGGGAGCCACGGGTTGCGGAGGCACCAGCGGCACAACCGGCGCGGCCCCGCCAACGGCCGCATCTTCGAGCACGCGCCGGACGCTGAGTAGCCGTTTTTCGTAACCGGTCGAGTCCACCTGACTCACTTTCACGCCGTGCTCTTTGCGGGCCGACGACGAATGCACGAACCGCAGGGGCTCGCCGGGCTTCGAGATGACGATGCCCGTGTGGCCGGGCGTGCGGCTGCCTTCGGCGGTGCCGGCGAAGATGATGACGTCGCCGGGTCGGGCTTGGGCGCGCGGTACCTCGCGGCCGAACCGCGACTGTAGCGCCGAGCTGGGCGGAATCGCGACACCCTGCTGCGCGAAACAGTAGCGCACGAAGCCCGAGCAGTCGAAGCCGCCCTGCGGCGTGGTGCCGCCCGCCTGATAATCCACGCCGCGCAGGCGCAGGCCAAGGGCTACGACCGAGTCGGCGACGGGTGGTTGTGGGCCCGGGCGGGGCGAAGCGACGGCCGCGCGGCCCGTCAGCCGGGTCGGTGCGGGGGGCGTCGGGTGGGGGTTTCGCAGGCCACCAACCGCCAGCGCGCCGGCGATGAGGGCGCCCGCACCGAGCCAGATAGAACGCAGAGTTAGCAACATCAAGGCTACCTGTACGCCACTGCGGGGCCGAAGGGTTCAGCGGCGCCCGCCGCGGTGTGCAACCCGATGGCCCGCGAGCCCTACTTTCGGGGGCGCGTTCGGCGCCCGACGTAGCCTCGTTTTTCGTTTGATGATTTCGCATTCACTCTCTTTCGTTTCCCGCGCGGCCCGTCTGGGGGCGGCCCTGCTGCTCACGTTTGCCGTTTCGGCCGCCCGCGCCCAAGGGACCGGCATCGAGTATACCGTCACGAGTCGGGCTCCCTCGACTCACTACCTCCAGGTCGGCGTGCGCTATGAACCTGCGGCCGGCACCGACGCTACCGAATTCAAGCTGCCCGTCTGGACGCCCGGCTCCTACCTCGTCCGCGAGTACGCCAAGCACCTCGATGGCTTCACCGCCACTGACGCCGATGGCAAGTCCCTCGCCTGGGAGAAAACCGACAAAGCCACCTGGCGGGTGCGCCACCAGCCCGGGCAGGCGATCACGCTCACCTACCAGCTTTACGCCAACGAGCCGAGCGTGCGCACCAACATTTGCGACGATCAGCACGCCTGCGTGATCCCGGCGGCCACGTTT
>JBKJUQ010000358.1:0-5250 GCA_046590685.1 Hymenobacteraceae bacterium
ACTAACTCGAGCCTGTACCGGCGAGCATAAGCACGACTAACCGCCGGTCGGGCAATGAGCGGCGACCAAAACCGGTAGCGGCTTATCTGGGAAGGAGCCGACCTTAATTAATAATCACGCGACGACTCTGCTTGGCGCCGGTAGGCAGCGTTACCTGAAGCGTGTACACGCCGCGCGGTAGCTGCGTAGTTACGTCGGCGTGCACCCCGCCCAGTGCGGCGGGCAGTATGGCGCTCCAGACCTGCTGGCCGACCTGATTATAGATGACCGCAGACACATTTTTGCTGGCTTCCACGCCCGCTAGCACAATATTGAGGTGATCGCTGCTCTTCAGCGGGTTGGGGTATACTTCGAATCCTGAGTTGGTTGCGGTTTCGCTCAAGCCGGTCACGCCGGCGGCCCGGAAACGCACCGAGAAACGGATAGAGTTGACGTTGTTGCCCGTGGCGGTAAAGCTGTATGTGGGATTTACCATTAGGTCCTGCGTAGCACCGGTTACGGCGTCTTGTAGCAGCACTTGGAAGCCCGCCGGAAAGTTGAGCAACTCCTGCGCATTGAGGGTATAGGTGCCCGCCGCGGTGCTGTTAACCACGAGCGGGAGCGTGTAGTCGGTGGTTGATGTCAGGGCTGGCAAGCCGGTAATGGCCAGGTTTTCCGCGCCAACCTGCGAGTAGATTCCCAGCGGATAACCGCCGTTGATGTAGAAGGCATCGTGGTCGGTATCGAGGCCCGTGGTAGCCCCTTGCTCGAAGTACACCACCGCTTCGTCGTGCAGGTCGGAGGCTCCTTGCAAAGCCAGCCGGATGAGCGGGCGAGCCTGGGCGGTGGCCGAGCCCCGGAAGAACGGAGCCGTCGGATCGTCGCGAAATTCGATGATGCGCGCCGAGTTCTGGAACTGGATGCTACCCGCGACGCCCGCCACGGCCACCCGCGTAAAAACGGCCTGGTTGGCGGCAATAAATTCGTTGCCCGCCGGGCCGGTCCCGACGCCGTTGACGTACGCGTCGTAGATGCCGCTGGTCACGCCGGTCGAGCGGTTCTTGTAGAACGAGTTGAATATCCCGCTGTGCGTTAGCAGCGTCCAGTCGACCTTGGAAGGGTAGGGGTTACCCACCATATGCCAGCCCGATTCGTTGAGGGGGCCGCGGGTGAGTGGCCCCGTAGAGATGGGGCCATTGTTGGGGTGCCCCACGAAGTCGACCGTCTGATTAGCCGGAATGCGGACCGTGATGCCCGCAGTCAGGTTGAGCGGAGTCGTGAGGGCCGCCGGCGACTGGTAGCCTTGCGTGAATACCTGTGCGTACGTACCCGGTCCGCCGGTGCCTACCTGGGCCTCCTCGTAGAAGAAGCTGTTCGGATAAGGCAGCACGTTGCCGGTAATGAACCGCAGGTTGTACGGCACGCTGTTGTACTGCGGGTTTACAACCGGGCTGAAACCGGGCGTCGCCAGATCGGCTACCGTACTGCCGCTGACGGACGACGAGAAGTGGCGGTAGCCCGTTCCGGGGTTGTAGCGCGGATTGATCCAGCGCTGGGCCGTCACGTTGCCGATCACGTTGACATTCGGGTTCTGGTTGAAAATCAAGGCGGAGGCGGCCGTCACCATCGTAATGTCCGGCGTCCGCGATATCAGTGTCAGCTCGTGGCCGTCGGTGATCAGGTTACCGTTCCGCAGGTGCAGGCGCTCGCGGACACTCAGCGCCCGTGACAGCGTGACGCCGAAGGAATTGTTGATGACCAGCTCGCTGACTTCATCCGGAAATCGTGCTCCCGTATGCTGCGCCGTCGTGGCGTTATTGAAGCTGATGCGTGCCTTGGTGCCGAAATATATGAAGATGGTTTGGATGGGGCCGCAAGTCGTTCCGCAGATTCCCAGCACGTGACCAATCGTCAGTTTCGCGTCATTCATCATCCGGAAAGCGTGGCCGGTGATGTAGGAATCGTCGGGGATGGACACCCCCGCCGCACTATCCAGCTGAAAGGTACCCGTTACGGTCACCGTGCCGCTGACGCTGCCATTGATGCCGGGCAGGATTTCGATGTTATGGTAGGTGCCGCTCGGAATCGGTTGATCTACGGTCAGAATCAAATCCGCGGGCTGAGCCGCCGCCGGCGCGCTGGCGAACAGCAGCCCGGCGAGGACGGTCACGGGTAAGCGCCACCAGGATTGGCCGCGCGGGGTGAAGGAGGAGGAGGTAGAGGTGAGTTTCATGACTGATTCAGAAAATGACGGTGAAATGAAAAAGATGGGAAATGCTCGAAAGCAATTGGCTAAGCAGCTACCAGGGAGAGTGGGAGCAAAGGTGGCGGGTGCTGGCAGCGAGCTATATGACGCCCATCAGGTGGGGCGCTGACGTTTGTCATGTTCGGCTGCCTGAAATAATGCGCACCTTTGAGGAAGCGGCTTTCGGCCCATCACCGCGGCCTTATGCTCCGCCGTGCCCTCCTTATTCTATGTATGCTTCCATCTTCGTACCTCAAGGCCCTTACCGATCTGCTCTACACCCAAGCCAAAGGGTTTGTCGGTATTTTTGACTACGCGCTCGGCTGGTTCACGCAGGTCAACGCCGCGGCGGTGAAGCTGCTGGGCTACCCCTCCGAGCAGGCGTTTCTCGATGACCCCAACCATTCCTTTCGCACGCCCCCCTGGACGCCCGGGCAGTGGCAATCCCTGTGCGAGCAAACCCAGCGGGAGGGCCGCCAGGTAATAGAAGCGCAGATTCGGCGCCATACGGGTGAGTCGTTCTCGGGGCACGTCGAAATTTCGTATTTTGAGGTCGAGGGGCGGGAATTGCTATTGATCTGCCTGACCGAGCACAACCGGCTGCAACAGGCCGAGCGGGAGCTCGCTCACAGCGTGCGGCGGTTCGAGGCGGTATTTACCAATGCCACCATCGGCATCATCGTCTGCGACCGCCCCGGCGCCATCGTCGCCACGAATCAGCTCGCCGAGCAGCTGTTCGGCTATGAGGCGGAGGAGCTGCTCGGTCAGCTCATCGAAGTATTGGTGCCCCCGTCGCCGGGGCGGCACCACGAGAAGCTGCGCGACTCGTTCAACGTCAACCCGCAGGTCCGCAATATGGGCGCGCACCGGGCCCTGCTGGGCCAGCGGAAGGATGGTTCCGTGTTTCCCGTCGAGATCAGCCTGAGCTATTTTCATCTCGACCAGGAGCTGTACGTGGTGGCCTACATCCTCGACCTTACCGCCAAGAAGGCCGCCGAGCAGGAGCTGGTTGCGCAGCACCAACGCGTCGCGCAGCTCAATGCCGACTTGGAGCAGAAGGTCGCCGACCGCACCCACGCACTGCTCATCACGCTGGAGCAGTTGGAAAAACGCGGCCAGGAGCTCGCGCAGGCCCTGAAGGCGGAGCAGGAGCTGGGCGAGCTGAAATCGCGCTTCGTGTCCATTGCCTCCCACGAGTTTCGCACGCCCCTTACCGTGGTGCTCACGTCGGCAACGCTGATCGAGGAGTACGCCTACTCCGACCAGCAAGGCCAGCGCCTGAAGCACGTGCAGCGCATTCGCTCCTCGGTCAAGCACCTCAACGATATCCTCGAAGAGTTTCTGTCGGTGGGCCGCATTGAGGAGGGCAACATCGAGGCGCACCCCGCCACCTTCGATATGGCCACCTTGGTCACCGAGACGCTGGCCGACGTGCAGGGACTGCTCAAGCCCGGCCAGGTAGTCGAGCGGCTGGTGCAGTGCCCCACGCTGCAGCTCGACCCCTCGCTGATGCGCAAGATTCTGGTCAACCTGCTCTCCAACGCCATCAAGTACTCCGGCGAGAACTCCATCATCACCGTGAGCGCCACCTGCGCCCGCAATCAGCTGACGGTCTGGGTGAAAGACGCCGGCATCGGCATCTCGGTGGAAGATCAGGCGCAGCTGTTCAAGCCATTCTCCCGCGCCCGCAACGTCACCAACGTCCTGGGCACCGGGCTCGGGCTCTACATCGTCGCCAAATACCTGGAGCTGATGAAGGGCACCATTACCCTGCGCAGCGAGCTGAATCAGGGCACCACCGTCACCATTACGATTCCCTATGAAAACGATTCTGCTGATTGAAGACAACGATCTCATCCGCGAGAACACCGCCGAGCTGCTGGAGCTGGCCGGCTTCGCCGTGCTCACGGCCGAAAACGGGGAAACGGGGGTCGCGCAGGCGCTGGCCACCAAGCCCGATCTGGTGGTGTGCGACATTATGATGCCGGTGCTCGATGGTTACGGTGTGCTCCAGATTTTCAACCAGAACCCGCAGCTCGCGGGGGTGCCCTTCATTTTCCTGACCGCCAAGACCGAGCGCGCCGACCTGCGCCGCGGAATGGCGCTGGGCGCGGATGACTACCTGACCAAGCCCTTCGATAAAGCCGAGCTGCTGAGCGCCATCACCGGCCGCCTCAACCGCTTCCAGCACCTCAAGCCCGACTACGACCTCCAGGCCGAGGGTCTCGGCGAGTTTCTGGACGACGCCCGCGCCACCGGCAACCTCGACAGCCTTTCCGTGGACCGCAAGGCCCGCTCGTTGCGCAAAAAGCAGGATATCTACCGCGAAGGCGACGAGCCCACGCGGGTGTACTTCGTGAAAGCCGGCCGCGTGAAAACGGTCAAAACCACCGACGGCGGCAAGGAGCTGATTACGGGCATCTACGGCCCCGGCGAGTTCTTCGGCTACCTGCCGCTGCTCGAACGTACCGCCCACAGCGACTCGGCGGTGGCGGTTGATGACTCGGAGCTGGTGTACATCCCGAAGGATGATTTTGCCTTGCTGCTCCTGCGCGACCCCAAAGTGGGCGAGCAGTTTATCCGCCTGCTGGCGGGCCGGGTGAGCGAGCGCGAGCAGCAGCTGCTCGCGATGGCGTACAACTCCATCCGGCGGCGCGTGGCCGATATCCTGCTGCGCCTGCACGATCAGGCGACGCTGCCGGACGCTTCCATTCAGCTCTCCCGCGAGGATATGGCCGCGATGGTGGGCACCGCGCCGGAATCGCTGACGCGCACGCTGAGTGAGTTCAAGCAGGATGGGCTCATCGAGCTCACGCCGCGCACGATCCGGGTGCTCGAACCCGAGAAGCTGCGGCGGGCCCACTGGTAACCGGATTCTTCGGGAGCACCCACCACTCCCTGAACTACTTCAACCGCGCGCTGCGACCTCCGGCTCCAGGTCCATCTTGTGCTGAAACAGGGTCGCGATGCTGAGCGCCTTGGCTTTAGCTTCCTCGGCTTTGGGCCCGGCGAACCGCGCATCTACG
>JBKJUQ010000414.1:0-16139 GCA_046590685.1 Hymenobacteraceae bacterium
ACTACGCGACCGTCGATGCCCTGCGCGCCGAGTTCAAGCGCCAGGGGCTGCTCATCAACGACACCAAAGCCGGCACCCGCTGGGTGTACGACGAGTAAGAAATGTAGCGCGGGGCGCTGGCCCGCGACAAGCGAAGCGAGTAACACGGTAGCTCGGTACGCCCAGCTTAATGCGAAAGCGCTGCCGCGCTCGCGGGCCAGCGCCCCGCGCTACTTCCGCGCTACGTTGGCGCTACACTTTCTACTCTTATGCGCTCATTCCTGCTTCTCTTCGCCGTGCCGCTGCTGCTCAGTAGCTGCAACGGTTCATCGTCCACCGAAACCACCGCGACGACGGAAAAGCCCGTACCCCCCGTGCCGCTGCCGGCCAACATTCCGCAGTTTTCCGCCGATACGGCGTACGCCTACACGGCGCGGCAGGTAGCGTTCGGGCCGCGGGTACCCAACTCGGCCGCGCACCGCGCCTGCGGCGACTGGCTGATCAGTACGCTCAAGCGCCACGGGGCTACCGTGCAGGCGCAGGAGTTCGAGCAGATGGCGTTCGACGGCAAGCTGCTGAAGCTGCGCAACATCATCGCCCAAACGAACCCCACCGCGCCGAAGCGGATCGCTTTGGCCGCGCACTGGGATACGCGCCCTTTCGCCGACCGCGACCCGCAGCGTAAGAACGCCCCCTTCGATGGCGCTAATGATGGTGCCGCGCCCGTGGCGCAGATTCTGGAAGTCGTGCGCCAGCTGGCCACTACCGATCCCGGCGTGGGCGTCGACGTGTTATTGTTCGACGGCGAGGATTACGGCTACGACGAAGGCTCCCAGGCTGAGCTGACCAATATGCTCGAAGGGCGCGGGCAGGACTCGTGGTGCCTCGGCTCGCAGTACTGGGGCAAAAACCGCATACCCGTGAGCTCGCGCCCCCTCTACGGCATCCTGCTCGATATGACGGGCGGTAAAGACGGCCGCTTCTCGCGCGAGGAGCTGAGCCGCAAGTCGGTGCCGGCGGCGCTCGACCGGACGTGGCGCACCGCCCAGCGCCTCGGCTTCGGGGCCTATTTTCTCGATCAGGAATCGCCGGGCATCACTGACGATCATGTGTACATGAACAAAGCCGGGCTGCCCACGCTCGACATCATCGACCACGTGCCCTACGGCGAGAACTACTTCCCCGCCTACCACCACGCCACCACCGATAACATGACGCTCATCGACCGCGCCACCCTGCGCGCCGTGGGCCAGACCCTGCTGACCGTGCTCTTCATCGAAGGCGCGGAAGCGAAGCCCGCCGCGCCGACGGCGGCTCCTGGCGCCTAACGGCCGGTATACGTCAGGCTCAGCCCCGCCTCGGTGCTGATGTGCAAGGATACTTCCGCGCCGTGGATGAAGGCCGTGTTGAGCGGCTCGTGGCCCGCCGGAAAACCAAACCCGACCGGAAAGCCGTACGGATCGACGTGCTGGCGAATGATCTCGTACGCCGAGTGGCCAAACGGCACGGTGTTGTCGCGCATCAAGCTGAAATGCCCCACCACCAAGCCCGCCAGGCCCGCCAGCTTGCCCGTGCGCGCCAGGTGGCCGAGCATCCGGTCGACGTGGTAGAGGTACTCGTCGAGGTCTTCCAAGAACAGAATCGCCCCGTTCCAGTCGACGTCCGACGCCGTGCCGAGCAGCGTGTGCAGCACCGTGAGGTTGCCGCCGAGCAGGCGCCCATGGGCTTGCCCGGCGCGGTTAAGGGGATGCGCGGGTGATAGGTAAGTCACCTCCTCCCCGAATAGCAGCGCACGGAGCGACTCATCGGCCGTTTCGTGGCCGGGCTGGCCCATCAGCACGGGCATCGTGGCGTGTAGACTAGCCAGTCCGGTATGGCGCCAGAGGTGCGCGAGCAGCGCCGTCGGGTCCGAAAAGCCCGCGATCCATTTCGGACTGGCGCGTACGCCGCGCAGGTCGAGGTCGTCGAGAATCCGCGCCGTACCGTAGCCGCCCCGCGCGCACAGCACGGCCCGAACCGTGGGGTCGTCGAGGGCCTGTTGCAGATCCGCGCGCCGCAAGGCGTCGGCCCCGGCAAACTGCTGATCGGCCGCGCCGACCGTGGCCCCGAGGCGCACTGTCAACCCCCAGCTTTCGAGAGTGCGCACCGCGGGTTCCAGCTCAGCGGCGGTGATCTTGCGGGCCGGCGCCACGAGGGCGACGGAATCGCCGGCGCGCAGAGTGGGAGGGAAGGAGGCGGGAGCAATGGTTGATAGCATCAGGCCGCAACGTTACGCCCAAAAAAGCCCCTGAGCCGCCGGAAAAGGCGAATCAGGGGCAGATCGGAGGCGCAGAAGGCTTCTCGGCTATTACAGCTTCGCGACCGAGCCGGAACCGGTCACGCGCTTGACGAGCGTTGGCGGGTTGCCGACGTAGCGAACATCGCCCGAGCCGCTGACGCTCGCTTCGAGCGCTTCCGCGGCGGCCAGGCTTACATCGCCCGAGCCGCTGAGCTTCACGCTGGCGGTGGTGGCGCGGAAGTTTTCGGCGCGCACGTCGCCCGAGCCGGCTACCCGTACAGTATGCGTCGCGCCGCGCCCGCTCAGGCGTACGTCGCCCGAGCCGGCCACGCTGGTGCTCGCCGTACCCGTCAGCTCGGCGCTCACGCGCAAGTCGCCGGAACCGGCCAGGGAGATGGCAAGGTCGGCGCCCGTCAGGGTGCCTTCAGTGTGCAGATTGCCCGAACCGCTGACGCTCAGTGCCTCAATGACCGGGAGCGTGATGGTGATGACGACGGCATCCTCATTCTTGCTCCAGCTCAGCCGGCTGTTGTTGGTTTTGCGGATCACGAGGCGGCCTTTCTCCACCACGGTCTCGGTGCGGGCCAGCTCAGCAGCGGGACCACTGAGGCTGATGGCGGCGGGGCTGCCCTGACGCACCACCACGTTATCAGCCGTCTGGAGGTTGACCCCCCGAAAGTCACCCGTGACGGGCCGCGTCTCCGTTTTAGTATCTCCCAAGGGGAGCGCGGCCGATGAAAAAGAGGAAGAGTGAGCGGGCGGTGTGGCTAGCAGGACGGCGCCGGTGGACGCCAAAAAACCCACAGTAGCGGCGAAAGAAACGGGAATCAGGCGCATTGATAAAGGGAGGGAATGGGGTGGAAAATCGTTCTGCCCCCCTTGAGAACCGACACCGGCGGCCGGTTGCCTGGGAAGTACGATTTACTTCGTACTTCCGGAGAAACCACGGTGATTATCTCCCGTGATAGAGTCACTACCGTAGACCGGCCGCCGCCGCCTCGTCGATAAACCACTTCACCTGCGCTCCGGCGCGCGTGGCGCGGACCAGCTGCGCGGGTAGGGGCTCATCCGTGGGCGCCGCTGGCTCAAATACCCGTTTTACGATGGCGGCCTTATCGGCGCCCTGCACCATAAAAACGACGGTGTGGGCGTTATTGAGCACCGGCAGCGTGACCGTGACGCGTCCGGGCTGCGCCGGATCGGGCGCGGGCGCGGCGACGACCAGCCGGGCCGTCTCCCGTACAGCGGCTGAGCCGGGAAAGAGCGAGGCGGTGTGCCCATCGGAACCGAGCCCGAGGAAAACCAGGTCGAAGTCGGGCACTTCGCCCTCTTTCAGCTCAAAGCAATCAAGCAGGCGCGCCTCGTACGCAGCCGCGGCTTCCGCGGGCGCAAGGGTGGTGTCGACGGCCAGCACAAACTCGGCCTTTAGAGGCACGGCGTCGAGTAGGGCCCGCCGGGCCATCCGCTGGTTGGAGCGGGCATCGTCGGGCGGTACCAGCCGCTCGTCGCCAAAAGCCACCACGACCTGCGGCCAGGGAAGGTTGTCGGCGTAGGGCACCCGCGAAAGCGCTTCGTAGAGCGCCTGGGGAGTAGAGCCACCCGCCAGCAGAATGGAACAACGTCCGCGCCGGTTGACCGCCTCGCTGATAACGGAGGCGCAGAACGTCGCGGCGGCGGCGGCCAGGTGCTCGGGGCTCTTAGCAATGGTAATCATTTCAGCAAAAACAAAGAGAGTTGGTGTAGCAGCCCTACGATGGGGTAGAGCCGGCGGTTTCGGGGGCAGCTTTTGAGACTACCCTGCCGACTGTAAACGCCGGGAGCCACCCCGCGCTAGCGAAGTGGCTCCGGTTGATAACGCGCAAGCAACCCGGGAGGCTTACTCGACCGTCACCGATTTGGCGAGGTTGCGGGGTTGGTCGACGTTGCAGCCGCGCAGCACAGCAATGTGGTACGAGAGTAGCTGGAGCGGTACTACCGTAACGAGGGGCATCAGCGCCTCGGACGTGTGCGGTACCTCGATCACGAACTCAGCCATCCCGGGGATGACTTTGTCGCCTTCGGTGACGATCGCGATGATCCGGCCCTTGCGGGCTTTCACTTCCTGAATGTTGGAAACGACCTTCTCGTAGCTCGAATCCTGCGGGGCGATCACTACGACGGGCATATTCTCGTCGATGAGGGCGATCGGGCCGTGCTTCATCTCCGCCGCCGGGTATCCCTCGGCGTGGATGTAGGAGATTTCCTTGAGCTTCAGGGCGCCTTCGAGCGCGACGGGGAAGTTGTAACCGCGTCCGAGGTAGAGGAAGTTGGTGGAGTCCTTAAAGATCTCGGCGATCTGCTGAATCTCGGTATCGAGCTCCAGTGCCCGCTCGACTTTGGCGGGAATCGTTTCGAGCTCTACCATCAGCTCCCGCAGGCGCGTATTGGAGAGCGTGCCGCGACGGTGGCCGATGATCATCGCCATCAGCGTGAGCACCGTTACCTGCGCGGTGAAGGCTTTCGTGCTGGCCACGCCGATCTCGGGGCCGGCGTGGGTGTAGGAGCCGGCGTCAGTGGCACGGGCAATGGACGAGCCCACCACGTTGCAGACCCCGAAGATGGTCGCCCCCTTGCTTTTGGCCATCTCAATGGCGGCGAGGGTATCGGCCGTTTCCCCGGATTGCGAGATCGCGATCACAATGTCGCCTTCGGAGATCACCGGGTTGCGGTAGCGGAATTCGGAGGCGTACTCGACTTCGACCGGAATGCGGGCGAAATCCTCGAATAGGTACTCGGCGACCAGGCCCGCGTGCCAGCTCGTGCCGCACGCGACGATGATGATGCGCTTGGCATTGACGAACTTCTGCTCAAACTGGCGGATGCCGCCCAGGTTGAGGTGGCCGTTCTCGGCGATCAGGCGCCCACGCAGGCAGTCGTTGATAGAGCGCGGCTGCTCGAAAATTTCCTTGAGCATAAAATGCTCGTAGCCGCCTTTCTCGATGGCATCGAGCGCCAGCTCCAGCCGCTGGATATACGGATTCTGGACCACGTCCTCCCGGCTCCGGATGTCGAGCTTGCCATCTTTCACGACTGCCAGCTCGTAGTCGTTGAGGTAGATGACGTCGGACGTGTATTCCACGATGGGCGTGGCATCGGAGGCGAAGAAGAACTCTCCGTCGCCAACGCCAATCACCAACGGCGAGCCTTTGCGGGCCGCGATAAGCTGGTTTGGGTTGTCGGCGCTCAGCACCACGATCGCGTAAGCGCCCACCACTTCGTGCAAGGCGAGCCGTACCGCTTCGGTGAGGGTGATGCCGTCGTTGTCCTGCAGAATGTCTTCGATGAGGTTTACGAATACCTCCGTGTCGGTATCGGACTCGAACTTGTGCCCGCGCGCCATCAGGTGCTGCTTGAGGGCCGCGTAGTTCTCGATGATGCCGTTGTGGATGATCGCGATACGCCCGGAAGTCGAGTAGTGCGGGTGCGCATTTACGTCGTTGGGCTCGCCGTGGGTAGCCCAACGGGTGTGACCCATGCCGATATGGGCGTGGGTGTTGCGATCACCGATATAGTCTTCAAGGTCCTGGACCTTGCCTTTTTTCTTGTAGACCGTCAGTTCGCCGTTGAGGAGGGCAATACCAGCGGAGTCGTAGCCGCGGTATTCGAGCCGACGTAAACCTTTAATAATGACCGGCCGCGCCTCGCGGGCGCCGATGTAAGCGACAATTCCACACATAGCAGTGGGGGGGGGAAGAGTAAATTCGAGGAAGAGGCCCCGTAGATGGCACCGAATGCGTGCTACGTACGTGGGGTTCCGAAACGGGGCTGCAAAGCTAACGGCTGGCGGCCATTAATTAGTTAAGCTCTGAATAGTAGACCTTTAACTTGATTTGGCCGGGGGCGGCATCAATTAGCGCCCGATTTAGCCCGAGGTCGTTGACGCCGGGCAGAGTGGGTAGCAACCAAAAAGCGTCCGCTTGCTGGTCGATCAGCTTATCGTTGAGGCGCGCGTCGAGGTAGGTGGTCAGCAGCACGCGGTAGACGCGCTGCACGGGATCATACAGCACCACCGCCGGGTTGGCCGTACCGGTAGGGTCGCCGCCGTTGGTCTGAACGGTGCGGAGCTGACCGGCGGTTTTGAGCGGCCGGTTCTGGGCGTCGACCTGAAGCAGGTAGGCTCGCGAAGGCACTTGATACACGCCGGCCGCGTACGGCTTGACGGGAATAATCAATTCGGCGCGGTTCACGGCAATCCGGCCTTTCTTAGCGCGCAGCAGGTCGAAATTATCGAGCTGAATGCGGGTGCCCAGCTCCAGACCCCCTTGCAGGTACGCCGTGAATCCATTGGCGCCGTTAGCCTGAACGGTATCCTGAGCGGGGGTTGCGAGGGCCTTTAGGTGCTCGCCGTCGGCGTACGTGGTAGTGATTTTGGTGAAGTACCGTTCCTTGACGGGGTCGCCGAGGCTAAAGGCAAACGTGTGGGGGAGGGTGTCGCCGTTGATATGGTAGTAGAGCACCATCCGGGTATCGACCGCCTGCGGCGTGATGTTTACGATAGCGCCGCTGGTGCCCGCGACGGGCCGGAGCACCACGCCCTTCAGCACGGGTTGCAGGGCGGTGAGCGACGCCAGCTCGGGCTTGCCGATCAGGTCGAACAGCCGCTGCTTAAGGACTGTATCCACCTTAAACCGCAGGGGCTGGAGGAAACGGCTGCTATCGGCCCAGCGGGTTACGGTATCGCCCACGATCCAGGGGTTCACCAGTATCCGGGTTGTGGCGCGGGTGCGGGCGTAGCGCAGCCGGAAACTCGTTTCGCCAAGCTTGCGGGCGAGGTCGACGGCGAAGCCCGGCGATTCGGCGTAGTACGCCTTGTCTTCGGCAAAGCCCTCGCTCAGCTCGTAAGCCTCCAGGCGCAGGCGACCGTCGGCGTTGCCGTTAAACTGATTGAACCCAAAGGTGAGCACGAGGGAGTCGGCGACCGTGCCGGGCCCCGCGGGCAGCGGACCGGTGGGGTTGGTGGTGGCGGGGCGCACCTGCCAGTAGCTTTCGGCGCTGGTGGTGCCGACGAGGCCGTCGCGCAGCGTGCCCGCAAGCGCGTTGTTCTTATTGGCCGTCAGGACCGAGTCGTTGCGCAGCACGGTGGCAGCGCGGCCGGTCAGCTCGACGTACGTGGCGGTGGAGGGGACGTCGTCGGGCAGCACATCGAGGCCAATTTCATTGGCAGGCTCGCAGGCTACGATGAAAAGCGAAAGGGCCGCGCTGGTCAGCGCGGCCCCCAGGCAGCGGCGGGACCGCTTAGTGCAAAAGAGCATTATAGATGTCGTGGTACGCGTTGAGCATCTCCTCGGCCGGTTCCGCGCCGATCTCCGAAAGCTGCTTGTGCTTGAGATGCTCGTTGAACATCGCATTCATGTCGTCGCCGTACGTCTCGGGGTATTTAATCACCGAGTCGGCGTACTGCATCCCGCAGCGGATGAATCCGCGGCAGTCAGCCGAGCGCAGCGAGTCGAGCATCGGGTCCTCAATGTCGAGCATCCGGGCTTTCTCGACGAGGTCGTCGGCGAATTTGTAATCCTGAAACTCCGAGTTGCAGACGGTGAACACCGATTTAGCATCCTTGAAGATCGGGTCTTTCTTGTACGTCGTCTTGAGGTAGAGCGGAATCAGGCCGGTCATCCAGTCGGTGCAGTGGACGATATCGGGCGCCCAGCCGAGCTTCTTGACCGTTTCGAGCACCCCTTTCGAGAAGAAGATCGCGCGCTCGTCATTGTCGGCGTAGAACTGGTTGTTCTTGTCGCAGAGGCCCGTCTTGCGGTGGAAGTAGTCGTCGTTGTCGATGAAGTAGACTTGCATCCGGGCCGTCGGGATCGAGGCGACCTTGATAACCAAGGGCTTCTCGTCGTCGCCGACGGCGATGTTGATGCCCGAGAGGCGCACCACTTCGTGCAGCCGGTTCTTGCGTTCGTTGATAATGCCAAACCGCGGCACGAAGATCCGGATTTCCATTCCGCGCTCCTGCATCGCTTGCGGCAGGGCCCGCAGCAGGTCGGCGAGCTTGGAAGTGGAGAGGAACGGGTTGACTTCGGTACCGGCGTAGAGAATTTTCAAGTTTGACATAAGGAAAAGAACCGGGGGAGACAACCCAAACGCTCGTGCCAGGCAAAAAGTAGCCAGCCTACGACGTTTGCGGACACAAAAGTACGGCATTTTTCCCCGGACTTCAATTTCTTTGTCCCCCGGAAGCCAGCAGTCGGCCCCGTCCACGCCCCCTTCGCGCCCCTGATGCAAACCCTTTTCCTGCGGGCCGACGTGCGCGCTTTCACCACCGCCGCCCGCCTGGCGGGCCAGCGCGTGGGTTTTGTGCCCACCATGGGCGCCCTTCACGCCGGCCACCTGGAGCTGGTGCGCACTGCCGTTGCGAGCTGCGATGTGGTCGTGGCGAGCATCTTTGTCAACCCCCAGCAATTCACCAACGCCGCCGATCTGGCCGCCTACCCGCGGGTGCCCGACGAAGACGCCGCCCTGCTGGCCGGCGCCGGCTGCCACGCGCTGTTTCTGCCCGCCGTGGCCGAGATGTACCCAACTCCGCCCCGCACGACC
Organism: Hymenobacteraceae bacterium; assembly: GCA_046590685.1. Lineage (GTDB taxonomy): Bacteria > Bacteroidota > Bacteroidia > Cytophagales > Hymenobacteraceae > JANNMJ01. The sequence goes on from JBKJUQ010000414.1 coordinate 8,837, forward strand.
CTCAGCTTTGGCCCGCTCGAAACGGTGCTCGAAGGGGTGCATCGGCCGGGGCACTTCGCGGGCGTTGGGCTGGTGGTGGCGAAGCTGCTGCATCTGGTAGCGCCGCACGCGGCGTGGTTCGGGCAAAAGGATCTGCAACAGGTCGCCGTGATCCGGCAGCTGGTGCGCGACCTGGATTTCGACGTGGCCCTGGAGGTTGCCCCGACCGTGCGCGAATCCGACGGGCTGGCGATGTCGTCGCGCAACCGCCGCCTTACGGCCGCCGAGCGCGTGCAAGCCCCGACGCTCTACCGGGCGCTGGATACTGCCCGCACCGCCCTGCTGCGCGGGGCCCTCGTGGCCGATGCGGAGGCTGAGGGCGCAGCCGTGATAACCGCCGCGTCGGCGTTTGAGGTCGAATACTTCGCCATCGTCGATGCCCACACCCTGCATGCCCTGCCGCCTACTGAGGGGCTGCCGCCCACGGAGACGGCCGTGGTGGTAGCGGCCAATCTGGGCTCCGTGCGGCTCATCGATAACGTGGTGCTGCCGCCGGCGCTGGCGTAGCGCTGGCTGAGCGGTCGGCGCGGCGGGGACGCCGTTCGCTCAGTTCACGATGCGCAGGGCCTGGCGGGGCGAGAAGCGCGTCGGTTCGAGCGTTTACCCGCTGTTGGTCGGCGCTAACGAATCAGATTGGCGTGGGCTTTCTCCGCTACTTTGTTGCCCAGGTAGTTGAGGCCCGCGGGCGAGTAGTGGACTTCGTCGTTGAGCCAGCCGCGCTCGCAGAACGTTTCCGTGCCGCGCAGCAACCAGAATCGCTCACCAGCTGCCGCCTGATCCTTCGCCAGCTTGCGCTGAATCCATTTCATCTGGGTCACGCCGGACCGCATTGAGGGGTTGGCGTGGCCCCACTCGCCGGTTTGAATCATCACGATCCCCAGCCGCGAGCCGAACTCGTTTCGGTAGTACTGCAGCAGCGCGCGGTAGTTGTCGTAGACGTTTTGCAGTTTAGCCGGATTGGGGTAGCCGCGCGGCGCCGGGTAGCTCACCAGGTTGCCGCCCACGTCGACGGCCGAGTCGACTACGAGCGAATCCGGGAACATCGCGTACGTCGTCGGCCGGGTACCCAGGGTGGTGCCGTCAGACTCGCCGAGCGAGATGATCAGCCAATCGAGCGAATCCGGGACGGTCGGTAGGCGCATCATCCCGCGCACCTTGCGTACCGAGTTCAACATATTCGGGCTATCCGGCCGCCAGTACGTCGTCGTGCCCGACCGGGCGTACATCCGGGTGCCCCCCACGGCGTGGTGCGCCACCAGCACACGCCGCCCCGTCAGGGCATTGAGTCGGTTGACGAAAGCGGGCACCAGGGAGGCCGTGTGCGAACGCATATTGTTGATGGAAGTGCGGGCCATTGGGTCGCGCAGCCCCTGCGTAAAATAGCCGGTACCGTAGTTCGGCCCCGCCGCGCTCGGTTGCCAGAGCCATTCCTGCGCGACGGCGGGGGTGAGGTTGACGGTGAGAAGCGAGTCGCCATTACCCGACCCTTGCGCGTTGGACTGTCCGATAATGAGCGTCGTAATGGGCGCGGTCGACTGAGCAGTGGCTTGCCCGGCGACGGCCCAGAGCGCCAGGAAGAACAGGAACGAAGAAGGGCGCATGCCGGGAAGAAAGAAGTGCTTCACGCAAAGATCGCTGGTTGAGTGGGTTAAGGCAAGTGAGCGGCGGTAAAAGTGCCGCGGGTTGATCGTCTTACGCAGCACTGCGGGTTTTCGATTTCGGCCGATCGAATGAACTCGTCGCGCGACCCCCGGCCGGCGTGGGCCTTATTGGTACCCCGCGGCCTGGAGCCGAAACAGCTCGGCGTAGCGGCCGTTGTTGGCGAGCAGCGCTTCGTGGGAGCCAATCTCGATGAACTGTCCGTTCTCGATGACGAGGATGCGGTCGGCCATCCGCACCGTCGAGAAGCGGTGGGAGATGAGCACGGCGGTCTTGCCCCGGGTCAGCTCCTTAAAGCGCTGGAATACCTCGTACTCGGCGCGGGCATCGAGCGCGGCGGTCGGCTCGTCGAGGATCAGCAGCTGAGCGTCGCGCATATAGGCGCGGCCAAGGGCGATCTTCTGCCACTCGCCGCCGCTCAGGTCGACGCCGCCGGCGAAGCGCCGGCCGATCACCTGGTCGTAGCCGAGGGGGAGCTTGGCGACGACAGTATCGGCGAGGCTTTGGCGGGCAGCTCCCTCGATGCGGACTTCATCCTGGCGGGCGTCGATGCGGCCGACGGCGAGGTTGGTGCCGGCGGTCATCTGAAAGCGGACGAAATCCTGGAAGATGACGCCGATCTCTTGGCGCAGCTCCGCCGGGTCGTACTCGCGCAGCTCGACGCCATCGAGCAGGATGCGCCCTTCGGTGGGGTCGTAGAGGCGGGCGAGGAGTTTGACGAGCGTGGTTTTGCCCGCGCCGTTCTCGCCCACGAGGGCGAGCTTCTCGCCCGCGTGCAGCGTGAAGCTCAGGTGGCGGATCGCCCATTTCGCGGAGCTGCGGTACTGGAAGCCGACGTCCTCGAACGTGAATCCCTCGCGAATCGGCCGGGGAAACGGCCGGGCGCCGGGCGTGCGCCGAATGCTTGGCTGCAGCTCAAAGAACTCGAAGAAGTCCTGGAGGTAGAGGGCGCCGTCGGCTACCTGACCGAATCGCCCGAGCACGCCTTCGAGCAGGCCGCGCAGCCGCAAAAACGAGCCGCTCAGAAACGCCAATGAGCCAATGCTGACTTCGCCGCGCACCGTCTGCACCAGAATCCAGGCGTAGGCGGCGTAGTAGCCCGCCGAGCCAAAAGCCGCCAGCAGCGAGCCCCAGCCCGCCCGGCGCACGGCCAGCGCCCGGTTTTGCAGAAAGAAGCGGTTGGAGAGCTCGCGGAAGCGGTCGATGAGAAAGCCCGAGAGCCCGAAGATCTTCACTTCCTTCGCCGTTTCGTCGCTCGCGCCCACGAAGCGCAGGTAGTCGAGCTCGCGCCGCTCGGGCGTCCAGGAGTGGACGAGGGAATAGGAGCGCTCGTTGAAGTGCGACTCGCCGAGGAACGCCGGGATGACGGCCACCACCACCAGGCCAATCAGCCAAGGGTTGAAGGCGGCGACGGCGGCGCCGAGAAACACCATCGTGATGAGGTCCTGCCCCTGGGCGAGCAGCTGGCTCAGCAGCGCCGTGCGCCCGAGCGTCTGCTTGCGGGCGCGGTCGAGCTTGTCGTAGAACGTGGCATCCTCGAACTGGTCGAGGTCCAACTCGGCCGCGTGCTGCATCAGGCGCACGGAGGTATCGTTGGTGAAGCGGTCGGCGAGCAGCGAGTCGAGCAGGGCCGTGAGGCGGCCGAGGCCGTCGGAGAGCAGGGCCAGCCCGAACTCGATGGCCAGCAGCTTGAGTACCGGGGCGGGGTCGGCGCCGCCGGGCTGGCTCGTCGCCAGCGCGATCACCTGATCAAGGATGAGCTTGCCGACCCAGAGCGTGGCGACCGGCAGCGCCGCCCGCCCGATCCGCAGCAGCAGGGAGGCGAACGCGAGCCGGGGCGAGGTCGCCCAGATGAGCTTCAGGAACGGCGGCACGTGCCGCAGCGCGGCGAAGCGGGCCTTGAACGTGGGCGGGGGCTTACCGGCGGCGGTATCCGCCGAGTTGCGACGGGTGGCGGGCGGGGTAAAGCGCTTTTCCAGTAAGCGGGAGAGAAAGGACATCGGGCGGAAGTACGCAAAACCTCGGCCCGGGCGCCCGGGGCTGCCGTTGCGTCAGGTAGGGGGGGCGGGAACCGCAGGCTCACTTCGCTGCGCTGGACAAGGTCAGTTAGCTGGGCCGAGGCGCCCACCGCGCTCAAGTCGCCCGAAGCCCAGAGCAACCAGGTTCCCCGCCCCGGAGGGGGAGGGGTGGCCCGCAGGGCCGGGGTGGGGGGATGGCCCGGTGCGCAGATCCCATACCTTGAGCTGACGCTCTAATTCCGCGCAGGGCTCGTCAGGAAAGCCATTCCCGAACAGCAAACGCACGATGTATCTTCGCTACGCTTAAGCTATACTGCCCCACGATGTCAGCAGCAGATCCAACCGCCCGTCTTCACGACCGTCCCGACAAACGCGAGCAGCGGCGCAATCTTCGTCAGTCGCTGACACCCGCGGAGGCCACGTTGTGGCGGGGGTTGAAGGGTAGCCAATTAGCGGGCTTCAAGTTTCGGCGGCAGCACAGCATCGGGCCTTTTATCGTGGATTTCTACTGCCCCGCCGCCCGGTTAGTCGTTGAGTTGGACGGTGCTGGCCACTATACGGCACTGGGCTCCGCCACGGATGGTACGCGAACGGCCTATCTGCAAGCGTTGGGACTGCGGGTGCTGCGCTTCGAGAACCGACTGATTTGGGGGGCTTTTGACCAAGTAGCGGCGGGCATCCTGGCGGCTTGTCAGCAGGGAGCGGGGGCCGATCAGGAGTGAGTGACGGTTGTTAGACGGGGCGAGAAAGGCCTACTCAGTCATCCCTTTAGCGTGTTCCCGCAAACCATACCTCATTTGGGGATGGGGATGCTGGTAAGCGTGGGGCTTAACCGCCGTGGTCGCCCCACCCCAGCCCTGCGGGATGTGCTTTTGCCCCCTAGAGCAGGGAGTAGGTGGGGCTTCCGCGCGCCGGTGTCGTGAACCGCGACTACCGGCTCCCCGCCCCGGAGGGAGCGGGGTGGCTTCGGGGAGGCGCAGCCGAGCCGTTGCCGGGGCGACTCCGGCGGTTACGGGGGCGGCTGGGCTTATCTACAGCTCCGGGGCCTTCCTCTTAACCGCGGTGGTCCCCCCACCCCGGCCCTTCGGGCCACCCCGCCCCCTCCGGGGCAGGGAATCTGATTTGCTGCTGACTGCTTGTGGCTTGGTAGGAGCCCGTGGCCCGGCAAGGTGGGGGGATTACTGTGGCTGGGGGGGCGACCTTTGCGGCTCGCTGGGTGGCAACGCGCGGCGCTGACTGTCATTATCCGCTGTTCCTCCGTGAAAACCTACTCCCCGCAGTTCTGGCTGGTTTGCCTGTCGACGTTTCTGTTTTTTGGGTCGTTCAACATGATGATTCCCGAGCTGCCGGGGTTCATTACGCGGCTGGGGGGAGCGGAGTACAAGGGCCTCGTCATTGCGCTCTTCACCCTCACGGCGGGGCTGAGTCGACCGTTTTCGGGCAAGCTGGCCGATACCATCGGGCGGGTGCCGGTGATGATCGTCGGGTCGCTGGTGTGCGTGGTGTGCTCGCTGCTCTACCCGCTGACCACGAGCGTGGCGGCGTTTCTGGCGCTGCGGCTGCTGCACGGCTTCAGCACCGGGTTTAAGCCGACGGGTACGGCCGCGTTTCTGGCCGACACCATCCCCGCCGACCGCCGGGGCGAGGCGATGGGACTGCTCGGCATCGCCGGCAACCTGGGGATGGCCGCCGGGCCAGCCATCGGCGCTACCATCGCCAAGCACCTGAGTTTAAATGCCATGTTCATCGCGTCGTCCGGGGCGGCGTTGCTGAGCGTGCTGGCGATGATCCGGATGCGCGAGACGCTGCCGGTCACCCAGCGCGAGCGTTTCCGGCCGGGGCTGCTGCGCCTCAAAGCCAACGAGATCATCGAACCCGCCGTGCTCGGCCCGTCGCTGGTAATGCTGCTCACGGTGCTGCCCTACGGCATTGTGCTGACGCTGATCCCCGATCTGAGCGACCGCCTCGGCATTCCGAACCGGGGCACCTTCTTTACCGTGTTTACGCTGGCATCATTAGGAATCCGGTTTTTCGCGGGCCGCGTGAGCGACCGCTACGGCCGGGTGCTGGTGCTGAAGGTGTCGTCGGGGCTGCTGGTCGTGGGGCTCGGGATGGTGGCGATGGCGCACACCCCGGCGGCGCTGCTGACGGCGGCGGTCGTGTTTGGCGTGGCCGTGGGGATGAACTCGCCGACGGTGTATGCCTGGGCGATCGACTGGGCGCACGACGAGCGCCGGGGCCGCGCGCTCGCCACCGCGTACTTGGCGCTCGAAATCGGCATCGGCGCGGGGGCGCTGCTGGCCGGGGCACTGGCCGGCACCGACGCGAGCCGCGTCGGGGAAGCCTTCTGGGTGGGAGCAGCGGCGGCGGCCGTCGCGTTCGGCGTGCTGTTTCTGCCGTGGAAGCAGCGGCCGGGCACCGGCACCCCGACGGGGACGGATATGGCCGCCGAGATCGTCGCCGAGCTTCCCGGTCCGCCGGAAACACCGCTGGGCGCCGGCCGCTAGCGCGGGTTCGCGGTGCGAGTACGGCGGTACGTGACAGGCGAAGCGCCAGCTTCGTGCTCGTCAGCTTGACCGAGCGGCAGGGGGCGAAGCCGGCGCTTCGCCCTGCATCGTATCCTGGTGCTGAAACCGTTGGAGAGCGCCCGGGCGCTGGATCTTGGGGGCGGGTGGCCACTTGGGGGTTTTTGTTCGGCGAGTTGTCAGACCGGTTCAACCGGTAGCAGGCTTGATTCAGCGTTTTTGGGTAGTTGGGTGGGCACGTGTCGTCCGACCTTCGCGTATTGCCGGCGTGACCGGCGGCTTTACGGTCGTCATGGGTCGGTTGTCTTTCACCCCTGCTCTGGTTATCCGATGAAACTGCTCCTACTTGGCGCCAGCGGTCGTACCGGTCGTGCCGTCCTCACCGAAGCCCTCCGTCGCGGGCACCACGTTACGGCGCTCGTGCGCACTCCCTCCAAGCTCACCGACCTGGCGCACCCGCGGCTGACGGTGCTTTGGGGCAATCTGCAGCAACCGGCCTCGCTGGCGGCGGCGGTTCCCGGGCACGACGCGGCGATTCTGGTGGCCGGGTCGGGCGGGGCGACGGGCGTACTCCCGCTCGCGGCCGGCACGGCCAAGCTGATCTGGGAGCTGGAAGTAGCCAACGTACCGCGCCTGGTCGTGCTGAGCCGGCAGGGCGCCGGCACGAGCCGTCCGCAGATGAGCCGGTGGTGGCAGTGGACGACCCGCCTCTTCAACCGGCGCGTGTTTGCCGATCACGATCAGCAGGAGGAGAACGTCCGTCAGTGCGGGCTCGACTGGACCATCGTGCGGGCCACCCACCTCATCAATGGCCCGGCAACGGGGTACGTGGCTGCCGCCACCGATCAGGCGCTGCCCGCGACGGCCCGCCCGCGCATTGCCCGCGCCGACGTGGCCGCCTGCCTGCTCGACCAGCTCACCCCCGGAACGCCCACTCGCTGCGCGCTCACCATCACGGGGGCGGCGGTGCGGCAGGTGGCGCGCGTTATACCCGCTCCGGCGGCGGCTCCCAAGCCCGAAGGGGGCTGGCGCTACGCGGGAGGCTCCGGCACGGCGCCGAGC
>JBKJUQ010000426.1:0-5693 GCA_046590685.1 Hymenobacteraceae bacterium
ACTACGCGACCGTCGATGCCCTGCGCGCCGAGTTCAAGCGCCAGGGGCTGCTCATCAACGACACCAAAGCCGGCACCCGCTGGGTGTACGACGAGTAAGAAATGTAGCGCGGGGCGCCGGCCCGCGACGAGCGAAGCGAGCACCACGTAGCGGTGCCCAGTTGAGCAAGCTGCTAAAGCGCTGCCGCGCTCGCGGGCCGGCGCCCCGCGCTACATCTACCTTTGCGGGAGTGAGTGTCTGGCAAGAAATACGGTGGCTGATTCGGCGCGAGGCCGTGCAGGAGTGGCGTCAGCGGGCGGCGCTCAACGGCTTGCTGCTGTACGTGGGCGGCGCGACGTACATCTGCTACCTGAGCGTGGGAGCCCGCGCCGGCACGGTGTCGATACCCACCTGGAATGCCCTTTTCTGGCTGATTCTGTTGTTCTCGGCGCTGAACGCGGCGCAGAAAAGCTTTGGGCAGGAAACGCCCGGCCGCCTGTTGTACCTGCACACGCTGGTCCGCCCCGAAGCGCTCATCGTGGCCAAGATGCTGTATAACGCGGTGCTGCTGCTGGGGCTGGCGCTGTTGGCATTCGGCGCCTTTGCTTTGGTGATGGGTAACCCGGTGGCCGATACGCCACTGTTTCTGACCGCGCTCGGCTTGGGAGCCACAGGTTTCGCCGCCTCCCTCACGCTGATGTCGGGCATCGCCGCCAAGGCGGCTCACTCGGCCACGCTGCTGGCCGTGCTCGCGTTTCCCGTCCTGATTCCACAGGTACTGCTGCTGCTGCGTATCTCCAAGAATGCCCTCGACGGGCTGGATCGCAGCGTCAGCCTAAGCCCCCTATTGAGCGTGGGGGCGGTGAATGTAATCGTGGCCACTTTGGCCGTTGTCCTGTTCCCGTACCTGTGGAAGAGCTGAGTCTGCCCCTTCGCTTATCGCGGGTGTCGCGATGCGTTATTGCGGGTGTCGCGATAAGCTATTGCGGCACCCGCGATAAGCGCTTGTTTCACCGCCCCCGTGCTGCCCGGCGGCCGGAGTCCGTTACTCCGGGAGTCGGAGTCGGTTACGCCGATGGTCGGCGTCTGCTATCCTCTATGCTGAGCGTTCGATGAAAATTGCCTGGTGGAAATACCTCGCCGCCGCCCTGCTGCTCTACGTGGCCGTGGCGGGCGTGCTGATGCCCGTACCGCGGCGAGTGATTCTCAACGAAACGATTCGCAATCTCTACTTCCACGTGCCGATGTGGTTTGCGATGACTGTGGTCCTGACGGTATCGGTGGGCTACGCGGTGGCGCATCTGCGGACCAACGACCTGCGGCACGACGTGTGGGCGAATGAGGCGGCCAAAACCGGCACCGTCTTCGGCGTGCTTGGCATCCTGACCGGGTCCCTGTGGGCGCGCTACACGTGGGGCACCTGGTGGACCGACGACGTGCGGCTCAACGGCGCCGCCATCTCGCTCCTGATTTACGGGGCCTATTTCGTGCTGCGCGCGTCCTTGCCCGACCCGCAGCAGCGCGCGCGCATCGGGGCGGTGTACAACATCTTCGCCTTCGCGGCCGTGATTCCGTTGCTGTTCGTGCTGCCGCGCAAGTTCGATTCGCTCCACCCCGGTGCCGGGGGCAATCCCGCGTTCAGCAACTACGACCTCGACTCCACGATGCGGCTCGTGTTTTATCCGGCCGTCATCGGCTGGATTCTGGTTGGCGCCTGGCTCACGCAGCTCGGCGCCCGGCTCACTTTGCTTTCCCAACGACTCGATGATCAAGAAGATGCGGTCTAAATTCTGGCTACTCCTGGCCGTTGCGCTGCTGCCGACGCTGGTCGCTAGCGCGCAAGCCCCGGCGGCCCGGCCCGCCGTCGAGATGGCCGACGCGCTGCGGGCCGATGGCAAAATCTGGGTGGTCGTGGGCGTATTCGCCATCATCACGCTCGGTGTGTTGCTCTACCTCTTTCGCCTCGAAGGCAAAGTGACGAAGCTGGAAAAGCGAATGAGGAATGAGGACTAAGGCCCCGGCGTTGCGGACCTTTGCGGACCGGCGGGCGAGCCGAGCCGTGCGGACTCGCGCGAAATCCCGGTACTCGGCGGGAGCAAACGCCCCGGAACGTTGTTACGCTGCTTGACATGAAGAAAATACACCTCTTCGCCATCGGCATCATCGCCATCGCCATCTTCATTCTGATGAGCACGGCGACCGACGCGAGTACGTACGTGACGTTCCGCGAAGCCCACGCCCGCGCTCAGGATGGCAACACAACCAAAGTGCACGTCGTGGGTCGCCTGCCGAAAGCCCCCGACGGCTCGCCCTCGGGTTTGCTCTACGACCCCGTCATCGACCCGAACCATTTCGAGTTCACCCTGATCGATACCCTTAAGCAGGCCCAGCGCGTGGTGTATTACAATCCCAAGCCGCAGGACTTCGACCGCTCCGACCAGATCGTGATCACCGGCGCGATGCGCGGCGACACGTTCGTCGCCGACCAGATTCTGCTCAAGTGCCCCAGCAAATACACCGAGAGCGAGCTGAAGCCCGAAGCCACGGCGGCGCGGTAGAGGCTGCCTGACAGAGAAGCGCTTTTCTGCTTGCAATGCGGGTGGCCTAATCGGTACATTTGACGCTTGAGCCCCCGCTTAAGCGCTTTTGTGATGAATGTCTTTCGCGTACTGCTTTTACTCGGCGGGCTCCCCTTGGGAGCGATCGCCCAATCGACTACCCAGCCGGGAACCTACCCCGTATCGAGTGCAGTGCCGTACGCACCGGTTATCGGCCTGCGGGCCGGCTTTGCCAGCGGGAAGCTGCGGCCCACCGATAATTCGCACCATTACCGCGCCCAAGCCGGCTGGTCGGCGGCGCTGCTCCTTAGCAGTAACCCGCACCGGGGGGCGGGAGTCGAGCTGGAGGCTGGTATCAATTGCGTTCGTTTCACTGACCCGGCCGGTACAAGCGCTGGGGCCAGCTACCGTTGGATTACGGCGCAGCCGACGCTGCTGGGTTTCGTGCGCCTTGGGCAACGGGTGCAGTTGCTGGGCGGCGGCGGCTTCAACTTCGCGTTATCGTGCTGGCGGTGGCCCTTTCAGGCAGTACCCGGCCACTATGGCTTTGGCGGTGGCGACCAGGCTTCGGGCAAAACATCGGCCCCGGGCACGGCTTTCGTCGTGGTAGGAGCGCGCGGAGATATCACCTCGCGCCTGTTTCTGGAGGGCCGATATGCGACAACGCTCGGTTGGGGAGGCTATCAGTTTTACAAAACAGAAATCGCTGGCCCTACCACGTGGTGGTCGGCCAGCGTGGGCTTTTGGCTCAACCCGCGGCTAGCACCAACAGAGCCACACGCCGCCCGGTAAGAGCCACACGTCATCCGATAAGTGCCACATGCTGCCCGGTAAGGGCCACACGCCGCCCGGTAAGCCCCGCATGCTTCTCGGTAAGGGCTATACGCCGCCCGGTAAGCACAACACGCCACCCGGTAAGCTCCGCATGCCGCCCAAGCCCCACCCGACGCCCGGTGAGCACCACACGCCTCCCGGTAAGCGCCGCCCGCCCGCCAGTGTCGAACTTTGCGACCCGGTTAGCTTTTATGCACCGGGTCGTTTTACTTTCTGCACTTGATGAACACGTTCGTTGGCTCGCTGGGACACTCCGCCGTGATTGTGGCTTTCGTTGCCGCCGCGGTGGCCGCGGTGTCCTACTTTTTCGCCGCCCGCGGCCGCTCCCTCGCCGACGGCCCCGACCGCGGCTGGGTCGCGCTGGGGCGCGGGGCGTTCGTGGTGCACGGGCTGGCGGTGCTCGGCATCGTGGGCGCGCTCTACGATATTATCTACCATCACCGCTACGAGTACTACTACGCCTGGAGCCATTCGAGCAACCACCTGCCGGTGAAGTTTATGATCTCGTGCTTCTGGGAAGGCCAGGAGGGGTCGTTTCTGCTCTGGATCTTCTGGCACGTCGTCATCGGGGCCATTCTGATCTGGCGCGCGCGCCGCTGGGAAGCGCCCGTGATGGCCGTCTTCGCGGGCGTCCAGGTGTTTCTGACGTCGATGATTCTCGGCGTCATCCTGACGGATACGCTGCGCATCGGCTCGTCGCCGTTTCTGCTCCTGAAGCAGTTTATGGGTGATATTCCCGTCTACAAGCTCAATCCGAACTACGTCCCCGAGGACGGCAACGGCCTCAATCCGCTGCTCCAGAACTACTGGATGGTGATTCACCCGCCGACGCTCTTCCTCGGCTTTGCCCTCACACTCGTGCCGTTCGCGTTCGCGGTGGCGGCACTGTGGCAGCGGGCCTACACGGCATGGGTGAAGCCCACGCTGGCGTGGGCGCTGGCCGGCGCGGGCATCCTCGGCATTGGCATCATGATGGGCGCCTACTGGGCCTACGAAACCCTCAACTTCGGCGGCTACTGGAACTGGGACCCCGTCGAGAACGCCGTCTATATTCCGTGGCTCGTACTGGTGGCGGCGGTGCATCTGCTGGTGGTCGTGCAGCGGGCGCGGGTTGGGCTGAAGGCGGCGTTCAGCCTTGCCATCGCCTCGTTCCTGCTCGTGCTGTACGCCACGTTCCTGACGCGCTCGGGCGTACTGGGCAACGCCTCCGTGCACTCGTTTACCGACTTGGGCCTCAGCGGGCAGCTGCTCGCCTACCTCGGGGCCTTCGTGGTGCTGGCCATTGCCCTGCTGATCTACCGCTGGAAGGAGCTGCCGCCGGACGCCAAGGAGCTCAACGTCTACAATGCCGAAACGTGGGTGTTCGTGGGCGCGGCGGTGCTCGGACTGGGTGCCTTTCAGGTACTCGCCACCACCTCAATTCCGGTCTACAATGCTATCGTGGGGCTGCTGGGTGGGAAATCTTCCCTGGCGCTGCCGGCCGATCAGATCGCGCACTACACCAAGTTCCAGCTGTGGGTCGGCGTGGGCTTCGCGGTGCTGACCGGCATTGCGCAGCTGCTGTGGTGGCAGCGCGTGGAAGACCGCAAGAAGCTGTCCGACGTCTTCAGCACGCCACTGATTCTGGCGCTGCTCTTTGCCTCCCTAGTGCTCCTGCTCACCAAAGTCAGGAACCCCGCGTGGATCGCGCTGCTGACGGTGAGCATGTTTGCGGTCGTCGCGAACTTCTCGACGCTCTTCCGCCTCGCGCGGCGCGGCACGAAACTCAGCGGCGGCGGCGTGGCGCACATCGGCATCGCGCTGATGCTCATCGGGATTCTCTACTCCAGCGGCTATTCCAACGTCATCTCCAAGAACGTGAGCGGGATGCTCTATTCCAAGGAGCTGCCCGACGACATCAACCGCGACAACGTGCTGCTGTGGCGCAACCAGGGCGTGCCGATGTCGCACTACGAGCTGATGTACAAGGGCCAGTACGTGGAAGCCAAGGGCATGAGCGGCTACATCGATAAGGACGACCTGTTCGTGCTGCCCGACGATGAGTACCGCGCCATTGCCCGCACCGCCATCAAGCGCGGTGAAGCCACCGTGGCGAAGGTGGGCGACACGCTCAGTATCTACCCCGAGAATACCTTCTTCGAGGTCGAGTTCACCGATAAAAACCAGCCCACCGAGAAGTTCACCCTCTTCCCGCGCGCTCAGGTCAACCCGGAGATGGGGCTTGTCGCGTCGCCCGACATCAAAGTGTTCTGGGACCACGACATCTACGCCCACGTGAGCACCGTGCCCAAGCCCGACGAGGAAAAGGAGTGGACGCCGATG
>JBKJUQ010000467.1:0-2741 GCA_046590685.1 Hymenobacteraceae bacterium
CTGATCTGCTTGGTTCGCTACCGACCGGCGGGATGCGAAAAAAAGTTTCCGATTTTTCTGTTGGCGCGCAATAAAAAACGATTTCGTTCGTTAGTACTAAACTCTGCTTCCCTATCGCGGCGCGCTTGTTGCGCCGCCTCGCACTGACTCAAAAACCCGCGCCGACCGACCTTCTATGCAGTAGAGCTCTACGTTCCCTTTTCCGGCCCCTTCCGGTGCAAGTTTCCCAACGTATGCGCTTTTCTGCCCCCGCGTCCCCGGCCTCCTCGGCTGCGGACGATGCTACCCTCGTCGCCCGCTACGTCGCCGGCGACGACCACGCCTTCGCTCAGCTGCTGGCGCGCCACCAGGGGCCGGTTTTTACTACCCTCGTTCTGCTCGTGCACGACCGCGTGCTGGCCGAAGACCTCACGCAGGATACTTTTCTTAAGGTCGTGAAGGTGTTGCGCACGGGGCGTTACCAGGATGACGGCAAGTTTGGCGCGTGGGTCTGCCGCATCGCCCGTAACCTGGCCGTCGATGCGCACCGGCGGGGACAGCTGCGGACAATGATCTCGCTCGATGCGCCGATCGACATGCCCAAGCACAACGATCCGGAGGTTGCGCGACCGATCCGCTCGACTTTCGTGATCGATTCGACGTCTCCCTCGCCCGAATCACTCGTTATCCGCGCGGAGAGAAACGATCAGCTGCGCCGCCTCATCGAAGAATTACCCATCGAGCAGCGCCAGGTGCTGTTGATGCGGCACTACGGCGATATGTCGTTTCAGGAAATCTCCGACGCGATGGGCACCAAGAACAATACGACCCTTGGGCGGATGCGCCGGGCGCTGGTTAACCTGCGACTCCGCATGCAGCCTACTGCCTTCGGTGCCGGCGCTTCCCTGCTGGTGGCTTTACTGCTGGCAGCGGGCGCGGCGCCCACTCCCCTTACGCGGATCACCCGCGCCGAAACTTTTACGTACTCCACTCCCGAACCCGACTCCGATGACCCAAATTTTTACCCAGGAAATGCTGATCCGATACGTATACAACGACTTGTCTGATCGCGACCGGCAAGACGTTGAAGCCGCCCTTCGCCACGATTCCAAGCTGGCGGCGGAGTGCGCCGAACTCCTGCACTTGCAAGCCGCATTGAGCGGGTTGCAGCTACAGCCGAGCGCCCGCACGACGGACGCTATTCTGCGCGCGGCCCGGAGAACTTAAGCTTATTTTCGATTGAGTGATTTTCGATTGAGTGATTTTGCATTCGCCGCTCGGCAAGCGAAAATCACTCAATCACTCAATCGAAAATAAACCTTACTCTGAGAAAAATACCCGCCGGACGCGCTCGCTCACGTTGGTGAGCAGCTCGTAGGCGATGGTGCCGATGCGGGCGGCGAGGTCGGGCAGGGGCAGGGCGGGGCCGAAAACCTCGGCGACGTCGCCGGCGCGGGCCTCGGGGATGTGGGTGACGTCGACCATCGTCATATCCATGCAGACGTTGCCGACGACGGGGGCGCGCTGCCCGCGAATCATCACTTCGCCTACCCCGCGAGAGAAGCGGCGGTCGTACCCGTCGGCGTAGCCGATGGCGAGGGTGGCGATGCGGCGGGGTTGATCGCTGGCGTCGCCGCGGCGGCCGTAACCGACGGTGGCGCCGGCGGGCAGGTTTTTTACTTGGGAGATGGTGGTGCGCAAGGTGCTGACGGGCCGCAGGGCGTCCGGGGCGAGGGAATCAGTGGCGTCGACGCCGTAGAGGCCGATGCCGAGGCGCACCATCTCGAACTGCGCTTCGGGGAGGCGCGTGATGCCGGCCGAATTGAGGACGTGGCGGAGCGGGCGATAGCCGAGGACGGTGCACACGGGCTCGTAGAGGGCGGCGAAGGTGGTGAGCTGCTGGTGGGTAAAGGCGTCGTGCTGGGCGTCGTCGGCGGCGGCGAGGTGGCTGAAGATAGAGTTGACGCGGAGGCGCGCGGCGTGTTCGCGCAGCAGCGTGAGCAGCTCGGGGAGGTCTTCGGCGGCAAAGCCGAGGCGGCGCATACCGGTGTCGAGCTTGAGGTGAATGGGGGCGGGCTGGTCAGCGGGCCAGACGGCGAGGAGCTCGCGCAGCTGGTCGGCGGCGTAGATCTCGGGTTCGAGGCAATCGGTGAAGCAGCGGGGGAAGGCGTCGGGCGACGGGTTCAGCACCAGAATGGGCACGGTGATGCCGTGCTGGCGCAGGCGGGCGCCTTCGTCGGCGTAGGCGACGGCGAGGTAGTCGACGCGGTGGAAGGCGAGGAGGGAAGCCACTTCGTACGACCCGCTGCCGTAGGCGAGGGCTTTGACCATCACCATCAGCTTGGTTTCGGGGCGGAGGCGGGCGCGGAAGAAGTTGAGGTTGTGGACGAGCGCGTCGAGGTTGACGTCGAGGATGGTACCGTGGACGCGCGGGCTGAGGGCCGCCACGACCCGTTCGAGCCCGAAAACGCGCGCGCCCTTCACCAGAATCGTTTCGTCGCGGAAGGTGGTGGGGTCGAGGTGGGCGAGGAAGTCTTCGGTGGTGGGGTAGAAGGCGCGGTCGGGGGCGGCGCGGGCGAAGAGGTCGGCGTGGTAGGTGGTTTCGGGACCGATGCCGATCAGGCGGTGCACGCCGTGGGCGCGGACGAGCGCGGCGACGCGGCCGTAGAGCTCGGCGGGGGGGAGAGCGGACTGGGGGACGTCGCTCAGAATCAGCGTTCGGCCGCCGGGGCGCGGCTGCTGGCGGAGCAGACCGAGGGCGA
>JBKJUQ010000511.1:0-6302 GCA_046590685.1 Hymenobacteraceae bacterium
GCCTCTCTTGCCCGGCACTTAAGTGCCGGGCAAGAGAGGCTGCCCCCGCTCGTCGCCGCTACCGACCCACGCTACGCGCCGCTGCTCGACGCGCTGCTGGCCGATGTGTACCTCACCGATGAGCCGCTAACGGACCTGCCCGCTGACTCTCCCCACACGTGGCTGTTGCGCGATGGCTCCGCCGTCCGGCGGCCCGGCTACCTGACGGGCGGCACCGTGGGCGCGCTGGCCGGCGCGCGCCTGGGCCGCAAGCAGGAGCTGGAAACGCTCACCACGGAAGTGGCCCGCCTCAGTGAGCAAGTGAAAACCCAGCAAGCTGCCCACGACGTAGCCCGCGCCGAAGCCGCGCAGCTCCGCGCTGCCGCTCAACCGCACGATCTGCGCGCCGCCGAGCAAGCCGCCCAGCAGGCCGCCCGCACCCAGCAAGCCGCGCAGGTGCGCGACGAGCAAGCCGCCCTCAACCACCAGCGCGCCGCCGGGCAGCTCGCCGAGCTGGCGGCCCGCGTAGCGGAGCTGGAAGCCAAAGCGGCCTCCTTCGCCCCCGCGACGGAAGCGGCGCGTTCCGCCCTCGCAATGGCTGACACGGCCGCCGCCGCGACCACCCGCACCCTCGACGCCGCCACGCAGACCGCCACCGAGCGCTCAGCAGAGTTCAACCAGCTCAATATCCGGCTGCACCAGCTGCAAAATCAGGTGGCCGCAACCGAGCAGGAAATCGCCTATAAGCAATCGGCTGCTGAAGTCGCTGCCCGCCGCGCCGAGCAACAGCGAACTGAGCTGGCCACCAACGACACCGAATCCACCGGCCTGCGCAACGCCCTCGCGGCCGATGAAGCGGCCCTGACGGCCGCCCGCGCTGCCCGCGATGCCGCCCAGCAAGCCCTGATCGACGCCGAAACCGCTTACCTGAAAACGCGCGGCGACGTCGACGACACCGAGCGGCAGCGCCGCGAGCGCGAGCGGCAACGCGGCCTCGCCGACGAGCTGACGCGTCAGCTGGCCGAGAAAGTCAGTCAGACGAAGCTGACGCTCGTGGCGGTGCGGGAGCGCCTGACTATTGAGTTCGGGCTGACGCTAGGCGACGAGGAACAGATTCCGACCGAAGAAAACGAGGCTGATTATGGTGACTTAGAAGCCTTTTCAATAGACGATCTCAACCGACGAATGCTCGACATTCGCCGCCGTCTCGATGCCCTCGGGCCGGTAAACCCGCTGGCGCACGAAGCTTACGAGGAGATTCGGCAGCGCGACGAGTTCATTCGCACCCAGCGCGACGACCTGCTCGAAGCGAAGAATACGCTGCTCAAAACCATCGGCGAGATCGACTCGGTGGCGAAAGAAAAGTACCTCGCCGCGTTCAGTCAAATTAAAGAGCACTTCGGCCGCGTGTTCCGCTCGCTGTTCTACGAGGGCGACACCTGCGACCTGCAAATTGTGGATGCCACGAATCCGCTCGAATCGCGCATCGAGATTCTGGCCCGTCCCAAGGGCAAGCGCCCGCTCACGATCAATCAGCTGTCCGGCGGCGAGAAGACCCTGACGGCCGTGGCGCTCCTCTTCGCCATCTACCTGCTCAAGCCCGCCCCGTTCTGCATCTTCGATGAGGTCGACGCGCCGCTGGATGATGCCAACATCGACAAGTTCAACCAGATCATCAAGGAGTTTTCCGCTTCCTCGCAGTTCATCATCGTCACGCACAACAAGCGCACGATGGCCGCTACCGATGTGATGTATGGCATCACGATGACCGAGCCGGGCGTCTCGCGCGTCCTGCCGGTCGATTTACGGACCGTAGCGGCTACCAGTTAGCCTGTGCGGCTCGGTTGCTCTTACTCGGTTCCGCTACTCGGCCGAACGCAACAGCGCTTCCCAACGGCCAAATACGCGTTCAGTAGCGTAGTCTTCCATCCGGGCGGCAGCGCGCGCCCCCAGGTCGCGGCACGCCGCTTCGTCAGCTACCAACTCACTCAGCACCCGCACCCACTCGGCTACGGCGAGCGCTGGGTTGGGCCGGTTGAGCAACGGGAGCAGAATGCCCGCCGGGGCGTACTCAGCCGCGCCCTGTACTTGCTGGGGTGAGCCCGAACCGGGCGCCATGATCTCGCGCGGGCCCGTGGGGCAGTCGGTCGAGATAGCCGCCACCCCGCACACCATCGCTTCGGCCAGGGAGTTGGGGAAGCCCTCGTAGTTCGTCGTAAAGGCGAATACCCGCGCGCGCGCGATGAACCGGAAAGGATTGTCCTGATAGCCAACGAAATACACCTGATACGAGTCATCGACGGGTTCACCACTCCACGTATCATGCGTCCGCAGCCCGAGCGTGGTGCGAGCCAACGTCAGCAACTCGTCCTTCAGTCCGCCATCGCCAATCAGGACGAGCTTGGCGGCGGGCACGCGCTTACTAACCTGGGCAAATACTTCCAGCAGCCCCGGCAGGTTCTTCTGAACATGCAGCCGCCCGGAGTTGATGATGACCGGCTGGCGGAACACGGCCTCGTACGCCGCGTCGAGTGGCGCGGCGGCCTGCGCCCGGATGGCGGCCGTATCGTAGAAGTTCGTGATGACGTGCACCTTCGCCGGAGCCACGTTGAACGGCGGCCCTTCCACCTCTTCGCGCAGCCCGTCACTCACGGTAATGATGCGGTCGGCGAGCGCGTAGGTAAGCGGAATGCCGATCCGTTTGCGGAGTGTGCCCATCAGGCCGCCAATCTCAACGTCGAAGAGCTTCGAGCCGCGGATACTGATGTAGGTACGCTCGCCGCGACGACTTTTGCTCAGCACGTTCACGTAGTCGGCTCCTTCCAAGAAGCTCACGCACGCCACGAAGCCATATTGCTGCTTGAGCGCCCGCAGGCGCTGAATGCGCTCGCGCAGCCGCAGGGCTTTTTGGAACGGATTCGCGCCGCCGCCAACTTCCAGATTCAACAGCGTCCCGCCGTATGGATACGCAATACCGGAATCGGTATTGAATACGCCGACGTAGACGTCGAACCACGCTTGCAGGCCGAAGCTGATTTTGGAGAACGATCGTTGAGCGCCACCGAAGTCCAGGTTCGGAATCAGCAGCAGCACGCGCGGCTTGGAGGATGCGTCGGGCATTAGTAGAGCTTAGGCGCCCGGCGCCGGGGCCGCGTACGTCTGGTGATACCACTGCGCGAAACGGCGCAATCCCTCGCGAACCGCGACCTTCGGCGCATAACCGAGCAGCGCTTGGGCTTTCTCGACGGACGCGTAGGTGATCGGTACATCGCCGGGCTGCTCGGGGTGCAGCTCGATCTGCGCGCGGACGTCAAAGGCCGCTTCCAGCTCCTCGATCAGCTCGCGGAGCGTAATCGTCTGGTGGTTCCCCAGGTTGATGATCTCGTACGGCGACTTATCGTAGTGAATCGCCGCCGTAATGCCGGCGACGATGTCGTCGATGTAGGTATAGTCGCGACGGGTCGAGCCATCGCCGAACTGCGGAATCGGCTGGCCGGCCATCAGCAGCCGCGCAAACTTGTGAATCGCCAGGTCGGGGCGCTGGCCGGGACCGTACACGGTGAAGAACCGTAGTCCAATAAACCGGATGCCGTAAAGGTGGCTGTACGTGTGGCCCAGCAGCTCGCCGGCAACCTTCGAGGCCGCGTAGGGCGAGATTGGCTGCAATACGCGGTCGGCTTCTGACCACGGCACGTTCGGGTTGACGCCGTACACGCTCGACGACGAGGCAAAGACGAACTGCTTGATACCGCGCGCTTTCGCCAGCTCCAGCAGATTGAGCGTCCCGATATAGTTGGCGTGCTGGTAGCCGGCTGGGTCGATGATACTCGGCCGAACCCCTGCCCGCGCCGCCAGATGCACAATCGTCGTGATCCCGGGGTGCGGCTCCATCGCCGCCTGCAACCCCGCCAGATCGGTGATATCGCCCTCAACGAACGTGAAGCGCGCATTGGCGCGCAAATCAGCCAAATTCTGCTCCTTGATGGCGCGCGGGTAGAACGGGTCGAAGTTGTCGAAGCCGATCACGCGCGTAGCGGCATCAGCGGCCAGCAGCGCGCGCGTCAGATGACTACCGATAAAGCCGGCCGCGCCGGTAACCAAAATAACACTCATTCGCAGACGGAAAGCAGGCCAGGGGCCGGTCACGGGCCGGTCCTGCGAGCGCTCAAACGCCCGACCGGCCCGGCAAAGGTAACGGCCGCCGCCCGAGCAGAGCCGGGTTTCAGCGAACGCCCTGCTCGGGGAAACGGCCCGTCTTGGTTCGGTAAAACGCCATAATGGTCTCCAGATCGGCTTCGTAATTCCCCGTTGGATACACGAGTGGCCCGACGCCGGCTTCTTTTTTGGCGTAATCGAGGAAGCCAAGCGCGATCGGGACCCCCGCTTCGAGGGCAGTGAAATAGAACCCCTTGCGCCACTTCGGCTGGTAGCGGCGGGTCCCCTCCGGCGTGATGAGCATCACGAGCTCGTCGTGCTGGCGAAACAACCCCACCATCGCATCAACGAGCGAGTTATTCTTCGAGCGATCGACCCCCAGGGCTCCGACGGCTTTCACCAGCCAGCCAAGCACCGGGTTATCGACCCACTCCTGCTTCACCGTAAAACGCACGGGCACATCCATCAGGTAGAAGGCACCACGGGCGTAGATTAAATCCCAGTTAGAAGTATGCGGCGCGGCGATCATCACCGCTTTCTTGATACCCGGCGGCATGCGCGACGCGAGCTTCCAGCCGCTAACGGCAAACAGGGTCTTGGCGACAATTTTCCAGAATCCCACGGATGCTAAAGTGATTAGGAGGTTAGGAGTTTGGCAAAGGTCGTACGTGGTCATCACCCAACCGCTTGGCCACCCGCCAACCGCAGTAGCTCCTCCCGCCGGCTCAGGGTGTAGTCGTAACCAATGCGGAAGAGCTCGTCGGCGCGGCGGTAACCGAGTGGACTGATGCGGCGCAACTCGGGCGGCTCCAGCACGACGTTGCACGCGACGAGGCGCGAGCGCACGTTGTTGTTAATGGCGAGTTGCAGCGTGCGCATGGCCATAGAGCGAAAGGTGCGCGGACGGTTCCCGACATCAATCGGATTAGTGTGCGAGCCGATCACCACCGGGCACGGGTCGGGGCCGTCGGTGAGAGCTTCGACGGGCAAATTGTTGAGCAGGCCGCCATCTACGAGCAGCCGGCCTTCGTGAGCGACGGGTTGGTAAATCACGGGTACGGCCGTGGCGCCCAACAGCGGGCGCAGCAGCGGCCCGGCGGAGTAAAAGACCGACTCGCCAGTGTACAGGTCAGTGGTACCAATGGTGAGGGGCACCCGCAGATCTTCGAAGCGCACGTTGGCGCCAAGGTGGCGGGCGAACAGCGCCTCAGCGGCCTCGTGACGCAACAGCCCGAACGCACCGGCCAACGGCGACGGTGCCCAGAGCCCGAACCCCGTGAAAGCGGGCCGTAGCAGGCGCGGAATATTCGTGCTCTGGAGCTCAGCCAGAATCCGCCGAGGCTCCCAACCCGCGCAGTAGAACGCCCCGACGATGGCGCCGCTGCTGGTGCCCGCGATCCGCGCCGGCCGGATGCCTAACTCGTCGAGCGCCGCCAGTACGCCTAGATGCGCGATGCCCCGCGCGCCACCGCCGGAGAGCACCAAGCCGATTCGGGGAAGTTTCGAGTTTCGAGTTTCGAGTTTCGAGTTGGAATCTGTCATCATTCAAAGCGAAGCTATTCGCCACTCGCCACTCGTTACTCGCTACTATAACTCCGAGACTCGCATAAACTCCCCAACCCGCACGCCCCGGTCGGTGCGCGTCACCGTGCACGCCTCGTGCTGGGCGTCGTGCTCAAACAGCAGCACCCAATTCTCGGCCGCCGCGCGATCCAGAAAGGAGGCTTTCTCGTCGAGGGTGAGCAGCGGGCGGGTGTCGTAGCCCATTACGTACGGCAGCGGCAGGTGGGCGTGCGACGGAAGCAGGTCGGCGCAGTAAGCGAGCGTGCGACCGTGATACTCCACCAAGGGCAGCATCATCTGATCGGTGTGGCCGTCGGCGGTGAATATGCCGGAGATAGCCGAGGGCAATCCTCCGTCTTCCACAAACCGCAACTGACCAGACTCTTCGATAGGCAGGATATTCTCCTTCAGGAACGACGCCTTTTCACGCGCGTTGGGCTCCGTGGCCCACTGCCAGTGGCGGCGATTACTCCAGTAGGTAGCCCGCGGAAACGTGAGGCGCAACTGCTCGCCCTCCCGCCGGACGGCCCCACCCACGTGGTCGAAGTGCAGGTGCGTCAGAAACTCGTCGGTGATATCGGCCACGCCAACGCCGAGCTTTTCGA
>JBKJUQ010000074.1:0-27878 GCA_046590685.1 Hymenobacteraceae bacterium
CTGTTCATCTCGTCGCTCCGCCAGCAATACTGCAAGGGCGACGGCTGGCGCAACTCGCCCGTCAGCGCGCGCTTCTTCAACTCGTACGTGCGCACCCTGCACACCCCGGAGCGCACGGCCCTGGTATCGATGACCGAGGACGCCACCGCCTACCCCCGCGCCCAACGCCTTAAAATCGACCTGCGCTACACCGACGACGATTTCTGGCAGATGCTCGACTTTACGTTCGTTGAGGGCCGGCCGTTCAGCACCGCCGAGGTGGGGCAGGCCGCGCACGTCATCGTTATCAACGAGTCTACGGCCCGCGCCTACTTCGGCACGTCCACGGGCATCGTAGGCCGCGAGGCCGATATCAACCTGCGCCATTACCGCATCGTGGGCGTGGTGCGCGACGTGCCCGCCCTGCGACTCTACTCCTACGCCGACGTATGGGCGCCCTATACCCTCTCGTCGAGCGAGCACGCCAGCCCTGAGCTGGGCGGCAGCTACGTGGGCATCATCCTGGCCCATAAAGCCGCTGATCTGCCGGCCATCCAGGCCGAGTTTCAGCAGACGATGAAGCACATCCCGATCCCGAACCCGAAGGAGGTCCGCAACCTCTACGCCTTCGCCGACCCCCTGCTCGGCTCTATGACGCACCAGCTGCTGAGCAGCGACCGGGCCGACCCGAGCAACAACCTGGGCACTTTCTACACGCTGTGCACGGTGCTGGGGCTGCTCTTTATGCTGCTGCCCACGCTCAACCTCGTCAACCTCAACGTGACGCGCATTCTGGAGCGCTCGTCCGAGATCGGCGTCCGCAAGGCGTTCGGCGCATCGGGGCGGGTGCTGGTCGGGCAGTTTCTGGTCGAGAACCTCGTGCTCTCGCTGCTCGGCGGCACGCTGGGGCTGGGGCTGGCCGCCGCCATGCTGCACCTGCTCAACGAAAGCCACCTCGTCGCCTACAGCGAGTTTGGCCTCAACTGGCGGGTGTTCGGCTGGGGCCTGGCCCTGGCGATCGTCTTCGGGCTACTCTCGGGGGTGTACCCGGCGTGGAAAATGTCGCGCCTCAACCCCGTCGAAGCCATCAGGGGGAAGATGTGACGATGTGGTGATGTGAAAAGATGTGTTGATGTGAGGATGTGAAAAAGATGTGTTGAGGAAAGTATCACACCCATCACCACAGCAACACATCGTCACATCGTCACATCGTCACATCCCCACATCAACACATCCCCACATCAACACATCATCACATCAACTCCTCTCCCCCCATGCTTCGTCACCTTTTCCGGCTGATGTGGAACCGCAAGCGGACCAATCTGCTCCTCATCACCGAGATCGTCTGCTCCTTCGTGGTGCTCTTCGGCGTGGCCACCATCCTGCTGCGCCTCGGCACCAACTACCTCCAACCCTACGGTTTCGAGCACCACCGCGTCTGGCGGCTCAGCATCACCGCCAATCAAGGCCAGATGATGCCCCGGCCGCAGCTCGATGAGGCCCTGCGGCAGGTCGCCGCCCTGCCGGGCGTCGAAGCCGTGAGCCTCACCAGCGACAACACCCCCTTCAGCTTCTCCAACAGCAACTCGCACTTCCACCGCGGCCAGCGCGAGCAGGTGGCCGATATTTACGACGCCGGCGACGACTACGGCCGCGCCCTGGGGATGCACCTGCGCGAGGGCCGCTGGTTCGGCGCCACGAACGAAGGAACCTCCCGCCGTCCCGTGGTGATCAACCAGCAGCTGCGCGACCTGCTCTTCGCCCCCGGCGAGCAAGCAATCGGGCAGCGCATCAACGTCGGAACCGACGCCCCCGACGAGCTGCTCGTAACGGGCGTAGCCGACGATACCCGGTTCGGCTCCGATTTCTCGGCCGCCACGCCTTCCGCCTGGTTGCGGCTGATACCGCACGATACGACCAGCTGGCAAACGGCCGCCGTTATGGTGCGGGTCAGACCGGGCACGGGCGCTGAATTGGAGCAGCAGATCGTGAAGACCATCGCGCGCGCCACCCCCAACTGGCTCGGCCAGATCCGCAGCCTCGAAGAGGCCCGCTCCGCCAAGTTCAAGGCTTTCCTCGCGCCGGTGCTGGGCCTGGCGATGGTGTGCCTTTTTCTGATCATCAACGTGGCGCTGGGCTTGTTTGGCATCCTGTGGTACAATATCAACCAACGCCGGAGCGAAATCGGCCTGCGCCGGGCCGTCGGCGCGACGGGCGGCCGGATCAGTGGCCAATTCCTGACGGAGACGCTGATTCTGACCTTCTTCGGCGTAGTGATCGGCACCGTGCTGGCGGCCCAGTTTCCGCTGTTGGGCGCCTTCGAAGTGCCCGCCCTGGACTACGTGCGCGCTATCGGACTCTCGGCCGTGCTCATTTTTGCACTCGCAGCGCTCTGCGCCGTGCAACCAAGCCGGCTGGCCGCCCGCATTCGCCCCGCCATAGCACTGCGGGAAGAGTAAATTCATTTTCGATTGAGTGATTCGTGATTGAGTGATTTTCGATTTGTCGAGCGGCTCAGTTCTCCAATCGAAAATCACTCAATCACTCAATCGAAAATCCCCCCTGCCCATGATCCTGATCGTTGATGATGACGTCGCCGTTCGCACTTCGCTAAGCCTGCTGCTCAAGCAGGCCGGGTTTGCCGCGCAGGCCGTCGCCTCGCCCGATGCGGCGCTGCGGGTAGTGCGCGAGACGCCCCCCGAGCTGGCGCTGCTCGATATGAACTACTCGCTCGACACGAGCGGGCAGGACGGGCTGGAGCTGCTCGCCAAGATTCGGATTTTTCGGCCCACGCTGCCCGTCATCCTCATCACCGGCTGGGGCTCCATCTCCCTGGCCGTGGAGGGGATGAAGGCCGGCGCCGCCGAGTTCGTCACCAAGCCCTGGAACAACGACGCGCTGCTCCAAACCATCCGCACGGTGCTCGCCCTGGCTGAGGTGGGCGCGGGGATGAGCGACCAGAGCCTAAGGCGCCATTCCCCCCGGGGGGTGAGCGGCGCCCCCCCCGGGGGGAATGGCGCACCCCCGGGGGTGAGCGACGCATTCCCGGGGGCACCTGGCTCACCCCGCGAGGTAGATGGCTCAGACTTGGGGTTGAGCGGCGTACCCCCCGGGGTAGAGGGCGCACCCCGGGGGGTGAGCGGATACGGCGGAGGAGGGAATGACTCGGACCCGACGTTGGGCTCGCCAACCCGCCGGCAGCTCGACCAGAAGTATGATCTGACCGCCATCGTCGGGCACGACCCGGCGCTGCTCGGCGTGCTACGGAGCATCGGGCAGGTAGCGGCTACCGATGCGTCGGTGCTGATCGAGGGCGAATCGGGCACCGGCAAGGAGCTGATCGCCGAAGCGCTGCACCGCAACTCGCACCGCCGCCGGGCGCCGTTCGTGAAGGTGAACCTGGGCGGCATCTCGTCGTCGCTCTTCGAGAGTGAAATGTTTGGCCACCGCCGCGGCGCCTTCACCGACGCCAAAGCCGACCGCGTCGGGCGCTTCGAGACGGCCAATGGCGGCACCATCTTCCTTGATGAGATCGGGGAGCTGGAAATGGCCTCGCAGGTGAAGCTGCTGCGCGTGTTGCAGGACCGGACGTACGAAGTGCTGGGTGATTCGAAGCCGCACCGGCTCGACATCCGCGTAGTCTGCGCCACCAACCGCGACCTCGCCCAGATGGTCCGCGAAGGCCGCTTCCGCGAAGACCTGTTCTACCGCATCAACCTCATCACCGTGCGCCTGCCGGCCCTGCGCGAGCGCGCCGACGACATCCCGCGCCTGGTCGACCACTTCGTGAAGGGCTTGCGCGCCACCTACCAACGGCCGGCGTTGCGCGTCGGCACCCGCGCGCTGCACTGGCTGCGCGAGCGCCCCCTGCCCGGCAACATCCGCGAGCTCAAGAATCTGGTAGAGCGTGCCGTCCTCGTCAGCGGCCACGACGAGCTGACGCCCGACGACTTCCAGGCGCACGTCGCCCCCACCACCGCCCGTGCCCCGGCCGCCGGGGAGCTGCCGGTGGGCGAGATGACGCTCGAAGAAGTGGAAGCCGCGATGATTCGCCGCTCGCTCGACCTTTACGCCGGCAACCTCAGTCGTGTGGCCCGCGCGCTGGGCCTGAGCCGCGGCGCCCTCTACCGCCGGCTGGAGAAGCACGGCATCCCTTTTAGTGATGAGTAGGGAGTTGGATGAGTAGATGAGCAGATGAGTAGGTACGAGGCCGCCATCTGCTCATCTGCTCATCTACCCATCTACTCATCTCCTTCCCACCCTCCCCATGACCCTGCGCCTCAAATTCGTCCTCGCCGTGGGGCTGCTCCACGGGGTGCTGGTGGCGCTGGCGTTCGGGGTGCGCCCGACCAATCCGGTCTTGTTCGTGGTGGCCGAGCTGCTGCTGGTTGTCTCCGGACTGCTCACCTACCAGCTGTACCGCGGCTTCGTGCGGCCGTTTCAACTGATCGCGGCGGGTACGGAGGCCATTCAGGCGGGTGACTTCACCCTCAAGTTCGTGCCCGTTGGGCAGCGCGAGATGGATCAGCTCATTGGCGTCTACAACGCGATGATCGACCATTTGCGGCACGAGCGCGTGCAGCAGCACGAGAAGAGCTACCTGCTCCAACAGCTCGTGGATGCCTCGCCGGCGGGGATCCTGCTCCTCGATTTCGATGGCCGCGTGGCCGAAGTCAATCCGGCGGCCGGCGCGGCGCTCCAGCAGGCCCCGGCGGCGCTGCGCGGCCTGACCCCCGCCGAGCTGCCCGGCGAGTGGGGCGCGGCCCTCGGCGCGCTCCAACCCGGCGAGCCCGTCACGGTGCGCCTCTCGGGCGTGCAGACCTACCGCGCCCACCGCGCCGGCTTCGTCGATAGGGGCTTCCCGCGCGCCTTCATTCTGCTCGAAGAGCTCACCCGCGACCTGATTCGGCAGGAGAAGCTCGCCTACGAGCAGCTCATCCGGATGATGAGCCACGAGATCAACAACTCGATCGGCGCGGTGAACTCGCTGCTCCAAAGCTTTCATCATTACGCCCCCCATCTGCCCGTCTCCGACCGCCCCGACTTTACGGAGGCCCTCGACGTGGCTCATACCCGAAATACGCACCTGGTGAACTTCATCGGGTCGTTCGCCACGCTCGTCCGGCTGCCGCCCCCCGTCCGCCGGCCCGTCGACCTGCACGAGCTGCTACGCGCCACCTGCCGTCTACTGACGGTGCCGAGTCAGCACGCGGACGTACGCTGGCAGTGGGCGCTGGCGCCCGGCCCGCTCTGGGTCGACGCCGACGCCCCGCAGCTGGAGCAGGCGCTGATCAACATCACCAAGAACGCGCTCGAAGCGATCAAAATCCGGGCAGCAGCGGCCGAAAACGAGGCACCGGGGGGGATCATCACGATCCGAACGAGCACGCACCCGCTCGAAGTGCGAATCGAGAACGACGGCGCCGCGATTCCGGCGGCCGTGCGCCAACAACTCTTCACGCCGTTCTTCTCGACCAAGCGCGACGGCCAGGGAATCGGTCTGACGCTCGTGCGCGACATTCTCCTCGCCCACGAGTACCGCTTCAACCTGGGCACGGAGGCCGATGGACGCACGGCGTTTACGATCTGGCCGGAGCCGCCGTCGGCGTGAGTCGAACGTTTTGCCCCCCTTCCGGGTATAGCAGCGCCGGCTGACGTCGCGTCAGTCAAGTATCTTTGATCCGGTTTTCGTTGCGTGCTGATGCGCGCAACGTCTGCTGCCACCGCCCGTCTTAGTCAGCGCGCGGCGCAGCAGCTACCTGTCTTCCGCGTTGTTTTCGCTCGTATGCTCGTTTCGAACCCACCGGCCCCCGTGGCCGCCAAGCTCAAGTTTGTTGACCCTAAACGCTCGGAGTTTTTCTTTACCCTGCGCGAGCGGGTGGACGCCTACTTTGCCGAGCGCAACATTTCGCGCTACGCGGATGGCAAGATGTGGGTCAAAGCCATCTTTTATCTGACGCTCTTCGCCGTGTTGCTGGGGCTGATTTTCTCGAAT
Source organism: Hymenobacteraceae bacterium (assembly GCA_046590685.1). Taxonomy (GTDB): domain Bacteria; phylum Bacteroidota; class Bacteroidia; order Cytophagales; family Hymenobacteraceae; genus JANNMJ01. The sequence goes on from JBKJUQ010000074.1 coordinate 5,975, forward strand.
CAGTTCGGGCCGTGGGTGTTGCTGGCGCTCTGCTTCGCGCTGGGCACGGTGATGGCGCTGATCGGCTTCAATGTCTCGCACGATGCCATCCACGGGGCTTTCTCGCCCTCAGCGCGGGTCAATAAATGGCTGGGAATGACGTTTTTGCTCGGCGGCGCCAACCCGTACCTGTGGACGATTGCCCACAACGGCATTCACCACACCTACACCAATGTCCACGGGCACGACGACGATGTGAACATCGCCGGTGGTGTCGTCCGGCTCGACGCCGACGCGCCCGTGCGGGCCGCGCACCGCTTCCAGCACATTTACGCCTTTGGCCTCTACGCGCTGACGTCGATCGCGTGGGCCTTCATCAAAGATTTCCGCAATCTCTTCCGCTTTGCCAGCGGCCCGCACGCCCCGCGCGGCGGCCATCCCAAGGCGGAGGTATTCAATCTGTTCTTTTTCAAGGCCGCCTACTATTTCCTGTACCTCGTGCTCCCGCTGCTCGTGCTCGACGTGACGTGGTGGCAGGTGCTGATCGGATTTTTCGCGATGCACGTAGCCGAAGGCCTGACCCTGGCACTGGTCTTCCAGTTGGCGCACGTAGTGGAAGGCACCGAGTTTCCGGCCCCAACCGCCGGCGGCACGATTGAGGAAAGCTGGGCGGCGCACCAGCTCCGCACCACGGCCAATTTTGCTGGTCGGAGCCCCTTGGCCCACTTTCTCTGTGGTGGCCTGAATACCCAGATCGAGCACCATCTTTTCCCTAAGATCTGCCACACCCATTATCCGGCGCTCTCGCGCATCGTGGAGCGCACGGCGGCCGAGTTCGACCTGCCCTACATCGATAATCCGACGTTTGGGTCGGCGCTGGCCTCGCACTACCGCTTGCTGCGACAATACGGCCTGGAGGCGTGGCGCGCCCAGCAGGCCAACGGCCGCGGGCCGGTAGCCGCCTAGCTCCGCATCTTCGGATGACCCGGTTACGTACGTCCAACGCACCCTACTCGTGGCCTTTCGTCTGATGCGTACCTACCTGATATCCGCGCTGCTGCTCGGCGCCAGCCTGCTGCCCGGCAGCGGGTTCGCCCAAACCATCCCTGAGCCTCCCGCCGAGATTGGGGTCCGCGAATACCTGCCCGCGCCGAGCCAGGGCATCGCCCTCTACGAGCACCGGTCCGACGTACGTCCTGCCCGGCAGTGGCCCGGCGGACGCAAGCTGTACGTCCAGACCGCCCCCGACACTATGTGGTTCAGGGTGTTGATCGCGGGCAATTCTTACTTCGTACGGCAGCGCGAGATGCCCGTCCCGGGCTGGCACGTGGTGAAATAGGTGCCGCAAAGCAGTAGTTGTGGCTGGTTCCGCGCGAAAATAAAAAAGGCCCTCAGCTTGACGCTTCGGGCCTTTTTTGGCTTACCAAGTGGTCGTGTAAGGAGTCGAACCTTAAACCTTCTGATTCGTAGTCAGATGCTCTATCCAGTTGAGCTACACAACCTTGAGGGAAGAGTTTGGAAAGCGGCAGCCCGTTTTCGTGGGGCAAAGGTAGGACGGCGGCGCGCAACGGTGCAAACAGGGCCACAAGTTTTTTGCTGGGGGTAGCCCAGCCGCTAGAGCTTCGGCCGTAATGCCCGCCGGGCCGCGTGGTTAATGAGGACGAACAGCCCGACGCCCGACGCCAGTACGAGCACCACCACGAGCCACTGCCCGATGGACGTTTGCTCGGGATGAGTGAGTAACGCGGAAAGTCCGGCGGCGCGCGTGCCCAGCCAGTACACGAACAACGTGCGCGGCAGCATCCCGAGGACCGATCCCACGATAAACCGCTGAAAGTTGACGCCGACCGACGCGAGCACGAACGTCATCAGCGCAAACGGCAGGATCGGCGAGAGCCGGACGAGAACGATCAGCTGGAGCGATTCGGCTTCAAGCTCGCCGATTACGGCCTCTGCCTTCGGGAATAAGCGCAGAAACCGCCGCAGCGCGCCATGATCGATGAGGGTGGCCAAGCGGTAGCCGGTAGCGGCAGCCAACGCGTACGCCGCAATAGTGCCGGGGAAGCCCTCCCAGCCAAGAAAATAGCCGCTCACGAGAGCGACGAAAGTGGTATGCGTCAGCCCCAAGCCCATCAGCGCGGCCGTAACGGCGAAGTAGGCGATCATTCGCGGGCCGCTCATGCCAGCCAGCGCCATGGAGCCACCACCGTCGTAGAGCCACGCCGTAACGAGCGAATCGACGATAAACGGCGCTACGGCCAGCACGAGCACCGCGACCAGCGAGCGGGCGTTGAGAAGAAGAAAATCGCGAAACATGCGGGCAGGGTTGGAAGCACAAAGAACCGTCGGCGCCCGCCGCCGTACGACGGATGCCCGAGAAAAGGTCGCCGCTGACGGAAGAAAAACGGCCTCGCCCGGATTATGCTCTGATGCTTAACCCCTCCCTATCCGCCGCGTCACCGCGCCCCGACCTGCTTCGTCTGTCTTACGACGATTATCGCGCATTGCCGGCCGTCGCTAACTCTGATTTGAGTCGATTGCGCGATTTTCTCAACGGCCGCGGACCACGCTCAGCGGGCAATAATGCGGCGCTCTCGTTTGGCACCGCTTTTCATACCGCGCTGCTGGAACCCGATTCGTACGTGCCCGGTCAGAAAGGCGTCAACGACTCGCTCGTGTGGTGGATGGTAGAGGCCGTGCGCTACGACCCCGATCTGGTACGGATGCTCGACGAGGGCATAGCCGAACCTAGCTGCGTTTTCACCCACGCCGAAACCGGTACACTCTGTAAGCTCCGCGCCGATCTGGTGCTGCCGACCGAAGGCGCGTACACAATTGTGGATTTTAAGAGCACGATGGCCCACGACTGGGATCAGTTCGCGATGCAGTGCACGTACTTTGATTACGACCGGCAGGCCGCGTTTTACCTCGATGCCCTCCACGCCGACCGCTTCCTGTTGGTGGGCGTGCAGAAGTCGGCGCCGTACGGCGTGTTTCTGGTTGAGGTCACTCCCGAAATGCTTGCCGAAGGTCGGGCTAAGTACCGCGCCCTGCTCACGCTGCTGGTGCCGGGTCGCGAAGCCGAAATACTGCCTTTTGTGAGCGCCGACGCCGTGCGCGCCGCCGTCAAAGAGCTGGGGCTACGACCAGAGACTGATGGTGCGACCGATTTCTGAAGAATGGGGGAATCGAGCAGTAGAAACCAGGCACCGGAAGCGCCCGGTCCCAACTCGGTCACGGCTCCCTAACTGACCAACGGCTCCAACTCGTTACCGTCGTACTCTACCCCTCGCTGAACGGCCAGGCTACTGGCGGCCAGCGGCCGCTCCCCGGCCAGCACCTGGGTAAAATCGCGCCACCAGCGGAGGCGGTGAATCTCGCGGGCCGGCGAGCCCAAGGCCGTAGCGGGACTAGTGGTGAGCGAGCCCGGCCAGCGGCGGCGCACGTACAGAAACTCGTCTACGTTGCCAATGCGCCAGCTAAACGACGCTCGCAGCAGCAGCTGCGTGTCGAGGCCAAAGCGGAGGTGCGTCGAGAACCCCCCTACTGCCGCGAGGCTCGCGCGCCGGAGCAGCAGGGTCGGCAGGTAAGCCGGGTGTCCCATCGCTACACGTAGGGCCGCCGATGCATCCAACGGAAACCGGCGCGCCACGACGCACTGATCCACGTAATCGAGCCGCAGCTCGTGGCTCCCGACAGCGTCGAGATTGCGCCTTTGCATGGCCGCGCCTAACCCGGCAGCCCGGTTCGCGGTCGGTACGTCGTCGGAATCCTGAAACAGCAGCCACTCGGCGGCCGTGCGCTCCGCGAGTCGCTGCCGCACCACGAATGGCCCGACACCCGGTCGCCGCAACACGCCGAACCAGCACCCCGGGTGCGCGGCGAGGTGAGCTGCTCGCAGCGCTACTACGGCCGCCGTCGGCGGCTCGTCGAGGCCGATGAGCGCTTCATCGCCCCCGGCGCGTAGCTGGGGGCCGACGCGCGCCAGGCACTCCGCCAACCACCGTGCACTACCCCGGTGCGGAATCACCCACGCGGTTGGACGTAACGGGAGTTGTTGCGGGGGTGCCGCCAGGGAGGCCGGCTGACCAACCTGCCGGATAAGGATCGGCACGTCGGCCAAGCGCAGGGCGGCATCGAGCACGCCCAATAGGGGTGTACCACCGGCCGGCAAGCGCGCCAACAGGGCCGGTGCGGCGGCCCACGAGCGCACGTGCGCATCGAGTCGGGCAGCCAGCAGTGGCGGACGACGATAGCGCACCAGCACCACGAACGCGGTGGATTCGGCGGGCCAAGCGGCAGCCAAGGCCCGCCGCACGGCCGCCGATCGTAAGGCGTCGCGCGGGTCGAGCGACACGTGTAGCTCCAGCGGACCGGTGGTGACGCCGGCCGGCCGGTGCACGCGCAGCACCCACGGCGCGGCGGCGCGCCCAAACGGGTTGGCAGCGGTGAGTACCAGCGCCGTCCAGGCTCGCTCGCTGACGCTCAGCCAGTGACGAATCCGTAGTCCCAAGGCGGCTGGGCGCAGTCGTACACGCCACCGGGTACGCCACCAGGCAGGCGAAGCAAGGGCATCCGGAGACTTTTCGGGCGGCACGCGGTTCTGGTAAGCTAGCCGGAGTGAGCGCTATTGCCCGCCCGGGGTGCAATAAACGAGTATTTCTTCCCAAACTCTGTCTTCCTGCCTGATGCCCGAGCTACCCGAAGTCGAAACCTATCGCCGGTTTCTCGATGAGCTGGCCCTGCACGATCCCATCGTGGCCGTGCGGGTACTCGATGCCCACGTGCTAACCGTACCCGAAACATCGTTGCGGGCCGCGCTCGTGGGCCACCGCTTTACGAGCTCGCGGCGCATCGGAAAGAACCTCTTTCTCCTGCTGGATGAGCCGGCCGGCGCCGCGCTGACGCTGCATTTCGGGATGACGGGCGACGTGGCGGCCTACCGTGACGACCACGACCGGCCCCGGTTCGTGCGGGTCGAGTTCGTGCTCGACGGTGGACTGCGCATCGGGTTCGTCGATCCGCGCAAGTTTGGCCGCGTGGGGCTGACGCTTGACGTAGCGGGGTTTCTGGAAGCGAAGAAGATTGGCCCCGACGCGCTCAACGACCTGACGCCCGAGCACCTCACCTTGGCACTCAGCCGCCGCAAAAACGCGGTAGTGAAGTCGGCCCTGCTCGATCAGCGCCTTACCGCCGGCCTCGGCAACTGGATCGTCGACGACGTGCTGTTTCAGGCGCGCCTGCACCCGGCGCGGCGCTGTAGCGAGCTGACGGCCCCGGAAGTGGCCCGCCTGCACGCCGCCGTCGGGCACGTGCTGCGCACGGCGGTGGCGGCGGAGGCGCGCTACCGGCATTTCCCGGTCGACTTTCTCATCCACGCCCGGGCGTGGGAGGAAGCGCCCGCGGGGGCGTCGACTACGCACTGCCCCCACCACCCGGCCGAGCTGATTCAGAAGCACTACGTCGGCGGCCGAGCCACGTACTGGTGCGCCCGCTGCCAACCCGCACCGGCCGACTGGGCGCCCGAGGCAATGGCCTGACGCGGGATGATCACCGTCGCCCCACGCCCGGTGGGCGAGTATGGGACGACGGTCGAACAGACATCCGCGAGATCAATAGTTTGTCATCTTCCCAATCGAGACCTGTACCCAGTTACGCGTAACGCTGGCGGGGCCGTCGTACGAATCCAGGTTGGTCGAACCCGTCCCGACCTGCATCCCCACGTACGGCACCCACGTTTTGGTGCGGTCGGCGTAGCGGTATTTGAGATCGAAGGTGGTCGTCGGGCGGGCATAAGTTCTGACTGTACTGGCCAGATCATCTCCCTTGTTGCGGTTCACTTCCGCGTAAAACCGGCCGACCCGCACTACGCCGCCCCAAGCGTTGCCCCCGAACGAGCTGCTGCTGTTGCTGCGCACCGGCGTGTCGATCAGGTCGCCGTTATCCTGGCGCGCCCACGCCGTCTGCCCGAACGCGGAATTGGCGCGGCCCAAGTAGGCATAGCGGATGCCGACGTCGAGGGCAGGCAGCACCCGGTAGAGCGCTACCACGCCAAAGTCAAGGCCTAAGCTGTACCAGAGGGTATTATGGACCTTTTCGTACGCACTCACCTGGTCCGATTGGCTCCGTTTATCGCGCAGGTAGCCCAGGCCCGATTCGAAGGCCCACACATCCGCCAGCCGAAAGGGCGCCTTACCGGGCGCTTTGTCTTCGTTGCTGTAAAGGAACATATCCAGCAGTGAAAATTGCAGCCGTCCATTGAGACCCATCGCTACGTTATTGTTGCGGGCGTAGCACGGATTACCCAGATGGGTCCATTCCGAGGAATATTTCGAGCTTGATAACTGCGGCCCGAACTGCATCTGCGTCAGGCCCCACGGGGCTTTCTGCGCCTGTGCGGTCTGCGCCTGTACGGTCACGGGCAGCCCCAGACCAAGAGCGAGCGTCAGCAGCCGCGACAGTCGGGCGGCGCGGGTCGGCCGAAAGAAAAAAAGGCACGAGGTACGCATGAAGGAAAGGCGGGTAATGACGTAGACTAGTATTGAAGATGCTAACCTGTAGTGCCCCCCTACTCTTTCAGCAGCCGGAGGCGGACGGTGGCCTCACCGGCCTGCACCGTCAGCAGGTAGAGACCGGGCGGCCAGGCGGACGCGCCAACCGTCAGTGTCTGCGCGCCGGCGCTTACCGCGAGGGGACGGGCTTCTACCAACCGGCCGAGCGCATCGACGAGCGTGAGGATCGCCGGGCCAGCAGCGGGTGTGGTGAGTTGCACGGTACACTGGTCGCGAAAAGGGTTAGGCTGCGCAGTGAGGGCAACCGCGTGCGTTCCTCCACCTGTGATCGTTCGGATGGCTGAATGGTGGACGGTACCATCGTAGTCGTGCTGCGCGAGGCGATAGTAGCGGGTGCCGGGCGTAAGGGGCCGCGGATCCCAGGCCTCATAAGTGGCGCCTTGCCCAGGCGCGCCGCGCGCCGGCTCGCGCAGGATCGGCGTCCAGGTGCGGGCATCGGTCGCGGCCTCCACGGTGTAGCCGGCATTATCGCGTTCCTGGGCGGTGCGCCACCGCAGCCGGCCGCGCCCCCCGACGGCGGCGGCCTCAAAGCTGATGAGCTCGACGGGTAAGGGTGTCGTGCCGCCGTGCAGCCAGAATTCCGAAAACCCCGTAACGTCGAACTCGGCATAAGTCGCCCCGAAAGCCGTTCCCCAGCCAATCGCGCTCTGGTCGATAAAGCGCAGGGACGTGGCGTCGGCGGGCGCGAGCGTACCGTCGACCGTAGGCCCATCGTACTGGGTGATGCCCAACTCGGTCAGGCCCGCGATGGCGCCGGTCGCGATAAGGTCGGCCAGCTCGTCCGGAGTGAAGTAAAGCCGCACCCGCACGGGCGTAGTGGGTTGCTGGGCGGGCGTAATCGTGAAGTGGCGGCTCAGGTAGCGTCGCGTACCGAAGGTGCCCGGCGCGGCCTCCACGTAAGCGCTGGCCTGCACCGTACCGAGCGCGTTGCCGTTGGCGCGGAGCGAGACCACTACGCGGCCGGGGTTTTCGGCGGCGCTGTAGTGCGTCCAGCCGCTGGCATCGGGCGCGCAGGCCCCGGCGGCGCCCACCGTGGTGTTACCGGCCACGGCGGCGGGCACGGCGCAGGGAGCTTGCAGGGTCAGCCAGTAGTCCTCGGTTTCGCCAGTAGCCGTAGCCGCGCACGCACCGGTGGCCGCGAAGACGGCGCCATCGTAGTCTCTCTTGCTGCGAACGCGCAGGCGCCGCACCCCGATCAGGGCGGGGTCGGAAGCCAAAGTCAGCGGCAGCGAGTAGTTGAAGTTGTAATTGACGCCGCCGGCCAACAGCTCGCCGGCGTCGTCGAAGTCGCCGTCGGCGTTGGCATCCAGCCAAATCCCATAGCGCTCCCCCGGGGTGCTGAGGCTCAGCGAGTAAGTTGTACCCAGCGTAAGGGTAGTGGTGGTGGCGCCGGTAGCGGGAAACAGGGTGTAACTGCCCGTTACGCAGCCGGAATTACTGAGCAGTGTGTTGATCTGGACCTTATAGATCGGCCCGGAGCACGCCGACGATGGCGCCGGCGGCTGGCAAGTCGCCGACGCGGCCTGCACGGAGCGGCTACCCAGCGGGTCGAGCGGACTTACGGCCGGGCCACCGCCGCTCACCAGCGTATAAGCGGTGCATTGCGCATCGAGCAGATTGCCGGCGGTCGCGGTCGGGCGTACGTCGTACGTCAGCCAGAAATAGTTGTCCACCGGCCCAAGGATTTGCGTACCGCGAATGGGGTCGGCGAGGGTCGTGGCGGCGCCGAAGACGGTGGCGTTCTGAAACGTCGCCGATGCCCCCGAGTAATACACCCGCGCGTAGGCTACGTCGGCGGCATAGGCGGTGCTACCGAGGGCATTGAGGACGAGACTTTTCAAAGTGAGTGGATTTTGCGTCCCGCTTACCTGCACCCGCACCCCCAAAACGGCCTGCCCCGTGCTGCCGACTACCGCCGGAGCGGTGCTCGGCTGAAAAGGCGTCACCGCCACGAGCGTCATCGGCGTCGGGGCTTCGACACTGACGGTATAGTCTTCCGTTTCGCCGCCGCTGACGGGATCGCAGAGGTTGGCGTTGGTCAAGGAAGCGACGCCGGCTTTGCGCACCCGCAGGCGGCGCGGCCCCACGAAAGCGGGGTTATAGGATGGTAGCGTGACCCCCGCGCTCAGTACGCCGCTGGCGTTGGACGGCGCGCCGGCTAGCAGCTCGCCAGCGTCGGTGAAATCGCCGTCGTTGTTGAAATCGAGCCACACCGTGCACGCCGCGTACGCCCCTCCCTCGACCCGGAGCGGGTACGTCGCGCCGAGCTCCAGGGAGGTCGTGAGCGCGCCGGTCGGGGCAAAGCGCGCGTAGCCACCGGTGGTCGGGCCGTTGCAACCGGTCGTCGTGTTGCTCAGATTCACCAGACTCACGTGCGTAATGGTCACCCCGTTGCAGCCATACGTGGGGCTGTAGAGGCTGCCGGGGCGGCAATAGTCGATGGGGCGGCTGCCGATGGGGGCTGAGAGGGTAGGAGTTCGCGCCACGCCGCCGAGCGTCAGGCTGGTGCATTCGGCGTCGAGCAGATCGTCGAGCTGCGCGCCGGGCTTGAGGTCGTACGCGACCCAGAAGTAGCTCACCACCGACGACACCACCTGCGAGCCCGTGATCGGCGCGGCTAGCGACGCGGCGGAGCCGAAGAGGGTGGCCTCCGAGAACGCCGGGTTGGTTCCCGTCGAGTAGACCTTCACGGCGGCCACGTCCTGGGCAAAATTGGTCGAGCCGGTCGCGTTGAGCGTGAGCGACGTGAGGGCGAGCGGTGCGACGCCCCCGCTGGTGGTGCGCACCTCGATGCGCAGCATCGGGTTAGCGACGGACCCTTTGAGCGCTTCCGCCGTGATGGGCTGCGCCGTGGTGGCGCTCGCGAACGCCATCGGCGTGGTAGCGGGTACCAGCGTGATGGAGTAGTCCTCGGTTTCACCGTAGGTAAAGTCGGTGCAGGCATCGGTATTGGCCATCCCGTTGGTCGCCAGGACTCGCACCCGCAACCGCCTTACGCCCAAATAGGCGGGATTAGCCGGAATACTCACCACGCCGGACGCCGGCGACAACACCACGCCGGGGTTCCAGACGCATTCGTCGGCGTCGGCAAAATCGCCGTCGTTGTTAAAGTCGATCCACGCGGCCCACCCCTGGGCGCTGTAGCCGCCGCTGGCGCTGATCGGGTAGTTGGTACCCAGCTCGAAAGAGCCGGTGGTAGCGCCGCTGGCCGGCCACCACGTATAGTTGGGCGGCGCAGTAGGGTAGCCGTTGAGCGCGTTATTGAGTGGCCCCAGCGAGAAGCTGTTGAGCCACGCGTTGGACCACGACTGGGCCACGTTCGGCACGCAATAGTTGATGCGCCGGTTGCCGGCGGGGTTGGTGACGGTGGGGGTTCGGGCTACGCCGCCTACCGTCAGGCTCAGACACTGGGCATCAAGAAAATTGCCCACCGTAGCGGTGGCGGTTACGTCGTAGCAAACCCAGAAATAATTGATTCCCGAGGTCAGCGCGCGCGTGCCAGCGATGGGCGCCGCCAGCGAGGCCGCCGACCCGAAAAGAGTGGTGGTGGCGAAGACATCGCTGGTGCCCGTGGCATACACCTTTACGTTCGAGACATCGGTGCCGAAGTTGGTCGTGCCCGTCGAGTTGAGCGTGAAGCTCGTCAGACTCAACGCCCCGGTGGAGCCGGTCACGGCCACGGCTACCCGCAGAATCTGGTTGTTGGGGCCGCGCATCGCATCGCCCGTGGCAGGAGTAGCGGCCGTACTGCTGGCGTAAGCAAGCGCCGTGGGGCTCGCGATGGTGACGGTGTAATCTTCCGTCTCGCCGCTGGCGAGCGCCGTGCAGCTCATCGTCGAGGCGTACTGCGCGTAGTACTCCATCGAGCGTACCCGTAGTCGCCGCGCGCCGAGGTAAGCCGCATTCGGGGGAATGGTGATGGTGATGGCCAGCCCGCTCTGGTTATAGATCGGGGTACCGCCGAGGTATTCGTCAGCATCGTTGAAATCGCCGTCGTTATTGTAATCCAGCCACGCCGCGAAGCCCGTAGATGAGCCGCCGGACACCCGCAGCGGGTACGCGACGCCCTGATCGAGGACGGTGGTCAGGCTCCCGCCAGCGGCGGTGTAGTTGGCGTAGTAGCTCGTGGCACCGCCAATGCACCCGCTACCGTCGTTGCGCAGCGTGTTGAGCTGCACATCATTGATCAAGTGATAATAGGTGCAGCCGTAGGGATAACTGGCCCCGTGCAGGCCCGTGGTGCAGTACTGCGCCCGCGCGGCCGGCGCAGCGCCTAACAACAGCGTTCCCAGACACAGCAGAAAAGCACAGTGGGTGCCCCGAATTAGACGTGATGCCATGGACTTGACAGACCCGTTGGAGAGCCCGACCAAAGGTCATGGCGCGGTTTCGCGTCCACATCCCCCAAACGGGGGATATTTATCGACCTGCTTTCCGCAGAGCCTCGGTTCGGTTTCGGGCTTGCAGTTTCTCGTAAATGTGCCGCACGTGGCTTTTCACCGTCTCGGGGGAGACGAACAGACGCGCAGCAATGTCGCGGTAGCGGTAGCCCTGCGCGAGCAGGTCGAGCGTATCGCATTCGCGCGGAGTTAGCTCGTTGCCCGGCAGCGTAGGGGGAGCCGCCTTATTCGGCGTTAGCGGCAATCCGGAGAGTTGGAAGGCGGAAACCACCCGCCGCGCAATGCGCGCGCTCATCGGCGAGCCGCCAGTCATCACCTCGTGAAGCGCGGCCACGATCTGCTCGGGCGGAGTTGATTTGAGCAGATAGCCCGTGGCGCCGGCTTGCAGGGCGGCGAAAAGCCGGGCATCGTCTTCATACACGGTACACATCACCACCTGGGTGGCCGGGCAGTAGCCCCGCACCAGCCGCGTGGCGGCGATTCCGTCGAGCGCGCCGGGGTCATCGGAAAGGTGAATGTCCATCAGCAGCACGTCGGGGCAGCCGGTGGTGGGTAGGGCGGCCAGCGCGGCTTCGGCCGTCGGCCAGGCGCCCAGCGCGGTCAGGCCGGGCGTCGCACCGAGCAGCGACAATAACCCGGCGCACACGTCGGGCAGATCTTCGACGATAGCAATGGAAATCAGTAGCGACATGGCACGGTGGGCGAAGACGAAAGAGCCAACAAACTTGAGGACTCGCCGGTCCTGGTTACATCCCCCAAACAGGGGATATCAACGAGCGGCTGCCAGTGGTACCCTCACCGTCAGGCGGGTGCCGCGGCCGGGGGCTGACTCCAGCACCAGCGTACCACCGGAATCGGCGGCGCGACGATGCAGATTTTTGAGTCCCTGCCCAAAGGCGCGGGTGGTGGCGGAGTCGAAACCGATACCGTCGTCGGTGATCCACAAGGTGAGATGACTCGTTTCGGCACAGAGTCGGATCGTCACGCGCCGGGCCTGCGCGTGCTTTACCACGTTGTGCAACGCCTCCTTCACCAGCAGAAACAAATTGCGGCGCAGGCGATCGGGCAGCGTAGGAGGCAGTCCGGGCGTGGCGGGGTCGGGTAGATCAAGAGCGGCGACCAAGCCCGCCGCTTCCAGCAGGTCGGTGGCGTACTCGCGCAGGTAGGCCACGAAGCCGCCGAAGTGGTCGTGCTCGGGCGTAAGAGCCCACACGATGTGACCGATACGTTCGAGCAGCTCGCGGGTGGCGATGGTCGTCGCATCGAGATGACGCCGCAGCGCCGCGATGGTTTCGGCGGCCTCCGGCGGATCAGCGGCACTGATGACGGCCGACGTATCGGCGGCGTCGAGCACCGCCGCCCCCACGGGCACCAACGAGGTGAGGGCCGCGCGGCGCGCCACCTCGCTCAGCAGCAGCAATCGCGAGAGGCCGGAGCCCAGGTCGTCGTGCATATCCTGCGCGATGCGGGCGCGCTCTTCGGTGAGGGCGCGGTGGCGTTCGAGTTCCCGCACCCGCGCTCGCAGCCGTTGCGTCGTCAGTTGGCGGATGCTGATGCTCAGGGTCAGCAGCGCCAGCGCGGCAGCGCCGGCCAGCACCAACGGCTGCTGCCACCACGGGGGCCGAATCCGGAAGCGGAGCAGCGTGCGCACCGGCCCCCACGCGCCGGCCAATGTCCCGGCCCGCACCCGCAGCGCGTACGCCCCCGGGCTAAGCCCCACGTACCGCGCCTGTCGACCACCGCCAGCCTCAACCCACCGCAAGTCGGCCCCGACGAGCTGGTAGCGGTACCTCCCGCCCGCCGGATCGGGCAAACCGGGCGCGGCAAACGTAACGGCTACTTCTGTTTGCCGCCACGTGAGCGGCATCTCGGCTGGCAGACGATAGCTTGAGTCGCCCCAAAGCTCGCCGTTGATTCGCAACTCCGTAAGCGCCGGCCGAGCGGTGAGCGGGCGCGGGTGCAGGCGGGCGGGCGTAATCCAGGCATACCCGGTGGGGCCGCCGAGCAGTAGCTCGCCAGTAGCTGTCCGGCACGCGGCCGTGGTGTTGAATTCCAGCCCCGGCAGGCCATCGGCGAGGCCGTAGGTACTAACTACGCGCCCAGCCCGCGGATCGAAGCGCGCCAGGCCGGCGCTCGTACCCACCCACAGCATCCCCGCCGCATCGGGCAATAAGCTAAATACACACGCCGACGGCAGCCCCTCGGCTTCGCGCCAGCCACGCGTCGCCCCAGTGCGCGGGTTTACGCGCCAGAGACCTTGGTCGGTGGCGAGCCAGAGGTAGCCAGCCGCGTCTTCGTAAAAGACGCGCACCGTGGCCCGCGCCAGCGCCAAACGTTCGGCCGATGGCGCCCGGACCAGCAGTCGCCGGGGACGCGCGGGCCCTGCTATCCCGGGTCCGGGTAGCCACCACGCACCGTTGCCGTAAGTGCCCACCCAGCGGTACCCGGCACGGTCCTCAAAAACAGTCATGCTGCCCCACCGCGTCCAGCAGGGTACGGTATCAAGCTGGCTAGTGGCGGGATTCAGCCAGCGCAATCCCATTTTCGAGGAGACCAGCCAGCCGCCCGCCCGCGTTGGCACGAGGGCATTGACGGAAAGGCTATCTGCTCTCACCGATGCCCCGTTCGCCAGTGGTATGCGCCGGAGCTGGCCGCCCCGATAGCGCCAAAGCCCTCGATTGGTACCCAGTAGCAGAGAGCTATCGCCTGTTACCTCCTGAATCACCCGTACGGTACAGTCTGCTAAAGGAGCCCCGGCGCGGCCGCTTCCCCACAACGGGTTGATGGTACCCGCCGCGCGGTCTACTTCCACCACCCCGTGCCCCAGCGTACCAACGTACACGCGCGAGGTGCCCGGCACGGCCCACAGCGCCGTCACGAAAGGGTGTGGCAGTGGTGGCAGCCCGTCTGAGCCGCCCGTGGCGGTATGATGGTCAAACGGTGGCGGCACTAGCGGAATACGCCAGAGTCCGGCGCCATCCGTGCCGATCCAGAGTGTACCCGCCGGGTCGGCGAGCAGGTGCGTGATGCCGGCGGCTGGCCCACCCCTTGGCTGCTCCCAACGGTCGGCCGCCAGCGTATAGCGCCACAGGCCGTGCGCGTCGGTCCCGATCCAGAGGGCGCCATCCGGGGCCGCAGCCAACGCCCGCGGGCGGTAGCCGACCAGGGCGGGCGGCGGCACGACGGGGTGCCACCCTCGCCCTCCAGTCGAGTTATTGGCTGGGCGGCGCAGCAGGCCGCTTGCCGTCGCGCGCCATTCGGTACCCGCCGCGCGCAGTCGGATTTCGGGCACGGCCGCCGTCAGATCGATTGCCTTGGGGGTAGGGAGCGGCTGAAAAAAATTCCGCACCGGGTCGTAAAAACACCACCCGCCGTCAGTGGCCACGACGACTCCCGCCGCGCGCGCGAACACCCGCCGCACCGTAGCGTGCGGAAGTGCCCCGCGCTGCCCCGGCCGCGCACGCCACGTCCGAAACTCGTAGCCATCGAAACGAGCCAGCCCATCGGCGGTAGCTACCCACAGAAAGCCCGCTGAATCGGTCGCCAGCGCGTAGACGGAGCTTTGCGGCAAGCCGTGCTCGGTAGAGTAGGCAGTGAAGAGAGTGGCTGATTGGGCGTGAAGCACTGCGCTTGGGAGCAGTACGCCGAGCAGAATTCGAGAAAGCCAGCAGAGAACTCCCGAAGGCATCTTGCTAGTCGTGGAGCAAACGACTGGCGAATATAGAACCAGTCGTTAGATATGGAGCCACGCACAGGGAAAGCTGTTACCCTATAGTTTTACCCACGCCGCCGTAAGCCGGCCCAGCAGAGCGTCAGTAGCTGCCAGGGGAGCTGCGACTGCCCCGTTCGCCCCCAATCAGGCGTGCTTTGATCTTAGCCAACTAGATAGAGGCAGACGCCCCTAATTATGGCGAATACGCGCGACCGCACGCCACCATCCGGGCTTGCATTTTTCAGCGGCGGACGAAAAGTGCAAGCCTCGCGACCAGCTTGCACTTTTTAGTGGGGAAGCAAAAGTGCAAGCCCAACGCACGCTTTGTTTTCTACGACCTCTTCATTCGGCAGCTAAATAGCGCGTCGCAGGGTGAGCACGGTGTAAATCAGCTCGCCGGTAGCCCGGCGCACCAGCAGCGGCACCTCGCGGCCGTCGCGCGAGCGCAGCAGCAAGCCCAGCGACGTCAGCGAGAACTCCACCATTCCCCGCCCATCAATAGAGAGCAGCTCGTCGGCGACCTGCAAGCCCGCCGCCTCGCCGGGCGAGCCGGGCTGCACGTCGCTTACCACAAAACGGCTGAACGACGCCCCGCGAGCCACGATCTCCAGCCCGCTCATATCGTGCTCGAAAGGCTCGCGCAAGCGGCTGTCCGGCCGAAGCCATATGCCGCGCCCCGGGTAATCGAACCACACGCGGAACCGCTTCAGCGCCTCGTAGCCAAGCGTGCCCTGTCGGGGTACGCGGACTTTGACCCGGGCGGCGGCGGAATCGGGAAACGAAACCAGCAGATAGTGCAGGTAGTAGGGGCCGAGCTCCAGCCGCTCGGCCCGGCCCAGCCAGCCATTCACCGGTCCACTCAGGCCACGACCCAGCTGGGCGCGCAGGCGCGGCGCGGGCAGGTGCAGCGCGGGGTGAGAACCGGTTTCGAGGGAGAGGGCATGGCCGGCGCCCGTATCGACCAGCAACGTGGCGGTGAGCGTATCGGGAGTTGGTGCTGAAGTGTTAACCGTATCGACCAGCGCCACCCGGGCCCGCACGTAGGGCTTGCCGGCGCGCACGGCCATCGGCAGGCGCGCGGCCTTGCGCGGGGCGCGAAACTGCAGGGGGTCGTGCAGCGCGAGCCACTCGCGCCCGCCCCGCACCTCCACCACAAAGGCCCGAAACAAATCGTACCCGATAAGCCCGGCGACGGGCTCGCCCACGTAGCGGCTGAGCTGCAGAGCATCGCCGGAGAGCACCGTGAGCGGCATCTCACCGGTAGCGGCGCCGGGTATCGTTACCTGCACCCGCTCGTACCAGTCGGCACGAAGCGGTGCCTCTTCCCCGGCGCCTTCTACGAGCAGCGGCTGCCCGGGCGGAAGCGCTAAAGCGGCGCGCGCGGCCGAATCGGTCAGAATCGCGGTTTCAACGCCCGTATCGAGCACGAACTGAAACGGACCGTGTCCATTGAGCAGCACGGGCACCAGCAGCAGATTGCGGCGCAGGCGGACGGGTACGCGGGCCTCGCGGGTGCCGGGGGGCAGTAAGCGCAACGGAGGGCAACGTGCTGAGGCAGGTTGGGCACACGTCAGCCGCGGGGCTAACAACAGCCCGGCGAACAGCAGCAGACAACTCAGGCGTACCACGGCCGGAAGTTACCCCCGTCGCCGTATATGGTGCCTAGGCCACCGCTTCCCACGCCGCCCCAGCCACTAAGCGCAGCAGGCCTTTTTCGGCGCGAAGGGGGGATACCGGGTTGTCGCCGGGTTGATACAGCTGACCGGTACCCAACCCCTGCGGCATGTCGTCGACGCCCAACGCGGCGGCTAGCTGGGCGATGGCGTTGAGGCCGATATTGGATTCGAGCGCCGACGTTAGCCACCACCCGATGCCGCGCGCGTGCGCCGCCGCCACCCACTGGCGGGTGGCGGCTAAGCCGCCGAGCAGCGTTGGCTTGAGCACCACGAAGGCCGGTTGCACATGGTCGAGCAGTTCGGCCTGGGCGGCGGGCGTGGTCAGGCCGATCAGCTCTTCGTCGAGGGCAATCGGCACGGCGGACTCGCGCCCGAGCCGCGCCAGCACCATCGGCTGCCCCGGCTGGATGGGTTGTTCGATAGAGTGGAGGTCAAACTCGGCGAGCGCGGCGAGCTTCTCCACCGCCTCCGCCGCCGAGAAAGCGCCATTAGCGTCTACTCGTAACGAGAGGCGCTCGGGGCCCGCTTCGGCGCGGATTTCCCGCAGAATCTCCAGCTCAGTGGCAAAATCCAGGGCGCCGATCTTGAGCTTCAGGCACGAGTAGCCTTCCGCGAGCTTACGGGCGATCTGCTCGCGCATAAAGCCCGCGTCGCCCATCCAGATCAGGCCGTTGATGGGCAGCGGGGCTTCACGGCGGCTGAAGGGCGTATCGAACAGCACGCGCTGACCGCCGTGGGCCCAGTCGAGGGCGGCCGTTTCGAGGCCAAACCGGACCGATGGCAGCACCGCCGGCACCAGCCGCAAGGCGGCCTCCGACGAAAACTCCTCGACGGCCGCGCGGGTGAACCGGGCAGCCAGCGCTTGCAGGTGCTGGAAGAAATCGGCATCTTCATCGGGGCTCAACCCCGCTAGCGGCGAAGCTTCGCCTACGCCGGCGGGTCGCTCGGGCTGGGCGGGGTCGTCGAGGATGAGATAGTGCGCGAGGTGTTCCGTGAGGGCGCCGCGTGAGGTGCGGGCCGGAAATGCGAAGCGCAGCGGGCGCCGGATGACGCGGAGGCGGAGAGCCATAAGTTAAAAAGTCAAGGAATAGGGAGCCGCTCGGAGGGCACAAAAAAACGCCCCGATTGGCGGTAACCAATCGGGGCGTACGCGATTCTACCAGAAAGACACCCGCCGTCTACTCCGCCTGGCCCGTCGCGGGGGCGGGGGCAGCGGCTTCGTCGCGAGAAGGGGCGTTCGGATTGTTCGTCCGGCTGGGATCCGCAGATTTTCCCTCAGCACCGGAACCGGTGGGCGAGGGCGAGCCCATATTCTCGGAGCCTCCGTAGCCCGCCCCGGCCCCACCGGCCCCCGAGCTTCTAACTCCTTCCCCGCTCGGCGGCACCAGAGCTGGCTGACGGTCCTCTTCCTCCTTGGTTTGGCCGGCCGTCGTGGGCCTCTG
This sequence comes from Hymenobacteraceae bacterium, assembly GCA_046590685.1. Classification (GTDB taxonomy): domain Bacteria; phylum Bacteroidota; class Bacteroidia; order Cytophagales; family Hymenobacteraceae; genus JANNMJ01. The sequence goes on from JBKJUQ010000074.1 coordinate 23,756, forward strand.
GGCGTGGTCTTGCGCCGGGTTGTCTTGGGGAGCGGCCATGGGAGATACGTGATAAAGTGAGCAGCGAAAAGAGTGCACCAATCGGTGCGCTAAAAGCTACGACCGGGCGCGAGGAGGGTTTGGTTCGCCCCCGTTTTCCGTATTCCGGCCGAAGGCAGCGACGCGGCCGCTTCCGCCGACCTTTGTGTCCTGATGCTGCCGCCGCCTGCCCCTCCTGTGCCCCTCACCACCACGCCGCTGCCGTGGCGGCAGCACTTCCGCGAGAATTTCGTGGTTGCCTACCCGGTCGTGATCTCGCAGCTGGGGCACATCGCCGTCAACGTCGCCGATTCCGTGATCGTCGGGCGCCTGGGCGAGCTGCCCCTGGCGGGCGTGGCCCTGGCAACGTCGGTGGCCGTGGTGGTGCTCGTGCTGGGGCTGGGCATCTCGATGGGGCTTACCCCGCTGGTGGCCGCGGCGGCCGCGCGCCACCGCACGCACCGGCTGGCGTTGCTACTGGGCGCGGGGCTGGCAGTGTGCGCGGTGGCCGGCGTGGCACTGGCGGGCTTGGGCTGGGGCGCGACGTGGGTGCTCCCGCATCTGGGCGAGCCACCGGCCGTGGTGGCGCTGGCGGGGCCGTTTCTGCGGGTTATCGCCCTCTCGATGATTCCGCTGATGCTGTTTCAGGCGCTGCGCCAGTTTGCCGAAGGGTTGGCGCTCACGCGGGAGGCCATGGTGATCTCGCTCGGAGCGAATCTGGCCAATATCGGCCTCAACTACGTGTTCGTGTTCGGTCTGCTCGGGTTTCCGGCCTTGGGAATGATTGGCTCGGCGTGGGCCACGCTGCTGGCGCGCACGCTGATGCTGGCGGCAATGGCCGCGTGGTTCTGGCGCGCGGCGCGGTTCGCGCCGTACCGCGCGCAGCTCGCCGCCAAGTGGAAGCACGCCCGCCGAATGCTCAGTCTGGGCTTCCCGATCGCCGGGCAGATGCTGCTCGAAACCGGCGCGTTCGTGTTTTCCGCCTTGATGATGGGCTGGATCGGCACGACGGCGCTGGCGGCGCACCAGATTGCCATCAACGTGGCGAGCGTGACGTACATGGCCGCCTCCGGCATCGGCGCGGCGGCGACGGTGCGGGTCGGCCAGTTTGCCGGCGCGGGGCGCCATCACGAGGTGCGCCGCGCCGCCACGAGCGCGCTCTGGCTCGCCTTCGGGTTTATGCTGCTGATGGGCTTGCTGCTGGTGGTGGTGCGCCACCAGCTCCCGTGGGTTTACGTGACGAAGCCCGACGGCGCGGCGGCGCGCGCCCTCGCCGCCGATCTGCTCATCATCGCGGCGCTGTTTCAGATGTCCGACGGGGTGCAGGTGACGGCGCTGGGAGCGCTGCGCGGCTTGCAGGACGTGCGGGTGCCGGGGCTGATCTCGTTTATCGCCTACTGGGTGGTGGCCCTGCCGCTGGGCTATTGGCTGGCGTTTCCGATGGGATACGGACCGAGCGGCCTGTGGGCCGGGCTGTGTTTGGGGCTCACGCTCTCGGCCGTGGCGTTGACGTGGCGCGTGCGGATGCTGAGTAAGTAAAGCGGAAGCAAACGCTCCTGATTGCGGGGATCAGCCGGGGAACATTCCGCCCGGTGTGGCGCTTTTGCGCGCGTGACTTCTCGCTTTCTGACGCTGTCTTTCTCGCTGCTGGGCCCGCTGATGCTGGCGGACGCGACTTCCGCTTCCCCGGCTCAAGCAGCCTTGGCGCCAGGGGCTACCGACCCGCCCCGGTCGGTCGTCAACTCTGACTCGACGCTGGTCTGGAGCCCGGCGCGGCGCCTGACGTGGGCCGACTTCAAAGGCGCGGCGGGGCCAGCCGAAAAACTGCACGCCTTGACGTCCGCGGACCTCAGCGTAGAGGTAAAGTGTGCCGACGACCTGCTCGACGTACAGGTGCAGGCGGTATTTCGGCCGCTGGAGTCGTGGACGAGATCGAACGAATCGGCGCCCTTGCTCCGCCACGAGCAGCTCCACTTCGACCTGACGGAGGTGCACGCCCGGCTGCTGCGGCTGAGCTTGCAGAAGCTAAAAATGACGTGTCAGCAGGCCCAAACCCAGCTCAAGCCGTTGATTGATGCCGCCTTTCTGAACTGGCAGAACGCCCAGGACCGCTACGACGAAGAAGCCCGTCACGGCCTCGACCCGGCGGGGCAGGCGCGGTGGGAAAAGCAGGTGGCAGCCCAGCTCAAAGCGTTGCGGTAAGGGCCGACGGCCTTAGTGCCAGCGCTCGTCGTCGACGATCTCATTGACCAGCTTTCGGTAGTCGTCGTCCTGCGTGGTGTGGGCCCGCTGGACGGCGTGCTGGTACGCGCCGAGCGGATCAGCGGCAGCGGCCCCGGGATCGCTGGTGGGGTCGAGGGTGCCGGTTTCGATGAGGGTGCGCACGCGGGTGGCGTGGCGCCCGACGGCGGCCTGGCCGTCGAGGAAGTGGCTGACGTAGGTGCGCACGCGCTCGCGGCGCGCGTCCGTGGGTTCGAGGAGCAGCAGGTCGAACGCGGTTTTGCGCAGCCGCGCGACGCCCTCGCGGGTGTGGCGCTGACCGTCGGCGATCATCACCGAGTCGGTGGTGAGCAGCGGGCGCGGGCGGAAGCGGCGCCCATCGCGCAGGTAGCGCACGAGGCGGGTGGCTTCGGTGGCGCGGGCGGCGGCGACGTGGTCGTTGGCTTCATCGGCGGCGGCCAGAAAGGCTGAGTAGGCCGCCCGGAGCTGGGTTTGCTCCTGGGTGCCGGCCGCGAAGCTCAAGGTCAGGAACGTACCGGAAAGCGTGATGATGGAGCCGGCGAGCACCGGCATCAGGCTCTTGAAAATATCAGAAGTAAAAAACGACATCAGGCGGCTTGTACGGCGGGCGGCACGGGAAGGTGGCGCGGGCAGGGATGACCCGTTGAGTTACCCCCGTTCTAACGTGATCACCCCACCCCGCCAATTGCTGCGCTTCGCTTTGCAAAAGGCACCCCTCCCCTTCCGGGGTGGGGAATTTTTACGTGGCTGGCTGGTCAGGCGATGGCGCGGCAAATGCGCGTGACCAGCGCGGGGCCTTCGTACACGAAGCCGGTGTAGACCTGCACCAGGTCGGCGCCGGCGGCGAGGCGGTCGCGGGCATCCTGTTCGTTCATAATCCCGCCGACGCCGATGAGGGCGACGGTGGCGGGCAGCGCGGCGCGGAGCCGTTTGGTGACTTCGAGGGCGCGGGCCGTCAGGGGCGCGCCACTCAGGCCGCCGGCGCCGAGGGCGTCGACGGTCGCGGCGGGGGTGCGCAGGTGGGCGCGGCTGATGGTGGTGTTGGTGGCGATGACGCCCGCGAAGCCGGCTTCGACCACGAGCGCGGCGGCGTCGGCGAACTGTTCGTTGGTGAGGTCGGGGGCGAGCTTGAGGGCGAGCGGCAAGGGCGCGCGGCGGCGCTGGTTGCGCGCCTGGAGCTGGCCGAGCAGGCGCTGGAGGGGCTCGCGGTCCTGAAGCGCGCGCAGGCCGGGGGTGTTGGGCGAGGAAACGTTGACGGCGATGTAATCGACGACGTCGGCGAGCGCGTCGAAGCCTTTCAGGTAATCGTTGGCGGCTTCGTCGTTGGGGGTGTCCTTGTTCTTGCCGAGGTTGCCGCCGACGATGAGGCCGGCGGGGCGTTTCTGGAGGCGCAGAGCGGCCACTTCGGCGCCGCCGTTGTTGAAGCCGAGGCGGTTGAGCAGGGCGCCATCGGCGGGGAGGCGAAACATCCGCGGCTTGGGGTTGCCGGGCTGCGGCCGCGGGGTGAGGGTGCCGACTTCGACGTGCCCGAAGCCGACGGCGGCCCACGCGTCGACGTACCGCGCGTCTTTGTCGAAGCCGGCCGCCAGCCCGACGGGGTTCGCGAACGGCAGGCCCATCACGGTGCGGGCGAGGGCGGGCGCGTGGCAAGCGGCGCGGTCGATACCCAGCGCGGCGCGTACGACGGGGCCGATCAGCGGCCGGGTCAGCAGCGGCAGCGCTTCGAAGGCAGCGTAGTGCGCCTTCTCAGCGTCGAGCTGAAAGAGAGCGGGTTTGACGAGCGAAGCGTACAACATAATTCGGCAAAAGTATTCCGCCCCGGCGGCGTTGAGCGGGCTCCCGGCCGCATGGAGCAGGTTCCCGG
>JBKJUQ010000078.1:0-12020 GCA_046590685.1 Hymenobacteraceae bacterium
CCTCCGGTCCGCCGTAACCAGGGCGTAGCGGCGGACCGGAGGTCCGCGATACGTTACTCGACGTACCCTGACGCTCAAACCGCTCTAAGCATAGCAACCAGCCCTTCCGCCACCCACCCTGCCCGCCCCGCGCTCCTTCCCAAACCCAGCCACCACTGTCCCTTACCTTCTCCAAAAGCCCCGTTCCCTCACCGCGTCACCAAGGATAGAGCAACGATAAAGCATAGTTACAGCTTAGCAAAACCGACCCTAAAGCAAGGTCAACCCATTCCTGTCCTATTGATAGCGCATAGTAAGCGCATTCAAATAGCGTCCTGCTCCCGGTTTTGTCCTATCGCGCTGCCCCGCCTCCTTACCCCAGCACCCAGCGCCCGGTCGTCGCATTGCCCGGCCGGTCAAACGCCGTCGCCACCAAGCTGCTCCCCACCCCAACCGCGCCCTGTACGGCATAGTGCCACCAGCCGTTCGGGTTCGGGACGGCCGCTGCCACGGCCTCGCCTTCCTCCAGCAGCGTGCCGTCGGGCGCTTCCAGCCGCACCCACACCCGCGTCACCTCAAAGTCGTCGGTCGCCCGCACCCGCACCGTCTGGCCGGACGCTAAGGGTAGGGGAGGAGCCGCGTAGTCTTCCACCCGCGGCGGGTTGCGCGCATCGGCCAACGCTACGTGATACGGCGAGCGCAGCTTTGCCGTCTGCCGCGCCGCGTACAGGGGCCGCAGTACCCGGTCGCGCATCACCCGGTTGCCAAACGCGGCCGCTTCCTTGAAATGCTGCTGATTAGCCGCCTCCCGCCGGCGAGGCTTCCGGTTCTGCGGCTTTGGCGCGGCCGCGATCACCGCTGGCGATCCATCGGCCTGCTGCCGGAACACCAGTCCGCCTACTTTCCCCGAGATGCCCTGCGTAAAGATGTTTGCCGCGCGTGCCATAGCTGATTATCCGTAAAGCCACCCCCGGATACGGCCGGTCGGGCTGGCTCGCCAACCACCGCGTCGGGCGGGTAGTTCGCTGATTCGGCCTCCGGCAGTAGGCCGCCGTAGCGCTCGCCCGGCGTCGTCCGGCTTCGGCTGTCGGCCGAAGGCAGTGGCCCGTCCCGCTCCCTGATCGAACCCGCGACCGCCGCCCTATCCGGCCATCTCACTCCCCCCTCCGGAGCCAGGGCCGCGTCGCCCGGCCCGGCGGCGCGGCCTGCCGCCCGGCGCGGCCGTCGCGCCGGCCCCGAACCAGCCCCGAACCCGACGCGCTTCGGTCGGCCCGCTTGACAAACGTCATCCGATTCAGTGATGATCGTCATGGCAGGAGGGAGGGGTAAAGACTGAATTTTACGGCATCAGTATCGCTCACCGCGGGCGGCGCAAGCCTCCTGCCTTATTCCCACTGGTATGATCATTCCCTCCTTCCTGTTCACGGCGCTGCTATTCGCGGGGCTCGTCGCGCTGGGCTGGCACTTTCGGGCCAGCAATCAGCCGGTTCACGCCCGCAGCTAAACCGCAGCTAACCCGCCCGGCTTCCTTCTCTGGCTCGGCCCCGACGGGCGGGGCCAGGGAAACAGAGTGGACCCTCCTCGTGCCCTCTTACTCCATCGCACCATGCTGACTTTTGATATCCCCACGCTGCCCACTACGGCCGAGCGCGTAACCGACGAAGACATCTCGGCCGCCATCGAGCTGTTTTACCTCACCAAAAAAGGCGTGCCCTCGCACCTGCTGGACGTTGCCACCACCAACGGCATCGTCGAGCTGACGGGCTTTACCGACAACCTGCTCGCCCGGCAGCGGGCCGAGGAAATCGCCCTGGCCGTCCGGGGCGTGCGGGGGGTAGTGAACGAGCTGGTGATCCGGACCGCCTACGTGCCCGATGCCGAGCTGCTGCGCGACGTGACGAGCGCCCTCGCCGACGACCCCGCCACCGGCGAGTACCCCCACGTGCGCTGCACCGTGGCCGACGGGGTGGTTACGCTGACGGGCACGGTGCAGTCGTGGGCGGAGAAGGAGCTGGTCCTGCACGTCGTGCAAGGCGTGCGCGGGGTGCATCGGGTGGCCGCCGATACCCTGCTGATCCACGTCGGCCGGGTCTTCAACTCCGACGAGGAAATCACGCACCAGATCGAGCAGCGGCTCATCTGGGACATCCGCGTCAATAGCGCCCTGGTGCAGGTGCGCACCCTGAGCCAGCACGTATTCCTGACGGGCAAGGTGGGCACGGCCGATGAAAAGGCCCGCCTGGTTGCCATTGCTTACCAGACCGGCGCGGCCCGGGTCGACGCCCGCGACCTGGACGTCGCCTACTGGGCGCTGGGCCCGGAGCTGCGGCGCGACAAGTTTGCCTACAAAGCCGACGACGATATCGCCATTGCGGTGCGGGATACTTTTCGGTACGATCCGCGCGTTCTGGCGGCCGAAATCGAGGTCCGGGTGCGCGAGGGTGTCGTGACGCTCACCGGCCCGGTAAGTAACCTGCGCGCCAAGCGCGCCGCCGAACAGGACGCCCGCAACGTGGTGGGCGTGTGGGATGTGCACTCGCTCTTGAAAGTGCGCACCGAGCGCCTCTCGCCCGACGCCACCATTCGGCAGACTATTCTGGACGCCCTGACGCGCAACCCGTACCTGAGGGAGGTCGAATTCCGCGTGAACGTCCAGAATGGCCGCGCCACCCTGTACGGGAGCGTCGACAACCACTTTGAGCAGGAGCAGGCGGGCGAAGTAGCCGCCGGTATCAATGGGGTGGGAGAAGTGGAGAACCGGGTAGACGTGCCGGCTCCAGCCGACTACCACGGTCTGCTCTCCCTCTTCCGCGGCCCCGGAGCTTCCCACCCGGCCGCGAGCGCCAACCCCGACTATGCCCTGACCGAGCGCATCCGGATGCGGTATTTCTGGTCGGTCGGCCTCCACGACCAGGAAGTACAGGTGGTGGTGGAAAACGGCCGCGCGACGCTCACCGGCTCGGTCGATACGTGGCACGACCGCAAACAGGCCGCCCTCGACGCCTACGAGGTCGGCGCCCGCGACGTCAACAACCACCTGCGCGTTACGAGCGACCCCCAGCCGCTGGGCGCGGGCCTGTGACCACCGCCCCGATAGCCGCGCCCCCCCGCAGCCCACACAGCGGGCGGCTCCGCTCCGGCGGCCTGCATACTGCCCGGTCGGCCCGCGCCCTCAGTTCGGGTACCCGAACGCTGGCGCGGGAAGCCGACGCGTCGATGGCACGCGACGGGTGGGCGGAAGACGCCCCCGCGCCCGGCCCAGCGGCGGTTCGTGAAGCTGGCGGACTGGCCCGCAGCTGACCTGATCCACCCCATTCCTTCCTGGCTCCCATGACCCCACCGCTCATCGTCCTGACTGATTTTTTCGCCGTTTCCAACCGCGCGCTCTCGTACGCCGCCGGGTTGGCGGTGCCGCTGAACTCGCAGCTGGTGCTGTTGCACGTGCGCCACGACGGCCTGCTGGCGCCCTACGAGTACAGCAGCTACTACACCCGGTGGGGCGAGCGCAAAACGGCCGAAGCGCTGCACAAGCTGGCCGCCAACCAGCCCGTACCGACGGAAGTGGACGTTTCGGAAGCGTGGCTGCCCGATGCCGTCAAGGAAGCCGTGCGGCTGCACCATCCGCTGCTGCTGGTGCTGGGCCGCGCCGGGTTCGCCAACCCGCCGGAAGACCTCGTGGTCCAGACGGCGATGAATCTGCTGCAAGACGCGCCCTATCCGTTGCTGGTGGTGCCGTCGGTGGGGTGGGAGGTGTACCCGCCGCGCCGCCTGCTGCTGGCCGTCGACGGCGACCCCTTCCGTCTCTGCCCTCACCAGGATGTGGTGCGCCGCCTGCTGCGGGCCACGCTGGCCTCGTTTCGCGTGGTGCACGTGATCGACGACAACCACGGCGAAGGACAAGCGGCCGAGGTACTGGATACGATTCGCGTCAACGACCTGGTGGATACGCTGCCGAAGGACGATGAGCACGAGGTGTTTCAGCCAACGGTGGTAGGGGGTATTCTGCGCGAGATTGCCCGCAAGGACGCCGATATGCTGGTGGTAGTAGCGCGGCGCCACAGCCTGATCGGGAGCCTGTTTCACAAGAGCGTGACGGCCCAGCTGCTGCGGACAAGTCCTATCCCGGTGCTGCTGCTGCCGGCGGAAGATTGAGCCTGGGCCGCCGCTGCCGGGCGCGGGCGCCAGCCGAAGCGCCGTAAAAATCCCGCTGGCGGCCCGCCAGAAGCTGCCTCCGCCCGCGCGGCGCTACGCCCTCCATCACCCCCACGCTATGGACTACCACGTTACGTCGGTCGAGGACGTCGCCCACGCGCTGAATACGTCGCCGGCCGGGCTCGACCCCGCCACGGCCCAGCAGCGGCTCAGCGAGCACGGCAAAAACCAGCTCGAAGACGTCAAAAAGAAAACCATCGGGCAGCTCCTGCTGCATCAGCTGGCCGACGTGATGATTCTGGTGCTCCTCGCGGCGGCCTCCGTATCGGCGCTGGTGGGCGAGCTGAAATCGACGTACGTTATTCTGGCCATTGTCGTCCTCAACGCTCTGGTCGGGTTCATTCAGGAGTATCGGGCCGAAAAGGCGCTGGAGGCCCTCCAGAAGATGGCCGCCACGCAGGCCCAGGTTCTACGAAAGGATCAACCCGTTAAAGTGGCCGCCGCCGATCTGGTGCCCGGCGATGTGGCGGTGCTGGAAGCCGGCAACGTTATCCCCGCCGACGTGCGGTTTATCGAAACATTCGCGCTGAAAGTAGATGAGTCGTCGCTGACGGGGGAGTCCACCAACGTCGAGAAGAAACCGGCCGTGCTGCCCGCCGGCGATTACCCGCTCGGCGATCGGCTGAATATCGGTTACAAGGGCACATTCGTCACCAACGGTCGGGCCACGGCCTACGTCGTGGCGACCGGGATGCACACCGAGCTGGGGCGGATCGCCCAGCTGATTCAGACCGACGAAACCGCCACGCCCCTGCAGAAACGACTGGCCACGCTCGGCAAGCGTTTAGCCGCCGGGGCCGTGGGCATTGGCGTGCTCTTTTTTGGGGTTGGCTGGCTCCGCGACGAGCCGCTGCGCGAGCTGCTGCTGGTGTCGATCTCGCTGGCCATTGCGGCGCTACCCGAAGCCTTGCCCGCTTTAGTCACCGTTTCGCTGGCGTTGGGGGCCCGGCGATTGGCCAAAAGCAACGCGCTCATTCGGAAGCTGCCCGCGGTAGAAACCCTGGGGTCGGTGACCTACATCTGCACCGACAAAACGGGGACGCTGACAATCAACAAGATGACGGTGGAGGAAACGGACGCCGCGGCCGATTTCTCGCTGCCGGGGTTAGCCAACGCCGACGCGCTGCTGACCGCTATGGCCCTTAACAACGACGTGACCAAAGGAGCCGACGATACCTGGCTCGGCGACTCCACGGAGGTCGCCCTGGCGCAGTATGCCGCCGGCAGCAGCTACGCCCGGACCACGCTCGAAACCTCCTTCCCGCGCATCGGCGAGCTTCCCTTCGACTCCGACCGGAAGTGTATGACGACGCTGCACCAAACCGATCAGGGCGTGCTGGTGATCACCAAAGGCGCGATGGGGGCCTTGTTTGCGCAGCTCGAAGCGGGTCAGCAAGCTGCCATTCCCGACCTGCGCGCCCGCACTGACGCGATGGCCAAAAAGGGCTACCGGGTACTCGGCTACGCCGGTAAGCTGCTGTCCGAGCTGCCCCACACCCTCGACCCGGCCACCGTCGAATCCGGCCTGCGCTTCATTGGCTTCGTCGGCCTGATCGACCCCCCCCGTCCCGAAGCCCGCCAGGCCGTAGCCGAATGCCGCGCCGCCGGGATCGTCCCGGTGATGATCACCGGCGACCATAAGCTGACCGCCCAGGCCGTCGCCGAGAGCTTGGGCATCGTGTCGTCGGCCGCGGATCGGGTGCTCACCGGGCCCGAGCTCAACCAATTAGACGACGCGGCCTTCGGGGAGATCGTGGAAAAAGTGCGGGTCTACGCCCGGGTTGATCCCGCCCAGAAGCTGCGCATTATCAGTGCGTTGCAAGCCCGCCACCAGTTCGTGGCGATGACCGGCGACGGCGTGAACGACGCCCCCGCGCTCAAAAACGCCGACATCGGCATCGCGATGGGTATCACCGGGACCGAAGTATCCAAGGAAGCCTCGCACCTCATTCTGCTCGACGACGACTTTGCCACCATCGTGGAAGCGGTAAAGCACGGGCGCCGGATTTACGACAACCTGCTGAAGTTTGTCCGCTACCTCCTGGCGGGCAGCGCGGGCGAGATAGGAGCGCTTTTTTTAGCGCCGCTCTTCGGTTTGCCCGTCCCGCTGCTGGCCATTCATATCCTGTGGATCAACCTGATAACCGACGGTCTGCCCGGCCTGGCGTTCGCGTACGAGCCATCCGAGCAGAACAGTATGCAGCGTCCGCCCATCGACCCGCGCCAGACCATTTTCGCCGGCGGACTGGGCTGGTTTATCCTGTGGGTGGGTTTGCTGGTGGGCGGTATCACCATCGGCATGCAGGCGTGGGCCCTGCGCGCGGGGGTAGCGCACTGGCAAACGATGGCGTTCAGCGTCCTCTGTTTCAGTCAGCTGGGGCTCGCGCTCGCCATTCGCTCGCCGCGCGAGTCGGTGTTCAGCACGGGCCTGTTGACTAACAAGCCGATGCTGGGCGCCCTGGTGCTGACCGTGGGCCTTCAGCTGATGATCATCTACGTGCCCTTTTTCAACAGCCTGCTCAGCACCCAGCCGCTGACGTGGGCGGAGCTGGGCATCACGCTGGCCGTTTCGAGCGTCGTTTTCTGGGCGGTGGAACTGGCGAAGCTGGTCGGCCGGCTGCGCGGCGCGGTCGCTCCGCCCCTGCGGCCGGTCGCTACGCTCCGTCCCCAGCCCGCTTGATCCTCCCGGCCTTTCCGTTTTTGACGATCCACCTTACCCGCTTCCCCGATGAACCCCTGCCTGGTTGTCCTGACCGATTTTTCTCCCGCGGCGGAGCGGGCGCGGGCGTATGCCGCCGCCCTGGCAGCACCGCTGAACGCCGAGCTGCATCTGGTACACATCTATCTCCCGCCGCCCACCTCCGCGCCGATTGCCCACGTGATGCAGCCGGTGAACGCCCGCTACGTGCGGGAAACCCGGCAGACGCTGGAGCAGCTGGCGGCCGGCCTGGCCGTGCCGGCCACCGCCGAGCTGATCGAAACCGATTGGGACAGCGCCGTTCAGCAAGTATTGCGTAAGTACCGCCCCCTGCTTCTGGTGGCGGGCCTGACGGCTACTGACGGGCAGCTCGACGAATGGCTCAGCAACCGGACGCTGCCGCTGGCGCGGCAGATGGGTTATCCGCTGCTGCTGGTGCCCGCCGACTTGCCCGATAGCGCTATCCATCCGCCCCAGCGGCTGGCGCTGGCCGTGGAAGACCGAGGTTTCCGGCTGGCACCCAACGCGACGGCCGTCGCTCCCTTGCTCGATGCGTTCAGCACCGAGATCATCACCGTCGTCGTACTGGAGTCGGATGACTGGGGCGGCGGGCAAGCCGGGTTGAGCGCGGCGCGGGCGTGCGGGCTAGCCGCCAGCATGCCGCACAGCCCGCTGCACAAGGTGGGCGGCGAGCAGCCCGCGCCGGGTATTCTGAACGCCGTGGATGCGCTCTCGATCGATGTGCTGGCCTTGCTCGACCGCGGGCACGATTGGGTCGACAAGATCTTCATCGACAGTGTAACCGATCAAGTCCTGCGGGAGACACAAACCCCGGTGCTGCTGCTGGCGGCGGCCGACGCCCTCCCGGAAGATTAGCCGGTTGGCTCGCTGCTGTTACCCGTTCGGCTTTCCTCACTTCGCCCGCTTTCGTTTTCGATTATGGCCCTTACCCTCGTTGTTTTCACTGGTTTTTACGCGCCCGCCCGCCACACCGTGCGTTATGCCGACACGCTGACGCAGGCGGTAGGTGGTAAGCTGGTCTTGCTCCACGTCACCGGCGCTGCGGCATACGACCCGTACGAAGGCGTCGGCGAAAGCTTCCGCCAGGCCGCGCATGACCGGCAAGTCGGAACGGCGGAAGCCCTGGAGGAGCAGGCCCACGGGTTGGCCAGCCACCCCACTGTGGAAGTCGCCACCGACCTGCTGCCCGCTGTCGCCCAGGACGTGGCCGCCCGGCATCACCCGGCGTTGTTCGTCATCAGCCAGCCCGACCCCGTCCACCCGGCGGCGGCCGACGTCGTAACCGCGTGCGCTGAGCTATTGCGCGCCGGCAGTTACCCGCTGTTGGTCGTACCCTTCGCCACCCCCGCCGAGCAGCCTCCGCGGCGGATCCTGATTGCCGCCGATCGCGAGGTCTTCGCGCTGGCACCCGCCGCCCAACCCCTGCGTCAGCTCCTGTTGCTACCCGACGCCGTCGTATTCGTCGCCCACGTGTCGGCGGTGGAAGACGACGAGGGCTGCGCCCTGGCCCTGCACGCCGTGCAAGCCAGCGGCCTGGTCGAAGGGCGGCCCACCCCGGAGCTGCGGGGCTACGCGTACGACAGCTACGAAGCGGGCCTGCTCGCGGCCGTGCAGGACACCCAAGCCGAGCTGGTGGTGGTGCTGGCGCGCCCACGCAGCTATTGGGGCGAGCTGTTTCACCACAGCGTCACGGCCCAGCTGCTCCAGCGCTGCCCCGTACCGGTGCTGGTGCTACCCACGGAGCCGGAAGTGCCGCCCGTCGCCGCGGCCAGCCTCACCACCACCGTGGCGCAGTGGACCAACGCGGTGCTCTCCGGCCTAAGCCCCGCGTCCTGACGGCGTGCGCTCCGGCAGTCGGCAGCCGCGCCGACCCGATAACCCTCTACACTCCATCCCTTCGTGAGCGTCGCTAACCCCGTTATCCTAACCCTCAACGGCGGGTCTTCGAGCATCAAGCTCGCGGTCTACGAGCTCACCGAGCCCCCAACGCGCGGGCTGCACGGCAGCCTTGCCCGCATCGGTCTGCCCAACCCGACGCTGACGGTTACCGACCCCGCTACCGGTTCGCCCGTCATCACCCCGGTGGCCGCTCCCGACCCCGCGACCGCCGTACGGCTGCTGGTCGATTGGCTCGAAAAGCAACCGGTTTTCGCCAACGTCACCGCCATTGGGCATCGGGTCGTCCACGGTCTGGAGCATCAGGCACCCGAGCGCGTCACGCCGGAATTACTCACGGAGCTAAACCGCATCCGCGCCTACGACCCCGATCACCTTCCGCTGGAAATCGCGCTGATCGAAGCCTTTCAGCAGCGCCACTCACCGCTGCCCCAGATCGCCTGCTTCGACACCGCGTTTCACCGCTCGATGCCGCGCGTGGCGCAGATGCTGCCCCTCCCGCGCCGCTTAGACGCGCAGGGCATCCGGCGCTACGGCTTCCACGGCCTTTCCTGCGCCTACCTGGTGCAGGAGCTGACCCGCCTCGCCGGCCCGGCCGCCGCCCACGGTCGCGTCATTCTGGCTCACCTCGGCAGCGGCGCGAGTTTGACGGCCGTCCGCGACGGCCAGAGCGTGGATACTACGATGGGCTTTACGCCCACCGGCGGCCTGCCGATGGGTACCCGCCCCGGCGACCTCGACCCCGGCGTGCTCTGGTACCTGCTGCAAACCGAAAAGCTGACGCCCCCGCAGCTCAACCACCTGCTCAACCACGAGTCCGGCCTGCTCGGCGTCTCCGAAACCTCTTCGGATATGCGCGATCTGCTGGTCCTGCAAGCCACCGACGTCCGCGCGGCGGAAGCCGTGGAGGTGTTTTGCTACCAGGCCCGCAAAGGCATCGGCGCCTTCGCCGCCGTGCTCGGTGGGCTCGACACGCTCGTCTTCGCCGGCGGTATCGGCGAGCACGCGGCCGAAGTCCGCCACCGCGTGTGCCACCACCTGGATTTCCTCGGCCTCGAACTGGATGAGCAACGCAATGCCGCCCACGCCTCCGTGATCTCCACCGACGCCAGCCGCGTCACCGTCCGCGTCATCCCCACCGATGAGGAGATGATGATCGCCCAAACCGTCGGCCAGCTCCTGACAACCACCGATTGAGCCGCGCGCCTGATCCCAAGCCAAGCACCCCAATGATTGCCACCCAACCAGCCCCAGCGGCGAATCTGACGGCCTCGCCGTTGTCGTCGGAGTCCCTTCAGCGAATTCACGCCTACTGGCGGGCCGCCAACTACCTCTCCGTCGCCCAGCTGTACCTGCGCGATAACCCCCTGCTGCGCGAGCCGCTCCTGCTCGAACACATCAAGCGGCAGCAGCTCGGCCACTGGGGCACCACCCCGGGGCAGAACTTTATCTACGCGCACCTCAACCGGGTCATCAAGCGCGACGACCTCGATATGCTCTACATCTCCGGCCCCGGCCACGGTGGGCCGGCCGTAGTAGCGAACACGTACCTCGAAGGCACTTATAGCGAAGTTTACCCCGACATCAGCCCCGATGAGGCGGGCCTGCGGAAGCTGTTCCGGCAGTTTTCGGCGCCCGGCGGTATCTCCAGCCACGCCTCGCCCCAGACCCCCGGCTCGCTGCATGAAGGGGGTGAATTGGGCTACTCGCTCAGCCACGCCTTCGGGGCCGTCTTCGATAACCCCGACCTGATCGCCGCCTGCGTCGTCGGCGACGGGGAAGCCGAAACCGGACCCCTGGCTACCTCCTGGCACGGCAACAAGTTTCTCAACCCCGTCACCGACGGCGTCGTGCTGCCCATCCTGCACCTCAACGGCTACAAGATCTCCAACCCGACGGTGCTCGCCCGCATCAGTCACGAGGAGTTGGAGCAGCTCCTGCGCGGCTACGGCTGGACGCCCTACTTCGTGGAAGGCCACGAGCCCGAGTTAATGCACCAGGCAATGGCCGCCGCCCTCGATCAGGCCGTCGCCGACATCCAACGGATTCATCACAATGCCCGCACCCTCGGCGACGGCACCCGCCCGCGCTGGCCGATGATCGTGCTGAAGTCGCCGAAGGGCTGGACGGGTCCGAAAGTGGTCAACGGCAAACCCAACGAAGGCACCTTCCGCGCCCACCAGGTACCGATCGCCATCTCCGACCAGACGCCCCCCGCCAACCTGACCCAACTCGAAGCCTGGTTGCGCAGCTACCAGCCCGAGGAGCTCTTCGATGCCGAAGGACGCCTGCTACCCGAGCTGGCCGCGCTGGCCCCGACCGGCAACCGGCGGATGGGCGCCAACCCCCACACCAACGGCGGCTTGCTGCTGCGCGCCCTTCACCTGCCCGACTTCCGCGACTACGCCATCGACGTCCCCGCTCCGGGCGCCGTGCTCGCCAGCGATACGTTCGTCGCCGGGCAGTTCCTGCGCGACATTATCCGGCAAAACCAGGAGCCCAACAACTTCCGCATCTTCGGCCCCGACGAAACGGCCTCCAACCGCCTGGAAGCCGTCTTTGAAGCCACCAACCGCCAGTGGAATGCTGAAACGGAGGCAAACGACCAGTTCCTGGCGTCCACCGGCAGCGTGGTGGAGATGCTCAGCGAGCACCAGTGCGAAGGCTGGCTCGAAGGCTACCTACTCACCGGGCGCCACGGGCTGTTCAACTCCTACGAGGCGTTCATCCACATCGTCGGGTCGATGTTCAACCAGCACGCCAAGTGGCTCAAGACGACGCGCGAAATCCCGTGGCGCCGGCCGCTCGCCTCGCTCAACTACCTGCTGACGTCCACCGTCTGGCGCCAGGATCACAACGGGTTCACCCACCAGGACCCCGGATTTATCGACCACGTCATCAACAAGAAGGCGGAGGTGGTGCGCATCTACCTGCCCCCCGACGCCAACTGCCTGCTCTCGGTGATGGACCATTGCCTGCGCAGCCGCCACTACGTCAACGTGATGGTGGCCGCCAAGCACCCCGCCCCGCAGTGGCTCTCGATGGAGGCCGCCGTCAAGCACTGCGCCGAAGGCATCGGCATCTGGTCGTGGGCCAGCAACGACCAGGACGCCGAGCCTGATGTCGTAATGCCCTGCTGCGGCGACGTGCCTACCCTCGAAACCCTCGCCGCCGTCTCCATCCTGCGTGAGCACCTGCCGGAAGTCAGGATTCG